>DIFH01000081.1 GCA_002427615.1 Paludibacter sp. UBA5753
TATGAGGATTTATAGAGGAAAGATAATATAATAAATTGAGACCTATATAGTGTCTGAACGAAAACCATTCAACCCTATGATATTTAGTGTTTGCAAGAAAACGTTCATCTCTGCGTTGCACTCGCAGCAANNAAAAACTACTCATCCCGCCTTGGCGTAACTCCGTGTTTTCGTTGCTTCGTGCAGCCTTGACCTTTTCTTATCAATCACTAAAATTCTTCTCCTAAATATTATTTTCCCCTTTGTCCTTTTCTCTTTTAAAAAAGAAGTCCAAAGTTCTTAAACATTTGCCTTAAATAAATCAGATTTTACAAAATGAGCTGTTTTTTTGTATCTTTGCAGCGCTAAACAAAATAATTATGGGACGAATACTGGCTATCGATTATGGTCAAAAACGTGTGGGACTTGCAGTTACCGATCCGCTCCAGATTGCAGCCAACGGATTAGATACAGTTGCTGTGCACGAGCTGCTCGATTACCTGCAAAAATATATAGCCCGCGAACCGGTAGAAAAGTTTGTAATCGGTTTGCCCAAACAAATGAACGGTCAGGAGTCCGGGTCAATGCAATATATACGCCCTTTTGTAATAAGTTTGCAACGAAAATTTCCCGACATTGAACTTGTTTACGTCGATGAACGTTTCACATCTGTTTTAGCCCATAAAACCATGCTCGACGCGGGTTTAAAGAGAAAGGACAGGCAAAATAAAGAATTAGTCGATAAAATTTCGGCAACCATTATTTTGCAAAGTTATCTTGAAAGCAAATGAATTCAGGCAATAGCGTATGTAACAGGGCAGTAGATAATCCCGCTAAGACTGAATATCTTAATCCTTATATACAACCTTGTAGCAAAACTACAAACTATTTACTATAAACTATTTATTATAAACTAATAATGATTCTTCCTATTTATACCTATGGAACGGCAGTATTACGCAAAGTAGCCGAACCGATTACAAAAGATTACCCAAAACTCAATGAGCTGATCGAAAATATGTTTGAAACCATGTACCATGCCGATGGAGTAGGATTGGCTGCTCCCCAGGTTGGGCTTTCCATCCGTGTATTGGTCATTGATTTGTTGCCTTTAAAAGAAGAATATCCCGAACTTGGAAGCTTTAAAGTGTCTATGATTAACCCCGCCATGCTTGAATTCAGCGAAGATAAAGTGGCGGGCGAAGAAGGATGCCTGAGTATTCCGGGCATACACGAAAGCGTGTTTCGTTCGGAGAAAATCAAAATAAAATATTACGACGCGGATTTCAACGAACATATTGAAGAATTTGAAGGCTATAAAGCGCGGGTAATACAACACGAATACGACCATCTCGAAGGAAATCTTTTCACCGATAAGATTTCTCCAATCCGCCGCCAACTGCTGAAATCAAAACTTACCAGTATCGTAAAAGGCAAAACCGATACAAGTTACAAAATAAAAACTGCATAAAATCAAGCTGATTGCCATTTATTCATTCAAATCATCTGTTTTTCATTCAAATATTCGTAAAAAAACAAGAAAAATTTGCATATTCAAAATTTAGTAGTAATTTTGTATCGTTTTCTGATATCAGTAGCATCCTGCTATTGAAACATACAATCAACAATTAAATACATTCACAAAAACGTTATTTTCCAAGAAAGGAAAAATTCCCTCTAAAAACGTTTATTCATCATCTTTATGAGTAACTTCAACATTTTGCAATTGAATGCGAAAGAACTGTCCGAGCTTAAGGACATCGCTACCGAATTAGGACTAAAGGTTTCTAATTCTGCTACAAAAGAAACTTTGGTCTATGATATTTTAGACCAGCAAGCCGTTGTTAATGCACAACGAAAAACAAATATTGAAAAACCTGACACCGATCGAAAGAAACGCCTCCGCGTTCCTGTAAAAAAGACCGGCGATCAAAAAGTATTTACTACCGGCTCCGGCAAAGAAACAGCTGAACAAGCCCCTAAACCGGAAAACCAAACGGTAAAAACAGAGATGCCTGAAATCATAGTACCGGCTGTAAAAATTGCCGAAGCTCCGGTACAGGAAACTAAAGCGCCATCCCAAAAGAAAAGCGCTAAAGCCAAACAGGCGAAAGTTGCCGCAAAAAAACCGGTTGAAGTGAAAGACGAAACACCAAAAACAGAAGAACAATCTGTTGTTCCAGTCAAAAAATTTGTCCTCGAAAAATTGATTGATCCTGAAATGAATAGCGATGAGTCAATTGACATACCTGAAATTCCCGTACTGGAAGAGACCGAAATAACAAGTATAGCAGAACAACCCGCAGAAACATTTGAAAAAGTAAAAACCGTAAACGTCGAACTCCGGCACAACAATCCCGGAAACATCACCCCCAACACTCCTAACAATCCCAATAACGGTAATAACGGTAATAGCCGCAATAAATTCCAGCAACGAAACGACAAACAGGAGAAACAATTCGATTTCGACGGCATACTCGAAGGTACCGGAACGCTCGAAATGATGCAGGATGGTTACGGATTTCTTCGTTCAGCCGACTATAACTACCTGGCTTCGCCCGACGATATTTATGTATCGCAATCTCAAATCAAACTTTTTGGACTGAAAACCGGCGATACAGTAAACGGAGCTATTCGTCCACCTAAAGAAGGTGAAAAATACTTCCCGCTGATCAAGGTAAATAAAATAAACGGTCGTTCACCCGAATATGTACGCGACCGCGTTCCTTTCGAACATCTTACTCCGCTTTTCCCCGATGTAAAATTCAACCTGACTACCGGTAAAAACGATTCTCTTTCGGTTCGTATGGTCGATTTATTTTCGCCTATCGGCAAAGGCCAGCGCGGATTGATCGTGGCGCAACCTAAGACAGGTAAAACCGTGTTGTTGAAAGAAATAGCTAATGCTATTGCCGCCAACCATCCCGAAGTGTATATGATAGTACTGCTCATCGACGAACGTCCGGAAGAAGTTACCGACATGGCGCGCAGCGTTCGTGCCGAAGTTGTTTCGTCCACTTTCGACGAACCGGCCGAACGTCACGTAAAAGTGGCCAGTATGGTTCATGAAAAAGCAAAACGCATGGTGGAATGTGGTCAGGATGTGGTGATTCTGCTCGACTCCATTACCCGCCTCGCCCGCGCTTACAACACTGTATCGCCCGCTTCGGGTAAAATACTTTCGGGTGGTGTGGATGCCAATGCATTACACAAACCAAAACGTTTCTTCGGAGCAGCCCGTAATATCGAAAATGGTGGCAGTTTGACTATCATAGCAACAGCACTGACCGAAACCGGCTCAAAAATGGACGAAGTAATCTTCGAAGAATTCAAAGGAACGGGTAATATGGAATTGCAACTCGATCGAAAATTGTCGAACAAACGTATATTCCCCGCAGTGGATATCATGGCTTCGAGTACACGTCGCGACGACCTGTTGCTCGATCAGGATACGCTGAACCGTATGTGGATTTTGCGTCGCCATTTGGCCGACATGAACTCCATCGAAGCCATGGAGTTTCTGAAAGATCGCATGGAACGCACCGAAAACAATGATGAGTTTCTGATATCGATGAATGCATAAACATTGATTCATTCTATTTTCCATATCTTTTAGAGAGTGTTCTATTCAATTCGGACACTCTCTTTTTTTTTGCACAAATTCAATCCTTATAGGCAGTTATTGCCCCGTTTTTAGAAAAAAACACTATCTTTGTGCCCGAAAATTGCCTGGTATTTCCTTAGAAGAAATAGGGTAATGAGTTATTATTCATTAACTTGACAATCAATTTCAAAATTAAATTAAACGAATATCTTATGAAATTATTAGAAGGAAAAGTAGCCATCGTAACCGGCGCAGCCCGCGGTATTGGTAAAGCCATTGCCCTGAAACTCGCCAGCGAAGGCGCCGACATCGCTTTTACCGATTTAATCATCGATGAAAATGCCCTGAACACACAAAAAGAAATTGAAGCATTGGGTGTAAAAGCCAAAGGATATGCATCAAATGCGGCAAATTTTGAAGAAACTCACACCGTAGTAGAAAAAATTGTAAAAGAATTCGGGCGTGTGGACGTGTTGGTAAACAATGCAGGCATCACCAAAGATGGATTAATGATGCGCATGAGCGAGATGCAATGGGATGCAGTTATCAATGTGAACCTGAAATCCGCATTCAACTTTATACATGCCTGTGCCCCTGTAATGATGAAACAACGTTCGGGCAGCATTATCAACATGAGCTCTGTGGTAGGCGTTTCGGGCAATGCGGGACAAGCCAACTATTCGGCGTCAAAAGCCGGTATGATCGGTTTGGCTAAATCGGTGGCTAAAGAATTCGGTTCGCGAGGTATACGCGCCAACGCCATTGCTCCCGGCTTTATCGAAACTGAAATGACTCATGCGCTTACCGACGAACAACGCGCTAAATGGGCGGAACTGATTCCTTTGCGTCGCGGTGGAAGCCCCGACGAAGTCGCAAAGGTTACCTTGTTCCTTGCATCCGATTTATCAAGCTATGTAAGCGGACAAGTGATCAATGTTTGCGGAGGCATGAATACCTGATTCATTTATTTACCATTCAAATATTTACCATTTACAACAAAAAAATGCTCCGTTCAAAACAAAACGGAGCATTTTTTTTGTGTGTATTTCGTGCTTGAAGAAAACTCAGTGTTTGATAAAAAAACATCAAAAGGTCAAGGCGCACGAAGCAGCGAAAACAAGGAGTCCGCCAAGGCGGGATGAGTAGTTTTTGCTGTGAGTGCAACGCTGAAATGGACGTTTTCCTGCAAACACTATTTAATTTATGCATATTGAGATATAAAAAAACCGCTTCTTATTAGGAGGCGGTTTTTTGTAAAAGTATATGGTTTCGAAATTCTTATGGAATACTTACGTGGCTGAAATAAATACTTGGTGAAAGTTCAACTGTTGTTCCATATGTTATTTTCGGAGCAATTACTGTTAGCGTATCTCCAACTTTAAGACCTTTGTCAGCTATCAGGTTTTTTCTAAAGTCGCCGGTTGCACCATAGCCCGGATAACAACCATATACTAATATCTCGCTGTCACCATCTTGTAAATAAAGATTACCATATATCGCATTGGTTATCGACTTTATTACACCGGTAACTTTGAAGTAAGTAGTGGGGTCGTCAGCTTTAGTGAGCACTTCCGCAATAGTAGCCGGAGTTACCGATTTTGAGCTTTCCAGAACAGCGCCACTTACCTGTGGGGTACCATTGTATGCAGCACGTTTTCCGACAATTGTAATGATGTCGCTTACTTTTAATTCATTTGAGGCAAAATCCGTAATTTTATAAACATAAGTTTCACCCGAGAAATCTTTCAGGTATATTTTACCTGATGTAGTATCGTCAATTTTGCTAATAATGCCTGACAATCGATAACTTTGATTAACGTCGACCGGAGCTGCAATAAATTCTGCAACAGTTACATTTTTAATCGCTCCTTTTTGGCTAATAGCTGTTTGTGTACTATAGTTTTTAGATCCATCGGTAGTACTAAACGTGAGAGTAGTTGTACGATCTCCTCCGGTATTAGCAATTGCATTGAATTTTACAACAGTATTAGTCCCTGTTGATTGGATAGATGAAATTGATAACCAGGACTTGGCATCTTCAGGAATTTCTACCGATACGCCTTGTCCTTTGCAGGTAAGGTATGCAATGAATTCACCCCCTTCGAGAGGAAGCGCTGCGTTTGCTACCGAATCAACTTTCACAAGTGATTTATTGATCTTGATAACTGATACATTTACCAATTCCACCGTGGTTCCGTAGGTAGTTTTTGGTCCTTGAACAGTTACTTCATCTCCCACTTCAAGTCCTAAACTTAAAAAGTTTTTCTCTGCCCCCTTCGCATCAAGGGTACCATATATATAAACAGTGCCAGTTGCATCCTTTAAATACCAGTTGCCGTAAACTGTGTTGGCTATTGACGTACAAACTCCGGTTACCTGATAGGTCTTGCTGTCCGGTCCGGCAATTACCTCCGCACATGTGGCAGATGATATTTTCGACAGACCCTGAATGATATTTATTCTCTGAGTTTTACCTCCACTTTGAAGTAAAACCTCTGCAGTGCGACCATTTAATGTTGATGAAGCTGAAAAAATAAGTTCAGCTTCTCCGGCATTGCCAGCGGTTGATGATATAGTTAACCATTTAACGCTGTCTTTCAAGGTAACCACTTTTTCTATAGTCCAGCTATCTTTAGCCGTTACAGTAATGGTTGTAGAACCGCCCTCTACCGGGATAGCCACGTAAGACGAAGATACTTGAATTTCGTCAAGCAATGTCATTGTTGCTTCATCTGCACAACTTGTCATCAAGGCAAGTATGGCAATAAATAATGGAAATATTTTTTTAAATTTCATGATTGTCAGAGCTTTTTTAATTAGTTGAAAATATACTTGATACCGATTAATGCATACCAGGTTTGACCCAGTGAGTAGCTTGGCGTGAATGTTTGGGTATTACCATTGATTGAAGATGGCGTAGAGAAAGTAGCCACACCGTCAGCATCAACACCTTCGTATTTGAGAATACGGGCTTCAGAACCAATTGCCGGATTCAAATATTTAGCTACACCCCAACTGGAGTTGAAAAGGTTCATAACGTTTTTGATATCAAAGCTAAGTTGCAGTGTGTTTTTAATATTGTTTGTTTTGATAACAAAATCATGTTTGTAACTAAAGTCGACACGATGTACCCAAGGAGAATAAACGCTATAAGCTTCAGCATATTTACCTTGTTGGTTTTTCAAATAACTGTTTGCGTGTACATAGTCCATAAAACGGGTTTTATCGCCTTCCGAAACAAAACGGAATTGGTTGGTTGCCACTTCATTATCAGTTGGGACATAAACTGCATCGTAGTTGTAGCCGTCGCTATTGATATCGTTTACCGTCATAAATGAGTAGTTTGCTCCACCGAGCCATCCTTCATAGATAAGGTTATAATGATTACCGCTCTTATCGTGAGCAGTAAGTGAAGCTACCAAACGATCGGGTGTGTTGTACTGAGAATTGTGCAATTGAATGTGGTTAGGGCCTTCCACTGTTGGAACATAAGTAAATGCAGATTCTGCATTAGATCCTGGCATTCCTGTTATATCTTTAGCAACAGTATGTGTATAGGCAGCCATTAAATTCAACCATTTTGTTGGTTGAGCATTGAAAGTAATGTTACCTGTCCAACCATAACCTTTCGAAGTATTTTCCAATACAAATGCTTTTGTACCAACACGATAACCAGAAGGATAAATTGGGCGATTGTCGACGCCGTTGAAACGGGCAAAACCACCTACAGATGGAATACTCCAGTCAGAAATAGAAACACCGTTGATTGTTTTGTTGAAAATTCCTTCTACTGTTACAGAGAATGGAAAAGATGTTCTGAATGCATAGTCAACAGCAAGCGAGGATTTCCATACTTCCGGCATTTTGAAATTTGGATCTACAGCCGCAATAGCAGAGGGAACTGTTCCATCTTCGGGAGAAATAGTTGAAGGATATCCCAATGATATTAATTTATTATAAAGTGCAGCAATGGTAGCATTTCCGTTTGCATCTTTTACAAGACCGCCCGCAAATTCATCCATTGAAAAACCTTTCTTTGCAGCTGCCGCGGCATTTATTTGTGCCTGATACTGTACCATTCCACCGTTAGTAGGCATATTGGTGAAAAATACAAGCGGTAAGTTACCCGAGAAGAGACCGGTACCTCCACGAACTTTCAGACTTTTGTCGCCAAACGTATCCCACACAAAACCTACGCGAGGAGAGAATATGATATTTGTTTCAGGCCATTTTCCTGTATCGATATGACGACCGGAATAATCAAGTGCGAGGATAGCATTGTTTGTTATCAAATCATTATTATTGAAGAAAAGACCATCAATACGAAGTCCGTATGAAAGTTTGAAATTATCGGTAACACTCCAATCATCTTGCCCGTAAACTCCGATTTTGTTCGTTCTTATGCGAGCTGCTGGATTGCTCTCTCCATCATAACCATAAGTTAAATCTACAATCTCAGGCGCTGCTCCGGTTAAGAAGTCGTTGAGACTTGAGTAGCGATAATACCCTGTACCGTTACGCATATAAGCATTATCTGCCATCTTGTATTCGTAGGCTATTCCACCTACAATTTTATGATTGCCTAAATAGTGTGTGAGTTCGTCTTTGATATTTAAAACGTTGTTGTGAACGCCGTTATTCCAGGTGAAAAGTTCATATCCCAAAGACATATAGGCTTGTCCATCTTTCAAAATATCAATAAATGGGAATTCAGCTGAATTGGATCCGCGTACATCATCAAGTTTTGAGAATGTTGCCAAAAATTGATTGGATAAATTATCAGACAGACGGCTGTTTAAGTCAACAGAAAATGAATGAACAAGGTTGTCCATCGAATACATTGAGTTGGCAAATGCCATGGAAGCTTGTGACATTCTTGCCTCAGTCATACGGGTACCCCCGTCCATAGAAGATGCATTAGGAGATATCCACGAAAGGTTTTTTGTGTAATTATAACGTAAAGCCAGGCGATGATTGTTTGTGATATTCCAATCTAAACGAGCAAGAAGTTTGTCGTTGCTTTCATCTGCCGGGAAATTTGTATAAGATCCTGTATTATATCCATATTTATCTTTTACATAATCAGAAACCGTCTTCATGTCGTTTTCTGTTGTGCGAGAAATAAAATTGTCTGGATCAGCAACACCATCAGTTGAAGCTCTCCAGCGATTGGCTATTGTTGGTGTTTTAGCCATTTCGCCGTTTACAAAGAAGAACAATTTGTTTTTGATAATCGGACCGCCAAAAGTGAAACCATAAGTTGTATTGCGGTCTACATCACGCGCACCTGCGATTTGTTGACCTTTCACAGCATCGCCGCGTAAGTTTTCATTTTTATGATAAACGTAAGCGCTACCTGTGAAGGTATTTGTACCGGATTTTGTAATAGCGTTTACACCACCACCAATGAAGTTAGTTTGACGAACATCATAGGGAGTGATTACAACTTGTAATTCTTCGATAGCTTCAATAGAAATTGGATTGCCTCCACCGGGGAGAGCAGAACTTAATCCGAAGTTATTGTTGAAATTAGCTCCATCCACTGTAAAGTTAGCCGTACGACCATCCGTGCCGGCAAAACTCATCCCATTGCCTCCATAGGGCGAAAGACGTGTAACGTCTAAAATACTACGGTTCACTGAAGGCAAATTTTCTATCTGGTTGCTTGTGATATTCGTTACCGCACCGGTTTTCTCCGTTGTAAATTTGGTTCTTTGTGCTGAGACAACCAAATCCTGCAACTCTTTTGTGTCTTCTTTTAAATTTACATTAACAGGGTAAGTTTCGCCAAGTTGTAGATTTACATTGGAAATTTTTACATCGGCAAATCCAATGTATGAAATTTTAATTTCATAAGGACCTCCAACACGCATACCTACAATATTAAAACGACCATCTGCATTAGAAACCGCTCCATATACAGTTCCCGATGAAGTGTGAGTTGCCACAATGGTAGCTCCGATAATAGCATCTCCGTTCGACGTAACTTTCCCGCTGATGCCTGAAGTAGTTACTTGTGCATTCAACGTTGTAGAAATCAACATAATGATTGCTACAGCAAAATAAATTAAACGTTTCATCATAAATTAACTTTTTTGTTTTTAAATAAATATTAAAACTAAATTATTTTTAAATAGAAAATGTATTCATTGATTCCAAAAATTGACTTAAGCCATAAGACTGATTAATTCTCAAAACACTTAAATTGGAATGGAATACTGGACAAGCGCTGTTTACGAAATTAAAATCACAAAAAAATAGAATATCTTTTTTATTGCCAAATTAGTTAAAAAACATGCCTGTTTTTTGTAGTCCGGCAAATATAAAGCTTTTATTGTTAATTCCTGTTATTTGTCAATGAATTTTTATCAACACATATTCTGTAAAAATATTCAATCAATATATTTATATCTTCATTTTTATTAATTGAAGTTACATTTTGAAAATAAACGAATAAAAATTCAAGATTATATTATTTTTTTTATCAAATTTTTTATCATTCGATATTTGTTTTGCGAATACAATGAAATCCGAAATGAAATGTAATTTGTCAAACTTATTACATTTTTCAATATCTCAATTAAAGATTGATGAGTTGATTTTTTCTGAATATCATAAAAAACACATATTAAGCCAAAAAACATTATCTTTGTACTGCAAAATATTTTAACAACAATAATGAACCAAAACAATAAGTTTATGCGCAAAGCCATAGCTTTGTCAATACAAAATATAAAAAAGGGTGGAGGTCCATTTGGCGCAGTGATTGTGAAGGACGGAAAAATTATAGCAACAGGAGTAAATCGCGTAACGGCAAAAGTCGATCCTACGGCACATGCCGAAATGACAGCCATTCGTAAAGCTTCAAAAAAGTTAGGTACGTTTGATCTGAAAGGCTGTGAAATATACACTTCATGCGAACCTTGTCCCATGTGTCTGGGCGCCGTTTATTGGGCGCATCTCGATAAAATGTATTATGGTAACACTAAAACTGATGCTAAAAACATTGGTTTTGATGATTCGTTTATATATGATGAGATGGATTTAAAACCGGAAAAAAGAAAAGTAAAAACCAGTCAGTTACTGCCCGATGAAGCAATAAAAGCTTTTGAAGAGTGGTCAAATAAAGAAGATAAGGTGGAGTATTGAGTTTGAAGAGTTGGTTGGTAGTTATATTGTTATTTCATTGATATATTGACAATGAACTATACAATTTACTTCCACCAAACAATTTATAGAATTTAATATACTTATTCAACACTTTCAACCAACCGGTTGAAAATAAATGTCTTAATTAATCTTTCCAGCGTTTCAGTTCATGATAAAGTCGTTGAACAGGTAATCCCATCACATTAAAATACGAACCGTTAATATGCTCAACACCTATGTAGCCAATCCATTCCTGCACACCGTAAGAACCTGCTTTATCGTAAGGATTGAAGTTTTTAAGATAATAATCTATTTCGCTTTCAGTGAGTTTGGCAAAGCGGACTTCGGAAATAACATGAAAGGTTTTCCGACGCTTAAGCGTTGAAATACAAACGCCCGTAATCACCTGATGTGTTTTCCCCGACAGCATTTGGAGCATACGTTTTGCGTCGATTTCATCAACCGGCTTTCCCAACACCTTACCTTCGTGCCAGACTATGGTATCGGCCGTGATTAATAAAGTGTTTTCCTCCATTTGATTTTTGTAGGCATTTGCTTTCTTTTCGGCTATATACACGGGAATATCAACGCCAACTAATTGCAAAGGAAAATCTTCGTCGCTATCAATCGTTTTCACTTCAAATTGGAGATGAAGTCCATGCAGCAATTCCTGGCGACGCGGCGACTGTGACGCAAGAATAATTTTATAATTATCAAGATTTTGCAATAATTTCATAACGAAAATGGGGATGTATTTTTATTTTTATTCCAATACTCATTTTTTTATACTCAGGAAATAATAATGACGATCATACAAAGTAGGTTTATGCTGTCTGAAAATAATCCGTCAAAGCAAAATTATTTAACCATAAATAAATCAAAAAGACTAAAACCGTAAGTCTTCGCCATTAAATAATAAAAAACCAGGCTGTACAAAACTCCGACCAGCATAATAAACTTAACTAATGTCGATGCCTGATGAAATTGATATGGAGTTTTAGCAACCGAAATCAGGTAGATCAATATGATTAATGGCAACGCCAAACCTACCAAAACAAATCGCAAGGTTAAACTTCCTTCAAAATCGATTAAAAAATAGTCGGCAAATAACAACGCTGAAATTGTAACGACAATCAAAAAATACACAAAGATCTTTGTTTTTTTAAGACCCCATTTAATGGGCATAGTTCTGCATTCCATTTCCCTATCGCCATGTTCATCTTCCATGTCTTTAATAATTTCGCGAATCCAGGTAGTAAGAAATGAAAAAATGGCAAATCCGCCCATCCACCCATAAAACTCAGCGGGAATAGGAGTTTCGTAAACCAATCCGCCAAACTCTTTTTTCAATACAGCCAGTTCGGCAATTGCAACTACCAGGACAGTAAGCGCTGCTACAAACGAAACAATAAGGTTTCCGGTCAGGAACTGCCGTTTGTAACTTGCAGAATAAAACCACAAAAGACCCGGAACTACAATAAAAATAAATGCCAGCGTAAAACTTCGGGTACTATAAGCCAGTACTAAACCAGTCAACGTCCCTACGCCGGTAAGAATTTGATGCAATAGCATAGCAGTTCGCTTTGAAATATCCTTGCCAACTATGAGTTTTTTCGGGCGATTGATCGCATCAATTTTAACATCAAAATAATCATTGAGTACATAACCGCCTGCAGCAATAAATACGGTTGCAATTATCAATAAAATTAAATAAGTATGATCCCGAGCGATTTCGAATCCATATTTCTGAAGGATGGGCAACAAAACTACCTGTCGCATCATCAGTTGAATAAATGCAATAAAGAGGAGATTTTGAACACGAATTAATTTCAGAAAATTCATTATAAATCTATTTTGTAACCTAATTCGGAATAATCGTAGCGAAATAAAAGAACGAAATTACTAAATATATCCGAATATATCCTGTTTCAATATGATTTTTTAATGAAGTAATTGAAAAGATAATATTGTAGTTGTAATTTCTGTTCTTATTGCATTACCAAACCTTAGATAAGGTCTGCTGAAAAACTATTTTATGCCACGGAGTGGCTAAATGTGAATAACCCGCAGTGAGCGTAGCGATACTGGGGGATGTTGAATAACCAAGAACCCCAGCCCCGAAGCGGGCT
>DIFH01000157.1 GCA_002427615.1 Paludibacter sp. UBA5753
TCAACATACAAATTTTGAGGACTGAGCCCGGTATTGTGCATGATGGCAAGCGTTCCCATTGATTGCACCTTTTCGTTGAATTTTGATTTTGAAAAGTTTTCGGGCAGCGATTGTATTCTCGATAAATAATCTGTTTTTTCCTGCTCTTTGAGTTTTCCGTCCAAAAACAAATCTATCTTTCTTTTGCCGAGATTTTACGCCGTAAAGATAGTATCGCCCATTAATTAACTTTAATTCTGTCCCTGGCTTCCTGTACTTCATTGCCCTGTCAGGGTGATTTGTTTTTGTTTTCAACTATTACCTAATCAGGGAATAAAAATAATCATTAAAAAAACCGTATAAACAAATATTTATACGGTTTTTTCAATTTTCTATTACCTGTTTTTTAGAGTCTGGGTTTAAACAAAGTGGTAAAGAAAAATAATATGAGCTTCCAGAGCAGGTTTATTGCTGTCTTTTATTTCGAGGGTAGCAAAAATTTCGGCTTTGGTGGTGCCTCTTAAATTGACCAATGAATTCAACCTCGCCCTACAACGCACTTCACTGTTAACGGTTACCGCTTGCATAAATCTGAGTTTCTCGATACCGTAATTTACTGTCAGGCGGGAGTTCCTTACTTCTACAATCTGCATCCACAAATACGGTAATACCGATAGAGTCAAATATCCGTGTGCAATAGTAGTTTTAAATGGGCTTTCGGTTTTCGCACGTTCGGGGTCGGTATGTATCCATTGATGATCAAGGGTGGCATCAGCAAAGAGATTGATTTGTTCTTGTGTAATTTTCAGATAATCGGATGTTCCTAATTCCTTGCCTACATATTGGTTGAATTCATCAAAATTATGGATAATAATTGGACTCATGAATTGATTTATTTTTATTGTGTTTTAAAATTTGAAATAATAACATGCAATAAATGACATGGAAATATGCAAATGTAATTATTTTTATTTTAACAAGCAATAGAGAACTATGAAATAAACGATAATTTTCTATTTTGATAGTTACATAATCCGGCTCACAAAATCAGGCAGGTTTTAATATTGATTTTGTAACAAAGCAAATTTAGTCAATTTGATTATTCCGATCGGTGATTTTCAAGTTGGTAATTTGAAAATTCTTAATTGGGGAGCTTTTGTTTATTTCATTTTCTGTCCTAAACGTTCAACATCTTTGAGCCAACCTTTTATTTTGTACTCATGGGCTGTTTTTACCGGTCCAAACGTACTTATTTTAACCGGCTTAATACCACAAAATTCGAGGATATTTTTTTTCATGGAACGGTGTCCCGGACGACCATAATAAAGATAATAATACCATTTTGGCGTATTTATGGTTACAATTAATCTTGCGGTTTTACCAAGTAGTAATTTATCGCAACGTAAAGAGTTTTTACGGTATTTAAATGCAAAATCCGGAAGAAAAGTCCTATCGATAAACCCTTTCAGTAAAGCAGGGTAAGTTCCCCACCAATTAGGATATACCAATACCAGATGGTCTGCATTTTTAATGTCTTTTTGAATTTCAACGAGATCGGGTTCAAGTTTGTGTAGTTGCATGTAATCCAGATGACGTAGTGGATCGAAATTCATTTTGCTTAAATGAACCAATTTGCAACTGGCTCCTGAGGCTTCAGCGCCTTTCTGATACGACATGGCCATTTCTGTACAAAGACTTCTCATTTCGGGATGTCCATTGATGATGAGGATTTGTTTCATAATAAATATGATATAAGATGCTACGTAGAGAATTATCTTTAATAATGTGTTGATAATCATTTGTATGATGAATATGTAAACACATTTTTTATAAATATTTTCAGCCGACTGTATAAATATATTGGAATTGTTAAATTCACTTGGATTATCTAAGGCAAAATAATCACATTATTTAACAGTTGTTATATTCCTTTATAGATTCAAACGTTTAGGAAGCATAATTTGTTTGTACTTCTCTATAAGCTGTTGTTATTTTCAGTGGTTTTCATTTAATATGATACAGAAATAATTAACATTATCTTATTTTACATGTTATCATAACAGGAAAATGATCCGATGGATAAATGTTGTCTGAAAACATGTCATTCAGTACAGAATAAGTAAGTGTTTGTATGTTTGTTACAAAAATATAATCGATTTCAACATCTTTTGAAAAATAGCTCGAACTAATGTCCCAACCGTTGAAAGTGCCGGCATATCCTTTCGGAGCGGTTTCGGATGTTGCCCGGCTATCGGCCATATAGCTTGTCATAGCATTGTAAACTGAAGTTTCGTAAGGCGATGCATTGAAATCGCCAACACAAAAAGCAGTTTCGTTTCCGGCAATTTCCTTTATTGTCGAAATAACGAGTTTGGCGCTTTCGGCTCGGGCAGAAGTTCCGACATGATCGAAGTGAACATTGAAAAAGTAAAAAGGTTTATTCGTAACGTTGTCATACAATTTTATCCATATACAAATGCGATTCAATGCGGCATCCCAACCTTTACTGGCTTTGTCCGGAGTTTCGGAAAGGAAAAAGAACCCTTTATCCTGTTCGGTAAATCGGGTCTTATTATACAATATCGCTAATTTTTCACCGGTTTTACCCTCGCTATCGTCGCGACCTTTAGAAAAAATATTGTATGAAGGAAGCAATAATTTCAGGTCTCTTTCCTGCGAATTATCGACTATTTCCTGCACTCCAAAAACATCGAAGCCATGGTTTGTGATAAGTTTTGCTACTTGTTTTTTGCGCTTTTTCCACGAACGTTCGCCTGTATCGGCAGTTGTTTTAATGCGAATGTTATAAGTTGCCACTTTTAAAGTGTCGGAGATGGACACAATCTTATTGCTTGCTTCAAGATTGAAAGTAGATAGTATGAATAATCCTGACAGGAATACGTTAATTATTATCGACAATTTATATTTCATGTGTAAATAATTGTTTTTTAAAGGTTACATGGAACTTTTCTGCCGACAGGCAGGCTCGCGTGTCACATTTTCATCAACTTTGGTGAACCTCTCTGTTCCTGCTCGTTTCATGATGACAGATTGAAATTTATAATTGTAATCATTGATTAGCCAAGTGAATAAGGAAACCGGTAATTTATTATCCTTTTTTTTGACCGAAAAATATATTTTAAATCAGAGTTTTGAATTTTTATATGTCGCAAACTTACAAATTAAGTTTATGAATTCCAATTAATACGAAGAATATTTTTGGAATTAATCATCTTTTATTCAATAATTTTTACTTGGTAAAAAAAATGACTTGAAAAATTAATTGTATTGAAACCGATTTATATAACCTTTTTTGAGAATATTAACAATTATATTAAGGTAAATGATTAAGATTTTAAATAAATGTTACTACATTTGTGGTTTATTAAAAAACAACAAATTATACGTATGAAAAAACTATTTTTGCTAACCATTTTATTTTTGCTTTTTTTTAAAATAGATGCTCAACAATTGTTATTTAGCGATTCATCGATTGTAAGTTTAGTAACTTGCTCGCCTGGAAAAGAAGTTTATGCAAAGTTTGGGCATACGGGCATACGGGTAAATGATCCTCAAAACAAGGTAGATGTGGTTTTTAATTATGGGATATTCAGTTTTGAAACAGACAATTTTTATTATAAGTTTATCAAGGGAGAAACGGATTATTACTTGGGCGTAAATCAGACAAATATATTTCTCGCTGAATATGCCAGACGGAATTCGATGGTTTGGGAGCAAATTATCGACATATCCGTACCTGAAAAACGAAAATTGATAAATGCTTTAGTGGAAAACTACGAACCGGAAAACAGAAAGTACAGATATAATTTTGTGTTTGACAACTGTGCTACCCGGCCGCGGGATAAAATTTTAAATTCAATTGATGGATTTGTGCAATTTCAGGAGGACAATGATCCAAAAACTTACCGTCAGTGGGTAGGCGTTTATGTGGGTGATGACACCTGGTTGAAATTCGGGATTGATTTAGTATTTGGGATGGATGCCGATCAAAATGCGTCGCAATTTGAAAGTATGTTTCTGCCTGAAGTATTAATGAATGAATTTCAATTTGCAAAAGAATTCAAACCGGGTATTACCCAGCCCGAAAAACTGATTAAAGAAAGAAAAGTGCTGGTAAATGCAGAAAATATTGATACTGAAGACAATAACTGGATGTATGAACCTTTTTTTGTGTTTTGTGTAATAATGGTTATCGGTCTGTTGAGTTTGTTTATAGAATACAATACAGCTCATTATAAACCATTGGTCGATAGTTTTTGTCTTTTTACAACCGGTTTGGCAGGTGTAATTATTTTTTATCTCATGTTCTTTTCGACGCATCCTTTGGTAAAAAATAATTTAAATCTTTTATGGCTAAATCCACTTAACTTGTTGGCGTCCATATTGATTTGGATTAAACCAATGCGAAAAAGTATTTTTGTTTATCAAATGTTTAATTTAGGGTTGTTGGTGTTGGCATTAATTGCTATGGCTTTGTCGTCCCAATCATTTAATACTGCCACTTATCCTATTATTGCATTGCTACTTGTCCGGTATGCCAGATGGTTTGTACGGACAAAACATAAATTTGACCGAAAAGATAAATATCGTAATAAAGACAGAATTTCTGGGATTAAATAAAATGATTTCACTTCGATTTGTTGCTATCATCCCGGCACGGTTTGCTTCAACGCGTTTTCCCGGTAAACCTTTGGCAAACATTGGCGGTAAACCTATGATACAACGTGTGTTTGAACAGGTTTCAAAAGCGGTGGACGATGTTTACGTGGCTACCGACGATCAGCGGATTTACAATGCCGTTGTGGCTTTTAACGGAAAAGCCATTATGACTTCCGACCGGCACAGGAGTGGAACCGATCGTTGCTACGAGGCTTTTACCAAATTAAATGAATGGTACGATGTGGTTATCAATATTCAGGGCGACGAACCGTTTATTCAGCCTGAACAAATTGAGATTTTGAAAAGTTGTTTCATCGACGATGAAACCCGGATTGCAACATTAGCAAAAAAAGTTACAAAGAAAGATGGATTGGATTTTTTGCAAAATCCGAATAATCCGAAATTAGTTGTCAATAAAAATGATGAGGCGATGTATTTCAGCCGTTCGGTAATTCCTTACCGACGAGGTGAGAAATCTGAAAACCGGATAAATAGCCATGCGTATCTGAAACATGTGGGAATTTATGCCTATCGTTCCGAAGTTTTGCAGGAGCTGGTGCAGTTACCGCAGTCGTCGCTCGAAATAGCCGAATCGCTCGAACAGCTTCGTTGGATCGAAAATGGATATCGGATTAAAGTAGGTTATACCGACATAGAAACGGTCGGTATTGATACTCCTGAAGATTTGGAAAAGGCAATAAAAATGTTACTGTAATTTATTTAGAAAGGGTTTCGCAAGGCTGTGGAGCCCTTTCCTGGTATTACGAAATTATCTCTGCAAAATCGGCAATATGATCATCAACATAAGCCGCAATCATCGCTGTTTGTTGTTCTTCCATATCAAAATACAATTCTTCCAAATCGTCGAAAACCTCAAAGTCGACATACATGGCGGTGAATTCTTCATCCGTTGTTTCACGTTCCAAAACGGCTTTGTTTGGGTCGTATATTTCTTTGGCTTTGTAAATCAGTTTTCCAAGTTCGACAGCTCCAAATTGTTTAATGGCTTTGGCAAAAGGGTTCGCAAAAATGTAACTGCCATAACCGTTTTGTATCAATTGCACGAAGCCGCCTTCGCGCATTTCGGTGCTAAAAAAATGCCAGGCGAGCAAGGTATGTTGCAAACCGTTCAGTTTTGACATATTTTCAGTTGTCAATTTTCCATCGATAGCTTCGAGATATGCGTCGATGAAAACCTGAAGAAATTCGTCCATGCCTTTTTCGGCTGCTGCGGCTAATGCGCTGTCTTTTATTTGAATCATTTTGAAGAGTTTGAAGATTCTGACGTTCGGGAATGGTGGAATTCCGATTCCACCAAATTTAATATTGGGGCGATTCAAAATTCCACCATGCCTGTAATTCTAATTCAGTATTACCTCAACGCTATATGCCGCTAAAGTAATGCTGATTTTTTGTTTTGTTTTTGTGAATTTGTTATCAAAAGTAGCTCTCAGCTTGTCAGCTTTCAGGACTTTCGGCAATTCCACTTCAAAAGTACGGCTTTCTGCTGAATTATTGATAAAAATCAGGGATTCTTTGCTGAAATATTTGCGTGCATAAACCCAGGTGTCGGCTGTCGTTTTCAGGTTGATAAAATCGCCGTAAATCAACGCCGGATTGTTTTTACGCAAATGAGTAAGCGTTGCGATATTATTCCAGAGTTTGGTTTCGCGATTATTCCAACCATCGAAACGCATCATGCGGCGGCAATCCGGGTCATTTCCACCGGTCAAACCAATTTCATCGCCGTAATATATGACAGGAATACCCGGAATGGTCAGATTAAAAGCGTGAAACAAAAAGAATTTATCGTAAGCGGTTGAATCTGTAATCCCGATTTCACGATTCCAACCGGCAGCTTTGGCATCTTCGCCGAATTTCAAATCGCCCGAAGCATAAGCCATAAATCGGGGTTTATCGTGATTGCCCGAAATATAACCCATTAAATTATGATGACCGTAAGTATAAAAACTTGCATTCAGCACGCTTTGAACCCGGTTAAAATCACTTCCGCCCACACCGGCAAAAGCTGTATTGGCAATGTCATACACATTGAAATCGAATTGTCCGTTGAGCATTCCGGTAGTCAGGTAACCGGCAATTAATTTGGGACTTCCGTAAGTTTCACCAATCTGATAGAAGTCTTTTTCTTTAAATTCCTTTTTCATTTTAAGCGTCAGTTCACGCCAAAACTCTTCTGTAACATGTTTGCATGCATCATGGCGGAAACCATCCAAATCAAATTCTTTGAGCCAGAATAGCGCCGAATCGGTCATTATTTCTACGACTTTTGGATTGGATAAATCGAGAGTAGGCATAAAAGTATCGAACCAGGTTGTGAGTCGCTGGTCGTCCCAACGTTCGGTGTTCAATGTTCCATCCGGTAAGTACAAAGGAGTTGTCCATTCCGGATGTTGTTTGTAAAAAGGATGTTCGTTGTGAACGTGATGCGCCACATAATCGAGCAAAATATTGATATTGTTTTTGTGTGCATCGGCCACTAAATTCTTAAATTCTTCGTTCGTACCGAAACGGAAATCAACTTTAGAGGAAGAAACCGGCCAATAGCCGTGATAGCCTGAAAATTTGGTTTTCATGGGCGCATAATATCCGTAAGGTTGTGTCGGGTTTTGGTTGAGTGGTGAAATCCACAAAGTATTTACCCCGAGTGTTTCAAAATAACCATCATCAATTTTCTGTTGCAAACCGGCTAAGTCGCCACCCCAATAATCTACTTTCGGATTGACATCCGGACGATTCAGCGGTTTATCATTTTGCGGATTCCCGTTTTTAAAACGGTCGACCAGCATAAAATAGATAATTTGAGCATGTTTGTCGATACGTGAAATTTCTTTGCTGTCAGTCAGCGCCTTGCCTTTTTGTAAAGGAATAAGTATATCGTTGCTTACTCCATATTCGTTGCTTGCCCATATACGGATAAATGAACGATCAAGTTCTTTGGCATCGGCGGGAATGTCGATAGTGATTTTACCGTTCTCAATTTTTACAAATTGAACCGGCAAACGGTAATTCTGCCAATATGCAAAAACTTCAATTACTTGATTTTGGGCAGATAAAATGATTTTAGTTTTCGAAAAATCATCTGTCAGCAAAGCAGGGAACGAATCGTTTTTGCCGGCTATTTGTAAAATGGAATTATATTTTCCGAATCCGTTATCTACTTTGTTCGGATTATTTGCATCGTGATTCTGATCGCCATCCAGCGCCATTTGGTACAGGTAAGTTCCAGGACTTAAATGAAGAGGAGCTTCGTATAAACCTTTGTTGTTCAATTGTAAATCAGGGGTGCGTGCCGGAGTCCAGTCATTCATTTGCCCGGCAATCTGAATGCGTTTGTAGGTTTTTCCCTGGGTATCGAAAGTAAATGTGTAATCAATTTTATCCGTTTTCCGGCAAGGCAGTGAATAAGCGACCCCTTTTGCCCAGATTTGAACATTAACCATTTGTTCCATTTCGGGTTTTGCCGTTAAAGTCGCAGTCAGTTTATCATCGGAGACAGAGATAACAAGCGCTTTGGAACTTGATGTAACAGAGTCAATATCAGCAGGATTTAAAATGAAATCCTGAAGATAGATTTTGTTTTCGCCAATTTCGAGCGTTGTCAACGAATTCAGATTTTTGTTGTTTTCAGTAGTTGCGGGGAAGTTTAGTTTCGGCTGACAGGCGGTTAATGCAAGCAAGGCGAAAATAAATAATGGAGTTTTTTTCATGTGTAAATAATTGTTTTTTTAAGGTCGCATGGAACTCATCTTGCCTTTGGCGTAGACTCGTGTCATAGTAGATTATTTTAAGAACAGGTTTGCTTCAAATTGATTGATTATTATGCTGTCGTTAGAGGCGAGTCGTTGTCCGCCTATATGATTAATTATCAACTTATAATTATGTCCATCAAACGTAAAATCTTCCGGTTTATAATTATTTTCAGTTTCAGCAACTGCTAAAACGTTTAATTTGTTTTGAAGAGGAATCATTATAAATGGAGTTTTAACATTGGCTTTATATACTTGAAGTTGATAGTTTCTGAATTTAACGGTATATTGATTATCTTCAAATACCGTTTCAGCATCGTAATTCATTCTTAATTTCAGGAAATTATTGTAATCCTGTATATTTACAGTCTCATCCGGATGTACGGAATTGATATTAAAAGATTGATTTTCTGAATATTCTTTTTTGCTTTTAATGGCGAGCCGATGAGTAATAGCTGCTGAGTTTTTACCTTCAATTGTATCGCTGAAAAAAGGTTGCAATGCACTTATACCATAATTCTCAACTATGTAATCAATTTTAGAGACTAATTTCTGTTCTTGTTTCCCGTCAATTTTAATTTTTACCACATCTGCTTTATCTATTACTTTTCCATTTTTTAGAAAATGATTTTCGGCAAGAATATGATTAATTTCATTGATCATATTTCGTTTAGTCACGTTAAAAACGCTCCACGGACCGATGGAAGACAAAAACGCAATCAGCGAAAACGAGATGATTATCCATTTCAAATGCTTTGATTGAGAGAAAAAAAGATAGATACATATTCCGTAGAGCCATAAATTAAGCAGGAAAACATAACCGCGGTTAATTGTTAATCCATAATCATCAAAACGACGGAAAATTCCTATCGTCATTAATATCAGTAAAGGGAAAATTATTACCGGAAAATATTTTGAAAAGTAAGTAACTACTTTATTTTCTGATTGTAAACGCAAAGGGTATAAAATCATCATGCTCAAGAATCCACCTAAAGCCAACGCAGATACCAACCAAGAAACCCAACCGTTGGGTAATTCCCATTTTGCAATAATTTGAATCAGGTAAACATACAGAATAACCACATAAACGGCTAAAATAGGAAGCAGAATGTATAAACCCATAATATTCAGAAACTTATTAAACTCGAGTTTGTGTTTCCGTTTTTCGTTCTCGTCGAGGACGTTGGCAAGGAAATAAATAGGAGCAAATAATCCGCAACAAATCACGGCTAAGTTTTTATACACTTTATCACTGATATTTACTTTGAATAACTCATCCAAAGATAGAACCGCAAGACTCAGTCCAAGCATTAAAACCAGAGAGAAAATGAAAGTAATAACTAACTGGACAATGGATGTTTTTGAAAATTCCCAAAATGGAATATCATTGTTTTTTTTAAGAAACGAAACAAAGAAGGAACTGAATGTAAATACTATACCCAGGATAATAAGCTGATAAACGTCTGAAACTCTCAGCGACTCGGGGAGAGTGAGAATATAAATGACTAATAAAATAGTAGAAAGCAAGTTTAAACCGGCTCTTAAAAGCTTGTTTTTAAATTCCTCGGAGAATAAAGTTACTGCGACGCTTAAAGGAATAGACAGAGCAAAAAATGCCCACACACGTTCTTGAATATCAGCATTTTTTTGATTAATTTCAAGAAAAAACAGAAAAGATAAACCTAAAATGAAAAATACAGGAAAAGTAAAGCGCAGTAGTACTAAATGGATTTTTTCAGCCCATTCTTTGAACGATATTTTTCTCATTTTCAAATATATTTAATGATTTTGTTAGTTTGCTTCCAGTATCAAAACGGTTTTAGCAGGTATGGTGATTTGATTCTCTAATAAATAACTCTTTTGAGAAAGAATTTCTTTTGCCTGCTTTTTACCGGCCAACATCTCACTAAAACGTTCCAAAGCCAACTCTTTCTTTTCCTGGTTGTTATTAACGATGACCATGACGGTTTTATTTTCGTTATAGCGGAAATAAACGTAGATTCCGTTTTCAGGAATAAACTGTTTCATTTTTCCGTTTTGGAGTACAGGATTGTTTTTGCGGTAATTCAGCAGCGTTTTCATATAATTAAACACTTCATTTTCAGCTTTTGTTCTGCCTTTCTGCGTAAAAGCGTCATGTTTATCGGCAGGCCAGCCACCCGGAAAATCGAAGCGATGTCCTTCGTAATTGCCGGCAATCCCGTCAATCATGATTTCGGTGCCGGAATAAATTTGCGGATAACCGCGTGCAGTAATCAGCATGGCTATTCCCATTTTATATTTTGCCACATCTCCTTTAACAGCAGTTGAGTAGCGATCAATGTCGTGATTGTCCAGGAAATTCATGATTAAATTCGTATTCGGATACACAAAGTCCTGAGCGTAATGCGAATAGAAGCGAGCCAAGCCAGTGTCCCAACTTTCCTGCTCATTAAACGAAGTTGATAGAACATCTTTCAAACAAAAATCCATTACGCTCGTCAAACGGGAATCGAAGCCATCTTTGTTGTTGTTTCCCGACTGATAATAAGCAATTTCGGCAGGGGTTTTTACCCAACATTCGCCCACCACATTCATTTTCGGATATTCCTCGCGAATGGATTGAATAAATTTAGCCGCGAGACGAATATCGTTGTAAGGATAAGTGTCCACGCGCATTCCATCGATATTGGCGTATTCAATCCAAAATACGTAAACCTGACGTAAGTAATCGAATAAAAGCGGATTATTCAGATTGAAATCAGGCATATTCGGTGCAAACCAACCACGTGTGAGTTTGTATAAATCGGACTGTGCGGCATGTGGATCGGTCCACGATGTCATGCGGTAATTCGATGACGTGAAAACTGGCCACACATTGAACCAGTCTTTGGCGGGCAAGTCATTCATCCACCAGTGCGCTGAACTGCAATGATTCGGCACGACATCGATAATCAGTTTCAAACCATTGGCATGGCAGGTTTCGGACAGGCGACAATAATCTTCGTTCTTACCCAAGCGTGGATCAATTTTGTAATAATCGGAACAACCGTAGTGATGATATGAGTAGTTCGTGTCGTTGTTATCAAAAAGCGGAGTGGTCCAAAGTGCGGTTACGCCCAAATCGGTCAGATACGGAATCTTCGAAATAATGCCTTCTATATCTCCGCCGTGGCGTTTGGCTAAATCTGCCCTGTTTACACCCTGAATATATCCTTTGACGGAATCGTTAGCCATATTTCCGTTGGCAAAACGGTCGGGCATAAGCAGATACACCGCATCGGCTTCGGTGAAACTCTCGCGCATGGCAGAACCTTGCCGGCGGGATTTTAATTCATAAACGATTGTCTGTTTTTTCTTTCCTTTTGTCAAAACAATACTGAACTTTCCGGCCTTGGTTTCTTTGGCAATGTCGAGATACAGAAACACATAGTTTGGGTTGTTGGTCAGCGTTTTTCGTTTTATGTTTACACCCGGATAATTAATGGTTATGTCGACTAAACTGATTCCCGTCCCGTAAAACATCAATTGTAATTCGGATTGCTGCATGCCTGTCCACCACGAAGCCGGCTCAAGCCGTTGCACCCAAGGCTGCTCTTTTGCCTGAAGCTGTGAAGCTAAAGCAATAAAAAGGATGGTTGTCAATATAATTTTTAAATACTTCATATTGTGATTATTTAGTGTTTGCTGAAAAACTATAATAAATCTGATAAATAGTAATATATAGTAATTTTTTAGGTGTAAATGTAAGGTTTTTGAATATAACTGACCATTTT
>DIFH01000038.1 GCA_002427615.1 Paludibacter sp. UBA5753
GGGCAAAGAGTTTAAATACATAACAATCAAGTAAATGGCTAATTATTATCAAATTTATTAGGGTGCTAAGTAGTTACAAAGAGTTACTTCTTCGCCCTAATATTTCAGCGTTATCTTCCTGATTATAATGTCGTCCTAAAACAAAAACAGCTCGCGGGATAGTACGCTCTTCGGGACTCAACAAATTTATTAGTCAACAAAAAATCTTCATCCTCCGGTCATTTAAATCGACTGCAGGATGAAGTTAATATATGGGTAAATCTCTGTATTTTTATCTGATATTTACATTTGAGCCTAAATTTTCGGAGCGTCTTACCGTTGTAGGATTGCCTTCACAATCAATTTGTCCGGCTCCGCTGGCTTCGGCATCCACGCTTTCGGTAGCATATACCCGGGCGTGACTTGCACCGCTTGCTTCTACCTCAACATTTTTGGCTCTTAACTGATCGGCTTCCATTTTACTTGCACCATTAGCATCAACCTTTAACGATTCTGTATTCCCCTCTATATCGGCATACGAAGCTCCCGATATTTCAGCAGATAGCCGTCCGCTTACATTCACATCCAATCGTGCCTGGCTGGCTGGCTCCGCTTAAATCGAGTAAAAGATTTGAAGTTGTTATCTTTGATTTTCCTTCTATTTGTGAAGCCCCGTTGGCTTGAAGTTTGAATATTGAATCGTTTGACACAAAAACCCTGACTTTATGATTCGAAAAGATTTTATCCGTATAAATATTGAGTTTATTATTTCTGACCTCAGTTTTCACATAAGACAACAAATCCTCGGGAGCTGATATAACAACCTTCTTTACTGAATCCTGGGTAAATTCAAGCGCTATATTCCCCGACACCTCAATACCCTGAAAAGGCTCACAATAACGAACTTCATCTTTTACAGGAGAATCACTATCTTCCCAATTGAGAATCCAGGGATGATCGGAATGATTGTTCCAGTGAATCAATGCCTTTGCCCCTGCACTGTAAAACATAAACAAACCTACAATCCATAAAATCAGTACAACCCACAAGGTAGTTTTAGAAGTATCCCGACGTCCTGAAATCATGCGTATCGCCCAGTAAACAAGCATAAAGATTGGACACCCTACAACGAGCAATACCGAAATAACAAGTAATACCGTTTTATCCGGCGTTAATACCATCCAGTCTGTCATTAATCCGGGCGTAAATCCATCAAATACTGCCGGGTCGAAAATAAAGAACAAAAACGACAAAATCAGTACGCCTGCCAGAATCATTCCTACAAATCCGAAAACAACGCCAAAAAGTCCGACAATCACCTTGAAAAAAACACGCAGGACTTCAAGGATTTTCTCCCCCACATTCGAAGCTGATTGTTTGAATTTATCACTTTCCATGTAGTTTTTCACATTGTTTATTTCTGTCTTTATATTATCGACCGTCACATCTTCACCCTGCATTTCGAGTCTTTGAGAGGCTGTTACAGCTTTAGGAGCAATAATCCAAACCAACAAATAGATCGGAATCAAATTGCCGGAACTAATTAACGCGAGTATTACCAAAGCAATACGCACCCAGGTTACATCCCAGCTAAAATAAGCGGCTATACCGGCGCCCACGCCACCTAAAACAGCATTCTCAGGATCACGGTAAAAGCGACGAGCCCGTTTCTTTTTCGATTTTGGAGCTTCGGGTTCTTCGTCATCTTCATCCGTGTATTGGCTTGGTTTACCCAATACATTTATAATTTCCTGAACATCATCAATATTGACCACCTTTTTGTTTTTCTGAAGGCGTTCGGTGAAAAGTTCAGCGATACGAGCTTCTATGTCGTTCATCACTTCTTTCTTCTCATCTTCCGACAAATGTCTGGCAACATCGGCAAGATAAGTCTGAAGCATTTCATAAGCATCGTCGTCGATATGGAAAACGATGTTGTTTAAGTTGACAGTCAGTGTTTTTTTCATTTGAATTGATGTTTAGCGCCCTATTCCCGCCCCGAGTCTCTCTCCCAAAGGAGAAAAGGAAAAGGAAGGAGAAAAAGAGGGTTAGTTTATGTTTATTTGTTCTTAAGCCGCTCCTTCGGAAGGGTTTGGGGTAGATTTAATTTTCAGAACCACCTGATTAATTTCATACCAGGCAATTTCAAGTTCTTCGAGAAATGCCAATCCTCTTTCGGTCATTTCATAATACTTGCGTGGAGGTCCCTGCGACGATTCTTCCCAGCGGTAATCCAATAGTTCGCTATTCTTTAGTCGCGTCAACAAAGGATATAATGTTCCCTCCACCACAATCATTTTTGCCTCCTTCAGTTCCGAAATAATATCGGAAGCGTAGGCCGGTTTTTTTCTCAGAATAAGCAGAACGCAATATTCGAGATAACCTTTTCGCATTTGCGATTTGATGTTTACTGCATTCATGTTTAATTGTTTATTATTCAATGTTTCGCGTTTGAAACGTTCGCGTTTTTTCTTTTTTCCTTATTCAACTAATCATCCGATTTGTCTTACATCAACAATTCCAGGATTTTCAATCTAAAAACATATTCGTATTTCGATTGTACGACTTCCGATTGAGCCTGCGTCAGGTTATTTTTAGCCTGATAAAGCTCATAAACCGTAGCCCGTCCGCCTTCATATTTCTGATTGGCAAAGCGATACGCTTCGTTTCCTGCAATTTCGGATTTACTTGCAGCATCCCATTTCGCTTTGGCTGCTACCGCATTGTAATATGCCTGTTGAATGGTTTTTCGCAATTCAAGTTTTGTATTATCAACATTCAAACGATTACTTTCAACGTTAATTTGGGCTGTTTTTACCTGATTCCTGGTTTCCATTTTATTGAAAATGGGCACCGACAGATTGAAACCCAAACTCGTACTCATTGGCGTACTTACCGAATTATAGTATCCGCCACTCACACTGGCTCCAAAACTTAAAGACGGGAAATATGCCGATTGGGCAATCTGAACATTTTTTTCACTGTTCTTCAGTTGATATTCCGCACTTTTAACTTCAGGCCGATTGTTTAAAGCGCTCCGATAAACATTTTCAGCATCCAACATTTGCAGTTCGTTGTTCATTAAATCGGCGGGAACAATTACATCCAATTTTTCAAAATCGGATAACTCAAGTATCTGACCCAAATCGAGCAACGAAAGTTTCAGGCTGTTTTCTGCTTGTGTGCGGCTCAGTTCTTCTTTCGATTGTTGAGCAAGAAGCTCGTACATTTCACCCTCGGCAAGTTTTCCGGCGGCAACCAGCGATTTTTGTTGTTCAATTTTATTTTGAGTCAGTTCGAGCTGATTTTCTGAAATTTGCAACAATTCTTTATTGAGCAATACTTGCAGGAAAGCCGATGAAACACTCAGGATAATATCCTGACGGATTTTTTCGAGATTTGCTTCCGATGCTTTCAAATCAGCCATGCGGGCATCAATATTGTACTTCATTTTTAATCCATCGAACAATGTAATTCCACTTGAGAGACTAAAAGAAGTGTTTGACACATTGAGGTTCTGATAAGTACCATCCGCAATTTGTGAACGCCCAAAACTCCATCCCTGACTTGCCGAACCGTTCAGATTAGGCAACAAGTTATTACGCGCCTGCTGATATGCAATTTCATTTGTCTTGCGGGTCAGTTCCTTTTGTTTTATGTTGCGGTTGTTAGCCAGCGCCGTATCCACACACTGTTGAAGCGTCCAGGGTTGTTGGGCGCTTGCCAGCAGAGCGGCAAGTAAAGCGCCTATGATAAGAAATATTTTTTTCATAATGTTTGATATTTAACCCTAATCCTCTTAAGCGAAATTAAAATTACCTAATTATTTTAGGAGCAATATTTTTATAATTGTAAAAAATTAAAACTGATTTCAGCTGTCTTTATGTGTTAGTAGTAGTTTTCTTCTCTTTCTCAAGTATTTCAGCTCCCCGTATTTTATCTTTAGCCTTCAAGCCGCTTTTCACTTCGATTTTCATCCCGTCCGACATGCCGGTTTTAACTTGTTTTTTGTCGTAAGTTTGAGGCGCTTCCGTTTTCAGCACATAAACAAAAGCGGTGTCGCCACTAAACTCGATGCAACTTTCGGGAACGGTAAGCACTTTCTCGGCTTTACTCAGCACAATTTCGGCATTGGCGCTGTAACCGGCACGTATAAACACATCCGAAGGTACTTTCACGGCTGCTTTCATTTCGAACATAATAGCTCCGCTTTCCTCAACACCTTTTGGTGAAATATATTCGAGTACCGCCGTTAAATTAATGTCCTGTAAAGCGCCGATGGTGATTTTCATAGGCATGCCTGCATTTACGCGTCCTACTTCGGTTTCGTCGAGTTTTCCGACAAAAAGCATGTCGTTCATATTGGCTACGGTAGCTATGGTAGTTCCATCGTTGAAATTATTGGACTGAATGACCGAATTACCCACTTTTATAGGCACATCGAGTATGGTTCCGTTGATTGTGGAGCGAACCAAGGTATTGCTCATCTGCGATTTATCGTTCGAAATGCCATCACGAATCAAACTCAGATTATCTTTTGCCGTTTTTAACTCCTCTTTGTTGTTAAAATACTGCAATTCAACTTTTTCAAATTCTTCTTTTGAAATCACTCTTTCGGTATACAATTTCATATCCCGATCGTAATTCCGCTTAGCCTGATCGAAAGCAATCTGAGCCAGTTCCACACGCGATTCCGCCGAGTTAAGGCTTACCATATCAGGTATTACCTTGATTTTGGCAATTATGTCGCCGGCTTTCACCCTATCGCCTGCTTCTTTGTAAATTTCGGCAATGATACCCGACATTTGAGGTTTGATGAGAATTTCATTGCGGGGCTCTACTTTCCCTGTTGCCACAGTTCGCTTTTCGATGTTACCGACAGTAACTTCTTCTATCACATATTTTTTTTCGACCGGACGCGATTTTTTCCATAAAAAATAAAACGTTCCGAGTACAGCTGCCGCAAGAATAAGCAACAATAGAATTCTAAAAAATTTCTTCATATTTATCCGATTTATATTTATTTACAATTTATATTATTCGTATTTCATTTTCAAAGCATTAAATCATCACATTACTCTATTCTTCTCTGATAGCTTCGATCGGTTTGATACTCATGGCTCTGTTTGCCGGCAAGAATCCGGCTAAAGTTCCGACAATCAAAAGTATAAACAACGAAACTATGGCAACCGTGAAACTGATTTGCGGATCTTTAAAAAACTGGTCTCCCTGACTGAGTGCAATTCCTACCAACTGCAACAATCCTACGCCCAGCATGATACCTGCCACTCCCGCTATCAAAGTCAATACAATGCTTTCGCTCAGAATCTGCATAATGATATTACGCGGCGTAGCGCCTAAAGCACGCCGGATTCCGATTTCCCTGGTTCGTTCGCGTACGGTAATCAGCATGATGTTACTTACGCCAATTCCTCCGGCCAGCAAGGTTCCCAACCCGACAATCCAAATCAGACTGGAGATGCCAATTCCCAAATATAAAAACATGGTAAACTGATCCTCTATGTTCATTCCGCCTACTCCCGTTTTATCGGTTGGCGAAATACTATGACGTGTTTTCAGCACTTCTTTGATCCGGTCTTCAATCACCTTAACTTTTATGCCAGGCTTAGCTGTGGCTGCTATAAAATGTACTATATTTCCCTGATTAAATGCCTGTTGCATGGTAGTAAAAGGCAATACAACCGTTTCCTTCGGATCGCCGCCAATGTTTACATTCGAAATGTGCCTCGAAACGCCAATTACCTGAAAATAAATTCCGTTTACCTGTATGTTTTTTCCTAAAGCATCTTCGTTTTTCGGGAACAGCACTTCGTATACGCGTTCGCCAATTACACATACTTTTCGTTTTTCGGCAATATCAATATCGTTTATATACCTGCCGGCAATCATTATGCTTTCGTCAATCCGGTTGTACGATGGATAATTCCCTTTCATCCTGAAACTTCCGGCTTTATCGTTTCGGGTCACATTATTTGTTCCTCCTCCGCCAAACAGAACAGGAGCAATATGTTGGATTTCAGGAATGTTGTTTATGAGCAAAGGAATATCTTCATTAACCATATCCCAACGACGACCCTTTTTGAATCCTTTATAAGGTTCTGATGTCTGGTCGGTCCAGATAAAGCATGAATTGGTGGCAAAGCCTTCTATTTGCGAATTCATCCCACGTTCCAACGCTACACCTGCTCCAACCATGGCAACCAACATAAACATACCCCAAAAAATCCCAAAAGCAGTCATCACGCTACGCGATTTATTATGCGTAATAGTTATCCATATTTCCTGCCAGCGGTCGAGATCAAAAAAACCCCAACTTCTGAAAATAGAATTTTTTATTTTTGAATATTTATCTGATTTTTTCATTTATGCAAATTGTTTTCTATATAAACAAATTTCTAAATTTGAGCCTTCCAAAACCCTCAAAAAGAGACTTTGGGGCTTTCCTATTCTTCTCTCATGGCTTCAATCGGTTTTATCCTAACCGCGCGACGGGCAGGCATATAACCGGCAATAACGCCTGAAATAATTAAAATAGCTGTTGAAATAAACACATACGAAAGCTGTACCGTAGGGTCTTTAAACACCGACATACCTGTATCGCTTTGGGCTGCCGATTGTTGCATAATTATATTTACAAGTTCAGTAAGTCCAACTCCCATAACCATTCCTATATAGCCGAATATTGTGGTAATTAAAATCGATTCGATAATAACAGACCGCAAAATACTTGCAGGTGAAGCGCCTATGGCTTTGCGGATTCCAATTTCACGCGTACGTTCTTTTACCGACATCAACATAATATTACTTACGCCTACAATACCGGCTATCAGAGTGAAAATTCCGATAATGGAAACAAAAATCGTTATTCCTCCAAAAATTTTCATAGTTTCAATGTAGTCCCGTTGTGCATTATACAAGTACAATGCTTGTGTATCGGTAGGGTCGAAACGTAAACTTTGCGACATGGTTTGCTTTAGTTTGTCGTTGAATTTGTCGTTGGCATCCTTAGTTTTGAGTCCATTAACCTGCATGGCAATGCTGTAAAACTTTTTATTCGGGTTGAAGATGGATTGTGCTGTCGTAAAAGGAATATAAGCGGAACCTTCACCATAACGTTCTTTTTTCGAGTTTATGCCCACCACTTTAAACATTACTTTACCTACCTGCACATATTTTCCTAATGCCGATTCGGTTTTAAATAATACTTCTTCAATTTTACGGTCAATCACGATAACTTTATTCTGATTTTTTAAATCCAGATCATTCATAAACCGTCCACCTCCGTTTTCGATCTTCAGGTTGAAAATATCTTGATAAACCGGATTAACGCCATAAACGTTATACGAACCATATTCGTTGTGATAGGTAATTGTCATGTTTTTTTCAACCACGCCGGTTTTTCCGCCGGTTTCGTCTAAAGATTCATCTACATCAACAATTTGTTTTTCGGCAAAATTAAGCGAGCGACCGCTTTTCAACCCTTTATAGGGCATCGACGAACGTCCCGACCAGATTTGTACTGTATTGGCGGCACGTTCGCTAAAGTTGGACATTACACCATTTTTCAGCCCGTTCCCCGCTCCCAACAGGACAATAAGGATAAATATCCCCCACGACACCGACAGCCCCGTAAGCATTGTACGCAACTTATTGTGTTTCAGACCAGCTAATATTTCTTGTAATATATCCATAGTTCCCTCCATTTCCGTCAGTTGACGGAGGAATTAAAATTAGTGCTTGTATTGTACCCATCATCTTTACCGTAGCAGCCTTAAAAAACATGATTGCTGTTCGCTTTAATAACTCAACTGCCTGAAATTCTCAAAATTGCCCCTTTGGCAATTTAACGGACTTTCTCTTCAACAGTTTCAATCAATCCATCTTTAATATGGATGATTTTTTGTGTTTCATCGGCTACCGATTTTTCATGTGTAACAATAATGGTAGTTAGTCCGTTATTATTCAGCTCATTCAGCAATTTCATAACTTCGTCCGAAGTATGGCTGTCTAATGCGCCGGTCGGTTCATCGGCAAGCAAAATTTTCGGTTGCGAAATAATAGCCCGAGCTATGGCTACGCGTTGTTTTTGTCCGCCCGACATTTCGTTTGGCATGTGCAGTGCCCAGTCTTTTAAACCCATCCGATCGAGATATTCCATGGCGATTATGTTACGGCGTTTGCGGCTCACATTCTTATAATAAAGCGGTAAAGCCACATTCTCGAGTGCATTTTTAAAATTAATTAAATTAAATGACTGAAACACGAAACCAATCATTTCGTTGCGGTAAGCAGCTGCCTGTTTTTCGCTCAGATTTTTAATCAGCTTATTGTTCAGCGTGTAATCACCGGTATCGTAATTATCGAGAATGCCGAGAATGTTCAGCAAAGTAGATTTACCCGAACCCGAAGCACCCATCACAGAAACATATTCGCCCTCAGAGATATGCAGATCAATGCCTTTCAGTACATGAAGCGAAGTTGCTTCGGTATAATAAGTTTTGTTTACGTTTGTGAGTGTTATCATCTTTTTGGTCTTTTGTGCTTGCCTGACGGCAGTCAGGTTCCGTGTTCCGCGTTTGAGAGCCCCGACTTTCGGGATATTTCGTTACGCTACTATTTGAAAGTTTGGGATTATAATTATTTTTTTTACTCTGAAATATTGACTAAAAAACAATTGACAAAATTAATTTCGCTGCAAATATAAATATATTTATAGTACCTTGCAATACATAGTACATAAAAAATAAAAAAATCTTATTGTTTTTAAATAACGTGCTTTATTATAGACGATTAGCATTAGCAAAAAAGATTTATAGTTAACATTATTTAAACATTTACCAAGGATATAGGTTGGTGATACAAAAAAGTATAATTGCATTATCACTTGAATATCAAATTATTAAAAAGAATAATAATTTTAATATAGGATATGTCGTTACTCTATAAACCCATTTATTCAAACGTATCAAGAATAATAAAGACTCAATTATCGCCTAATACTTTTATAGTATGCCTTTTAATAAGATTTTTTTTGTATCAGGCTTTTCAAAACGCCACCCTACTCTTTCATGCTAAATTTTGATTCATTAAAAATCAATCTATAACACTTTCAACTATTTTTTGTATCTTTGCACGAAGACATAAAAACAGGTCAACAAGTTGAGCAATCATTCAATTCACATCACATCGAATCGGTTTTATATAAACTGTTCTCAATCCTCAGCATATAACTCCCACTCCTTGATCGCATCGAACGATACCGACATCATTTTTAAAATTATATAAGAAAATTAATGGCAAAATCTCAAAACACTTTTATCAAACAGGAAAACGAGAAAAAACGTTTAAAAAGAAACAAAGAAAAACAACTAAGAAAAGAAGAACGCAAATTAAATCCTTCGAGCGGAGGTTTCGATAACATGATTGCCTATGTCGATGAAAACGGAAATCTCACCAACACGCCACCGGATCCCGCAAAGAAGAAAAAGATTGATGCATCTACCATTGAAATAGGCGTTGCAAGAAGAGAAGATCAAGAAGTTCCTGCTGTTCGAAACGGACGTGTCGACTTTTATGATGATTCCAAAGGATTTGGATTTATAAAAGAAACCGGTACCCAGGAAAAATATTTTGTCCACGTTAACGGCTTGATCGACAGCATAAAAGAAGGCGATACTGTTTCCTTTGAACTTGAACAGGGGCGAAGAGGTATTAATGCGGTTCGTGTAAAGAAAGTTTAGATTCGTTCCATGTGAAGGGTTGAACAGGTTGATTAAGTTCATCACTTAATTGGTTCATCCCGTCAAATGGACCTTACTTCGTTTCGATTGTTCGATTGGTTAATCAGTTTATCGGCTGTTATTTAGTGTTTGCAAGAAAACGCCAATCTCTGCGTTGCACTCGCAGCAAAAACTACTCATTTACCAGAGTAAACTCCGTTTTTTTGCTGTTTCGTGCGCCTTGACCTTGACGTTTTCTTATCAAACACCGAGTTTTCTTTCAAGCACTATTTAATACCCTCATATTTTTTGTATCACCCCCTGTTTTTTTTTGAGTCTCAAATTTCTTTTTGTTTTTAATTATATTTTCCCAGTACTACCTACTCCCAACTATTTTTTCCACAGCATCCTTTAGTTGCTTCATTGCCTGTTCCAACACTTTTCTCGCACAGGCTACATTCAATCTCAAATGATATTCACCCCCCGGACCGAAAACAGTTCCTTTGTTCAGTCCCAAGCCTGCCTCCAGCGAAAAGAATTTATGCAATTCATCGGTTTCCATGCCTAAATCTTTGCAATTGAGCCAAACCAGAAATGAAGCTTCAGGAATCATGGCTACTATTTGCGGAATATTTTTTTCGAGATAGTCTTTGACAAAATCAATATTCGCCTTCACATAATCGAGCATTTGCACACGCCATTCTTCGCCACTTTCATACGCAGCAACTGCCCCGATATAAGCAAATATATTCCCGGAGTTCATTTCCGAAGCTTCCAGAAATTCTGCAAATCTATGTCGTAACTTAGCATTCGGAATAATATATTCCGAGCTGATTAAGCCCGGCATATTAAACACTTTAGTTGGCGCCATAAATGTAACCGTATTATTCTCAGCCCATTCCGAAACAGTTGCCAACGGTGTATGAACCCCGTTACCGGGTAAAACCATATCGGCATGAATTTCGTCCGAAATAATCGTTACCTGATGCTTTTCGCAAACGGCTGCAAATTGTTCAAGTTCTTTACGCGTCCATACCCGACCTCCCGGATTGTGCGGATTGCAAAGAATAAGAAGCCTGGTTTTTGCAGTAAATTTTTGCTCCAAATCCTCGAAATCCATTACGTACTTACCATTCTCTTCTTTCAATTGATTGTAAACCAGCGTCCGATGATTGTTTTGCACTACGTGGAAAAACGGGTAATAAACCGGAGGTTGTACAATAATCTCATCTCCTTCTTCCGTCAGGCTTTGCACCGCAAAAGCAAGTCCGGGAACGATACCCGGCAGAAATCCGATCCATTCACATTTCACATCCCAATTATGATGATCCGTTATCCATTTTTGCATTATAGGATAAAAATTCGCCGGAGGCACGGTATAACCCAAAATAGGGTGTTCCAACCGCCGGCGAATGGCGGTTAAAATAAAATCCGGTGTACGGAAATCCATATCGGCTACCCATAAAGGCAACACTTCTTCAGTGCCGAAAAGCGCTTTACAACGCTCAACTTTCACAGCATTGGTATCTTTACGATCAATTATTTCGTCAAAATTATACAACATGAGAAAATTTACAATTTATTGATTTATAATACAATTAATAGACTTTGATTTACTATTTTCCCGCATTTGGCGCAGAAAAATATTCTTCGAATCACCTTTATGGAAATGTGGTGAACTCCACAATCGGCTTCCCAATGCAGGCATTAGGCATGGGAATATTTAAAATTCGCGATAAAGTCGGGGCAATATCCGTAACCTGATAGGGAGTTGTTACTACCTGGGGCTTGAGTTGCCAACCGTAAAAATAAAAAGGTGAATAGGACACGATAGCGTTTGATTCTCCGACCGGATTCAGTTTTTCATCCACTTCGAGCCAACCCGGGAGCAAAGTTATAATTACATCTCCCGCGCTGTTTTTATGGACTGAGTTTCGCAAGCGAGCCATTTCCGACTGCGAATTTCCACCCACACCCAACACTTGCCAGGTAGGAGAAGCAGATTGAACGCCTTCGAAATCCAGCATGAAATCGCAAACTGCTTGTTGCACTTCTTTGAAATTCAGTTTTTTCTCTTCTATTTTCTGTTTATTTAAAAATATATTCTTCCCGTAATAACCTGTTATCCAACCTTCTTGTCCATAAAGCGCCATTAAGTAGGAATTAACCAAAGCCATTGACCGATTGGCGCTGAAATAGCCTGCAGGGATATTGTTCTCGCCTAATTCAGTCGGCGAATGAACATCTGTCTGGTTTCCAAACATAAAAACCAATGTTTTATCCAATCCTACTTTGGTGTCGATTTGTTGTAAAAGATACTGTATTTCTTTATCGAGCCTCAAATACATATCTTCCTTTTCTGCCGACTGCAATGAAAAAAACTTTTCGTGCGGTGTGCGGACTGTAAATTGAAGCATGATCATGTCAGGTACGTTATCGGCTCCCAACTTTTCCTGCTCAATGATTTTAAGACCTAAATCAACTACCAGCGAATTGGCGGCAGGCGTGTTTTTAAGAATAGTTACCGAAGAGTTTTTGGATTTTTTTTCAGCCGGATGATACTCAAAGGCGGCAAGATTACTGTTTTTCGAAGCAGCTAAATACGTTTGAATGGCATATAAAGGTTTCCATACACGGGTTGAAAGAGTTTTAAAACCTCCGTTCACATTCATCTCATCTGCCATTCGATTCAAACCCTCGCGGTAATAACCGGTTGTTACCCATTTCATGTAAACATCATCGATCCACGCCACACTTTTTGCAGTATGTCCGCCCAACATGACAGCCTCTTCAGGATCAATGGCAACGACATAACTTTTCGCTTTATTGGGAAATGCCAAGGTCAATTCATCTAAAACAGTACTCGACAACAAATTATGCGCCGAAACTGTTTCGGTTGTTCCTATCCCGATTTCCTGGTCATCCCATATTATTGATTGCACTCTGTCGTTAATTCTATTAAAATACTTATCGCCCACAACCCCATGATAAAAAGGAACAGAACCGGTCATCACAGTAGCAATATCCGACGAATTTCCCGCCGAAACTATATTGTAACTTAAATTTTTCAGATTTACCCCCTGATTGGTAATCTTTTTAAAACCGCCCGGGTCAAAATAACCGGACAGCAAATCCAAATGTTTTTGTTGCAATCCATCAATCATGATGCCAACCACCAAACGTGGACGTTCTACCGCCGTAGACTGAGCGCAAATACTCCCAATGAAAAAAAAGAAAGTAATGGTCAGAAAAATATCTTTAAAAAATGATTTCATTCAAAATCGTAAATTGTCAATGAATAAATTGTAAATTTAGAGTACGCCTTTCGTCGACGGTAATTCATATTGATAAATATCGCGTTTCACAGCCATTTTTATCGATTTTGCCAAGGCTTTGAAAATTCCTTCAATCTTGTGGTGTTCGTTATCGCCTTCTGCTTTGATATTTAAATTCATTTTGGCAGCATCGCTAAACGATTTAAAAAAATGCAACAACATTTCGGTAGGGAAATCGCCAACATATTCGCGCTTAAACTCAGCCTGATAAACCAACCAGGGCCGACCGCCAAAATCCAATGCAACAGCACACAAATTATCGTCCATTGGCAAGCAAAAGCCATAGCGCTCAATTCCCCGTTTATCTCCCAAAGCTTTTCCGAAAGCCTCGCCCAATGCCAAAGCGGTATCTTCAATGGTATGATGTTCGTCGATTTCCAAATCGCCCTTCACTTGAATTGTTAAGTCGCAGCCCGAATGTTTTCCGATTTGATCCAACATATGATCGAAAAACTTTAACCCTGTATTTATATTGCATTTACCTGAACCATCCAAATTCAGTTGGATGAAAACATCCGTTTCTTTTGTAGTGCGTTTAATCGTTACTTGGCGTTCGCCGGCAAAAAGGAATTCTGCAACTCTGTCCCAACTCACAGTTTGCAAAGCGCAATAATCAATCAATCCGTTTTCTGCCAGAATTTTAGTATCATCGCTCATAAAAATTGCTTTACAACCAAGATTTTTAGCCAGCTTCACGTCTGTAATTCTGTCACCAATAACGAATGAACCCTGCAAATCATATTGTTCCGAGAAATATTCCGTCAACATACCAACGCCCGGTTTACGGGTCGTTAAATTATCCTCTGGAAACGATTTGTCGATAAATATTTTATCAAATTCAATGCCTTCTCCTTTTAAAATCCGCAAAAACATTCCCTGTACAGCATCAAAATTCTCCTGTGGGTAAACATCCGTTCCCAATCCATCCTGATTGGTAACCAAAGCCCATTCAAAATCAAGTTTCTGACGGATAAAATACAAATTACGAATTACTCCGGGGAGAAACTCAATTTGTTCTACTTTATCTACCTGAAAAGTTACCTGCGGTTCCATGATGATGGTGCCATCCCTGTCAATAAAAAGAACTTTTCGTTTATTTAATTTGTTATTTTGAAAATCAGCCATGACATCTAATCGTTAAATAATAAAAACCAGAAAGTTTACAAAAATAGTTCATTTTTACGTGATAAGAAAATGAAAAACAACAGAGAACGCATAAATTAAAATTTCTTTAAAATTATAATCAGAAATAAATGGACAATAAGAATTAAGTTTGTACTTTTGCAGTCAATTCTCAATGAGGTATTATTAAACATTATCTTTTTAGAAATCAAATATTTATTTAATCATGGAATGGTTAACATCTCTTCTTAATGAGGAAAGTATCGCTCGCATTATTTTGGTTTATGCTTTTGTGATTTCTCTGGGAGTCATGTTAGGAAAAGTTAAAATATTCGGCATATCGCTCGGAGTAACTTTTGTGTTGTTCGTAGGCATCGCTGTCGGCCATTTTGGATTCACAATCAACGATGAAGTTTTGCACTTTATCAGGGAATTCGGACTGATTTTATTTATTTTTTCCATTGGTTTACAGGTAGGTCCGGGATTTTTTTCTTCGTTTAAAGAAGGAGGAATGAAACTCAACCTGCTTGCTTCTGTAATTGTATTGCTGAGCGTGGCAACGACCATTGGATTGTATTATGCCTTCAGCGGACGAATACCGATGGCTATGTTAGTAGGCATTCTTTCGGGTGCGGTAACCAACACTCCCGGCTTAGGCGCCGCCCAGGAAGCCTTGCGCCAGTTACACGATGCCGGCCAGATCACCGAAATTCCCCAAATTGCATTGGGGTACGCGGTAGCATATCCGCTGGGTGTAATGGGAATCATTCTTTCGTTGATTTTTATACGTTTCATTTTCAAAATCAATTTTGCCGATGAAACAAAAAAACTACACGAAGCAAACGAATCAAACGCTGAAGTTTTCAAAGTTATAAGTATCAAAGTACAATCGAAAGCCGTTGATGGGAAAAATCTCTCCCAGATACACAAACTGATTGGACGTAAGTTTGTAGTCTCACGCCAGTTAAGCGGAAACACCTTTACCGTTCCGAACGGAAAAACAATTATCAGAAACGGAGATATTATTCGGGTCGTTACCACCGAAGCCGATGCCGAAGCAATTATTGCAATCATGGGTGAAGAAATTGAGTATGACTGGAAAGAATCGGAAAACAAGATGATTTCACGCCGCATTGTGATTACCCGTAGCGTGATTAACGGTAAAACACTCGGTTCACTCAAGCTTCGCTCGGTTAATGTGAATTGCACCCGCGTTATCCGTTCGGGTTTCGATTTGCTGGCAAATCCGAATCTGGTTTTACAGGTGGGCGACCGTGTAGTTGTAGTAGGCGATCCCGAATCGATTAAACGCGTCGAAACGATGCTCGGAAACACACTGAAACGTCTTGATGAACCTCACATTATTACCATATTTGTCGGCATTTTCTTAGGAATTCTATTTGGCAGTATTCCAATTTTTATTCCCGGAATGCCAATGCCTGTAAAATTAGGACTGGCAGGCGGACCGCTTGTAGTAGCCATTTTACTGGGTCGTTTCGGCTCCAAACTGAAACTGATCACCTACACCACCCAAAGCGCCAACCTTATGTTACGCGAAATCGGGATTACCCTTTTCCTTGCCAGCGTGGGACTTGCCTCAGGTGGTAAATTTGTGGAAACTGTGGTTTCGGGCAACGGGCTGTTATGGATACTCTGTGGATTTATTATCACCACATTACCGTTGCTGATTGTCGGCATTGCTGGCCGCAAGTTTATGAAATTAAATTATTATACACTCATGGGATTGCTTTCGGGAAGTATGACCGATCCTCCTGCCCTCGCCTATTCAAACTCAATTGCAGGAAACGATGCGCCTTCCATTTCATATTCTACCGTTTATCCTTTGACCATGTTCCTGAGGGTAATTCTGGCGCAGATACTGATTCTGGCGTTTGTGTAAGCTCTCAATTTTGAAAGAAAAATTAAAATCCGGCTTCTGATAAAATTTTAGATTTACCAAAACGGGCCATCGAATTTTCGGTTGTCCGTCTTTTTGAATCTGTAAACGCTAAACAGTTCAGTCCATTAACGATTGGCTTTGGATTTCAAGAAGTTTAAAGCTCAATATGAACCCGTTGAAGCATTTAAACTAAAATTAGCTCACGACCGATTTCTGATTTTCGATAGTACTGAACGCTATCACATTGGCGTTTCACTTAATGATTTAGTCAAAAAATAGTTTGCCTTTTCGAAAATGGACTTGGAAGTATTACCTTTGCTGAGCAAAATTCAAGAATATAGTTAAATGCTTTACCCTTCTCATTTCGAACAAAAAATAGATTTTACTTCTATTCGCCAGTTGTTGCAAGACAAATGCGTGAGCACATTGGGCGAAGAAAAAGTAGCTGAAATAAAATTCTCGTCGGATTATGCCGATATTATGCGTTTGTTAAGCCAGACCGATGAGATGCTGCGTGTACTGACTACCAATGCTGACGAACTGCCTATTGGCGACTTTTATGATGTACGTCCGGCTTTGTCGCGGATACGCGTGGAAGGTTTGTTTTTAGACGAACTGGATGTTTTCGATCTTCGTCGGGCATTGGAAGCGGTGCGCCGGTTGGTGGTTTTCCTGACAAAAAATGAAAAAATGCTTTATCCGCATTTACATGAACTGGTTGCCGGGGTTGATACATTTCCTACAATTATTCTGCGAATTGATGCTATTTTAAATAAATTTGGAAAAATAAAAGACAATGCTTCGCCCGAGCTGGCACGCATACGTAAAGATATTTTTCAGGTGCAAAGCGGCATTTCGCACACCTTGAATTCCATTCTCCGCCAGGCGCAAGCCGATGGTTATGTGGAAAAAGATGTGGCGCCCACCATGCGCGAAGGTCGGCTGGTCATTCCCGTTTCGCCGGCTTTTAAACGGAAGGTCAATGGCATTGTACACGATGAGTCAGCCACGGGAAAAACCGTTTTTATCGAACCGCAACAAGTAGTGGAGGCAAATAACCGCGTTCGGGAACTGGAAGGCGAAGAACGTCGGGAAGTGATACGTATTTTACTTGAATTTACCAATTTTGTGCGTCCCCATTCCGAATCCATTTTTGCTTCACAGGACTTCCTTGGATGGATTGATTTTTTACGGGCAAAAGCTCTTTTTGCATTAGAAATCAATGCTATAAAACCCAGAGTGGATGATCTTTGTCAATTGGAATGGACAAAAGCCATTCATCCGCTTTTGTTTCTTTCATTGAAAAAACAAGGAAAAGAAATTGTGCCACTTGACATTGTATTGAACGAAAAACAACGTATTTTGCTGATTTCAGGACCCAATGCCGGTGGAAAATCGGTCTGTCTGAAAACGGTGGTTTTATTGCAGTATATGTTGCAGTGCGGTTTGCTGGTTCCGCTTCACGACAGCAGCCGTGCCGGCATTTTTGAGCGTTTATTTATTGATATTGGCGATGAACAATCCATCGAAAACGATTTATCTACTTATAGTTCGCATTTGCTGAACATGAAGTTTTTTATTAAAAACAGCAATCCTAAGACGCTGTTGTTGATTGATGAATTTGGTACCGGTACCGAGCCTATGATTGGTGGCACCATTGCCGAAGCCACCTTGGAACGTTTCAATAGAAATCTGGCTTTTGGCGTGATTACCACGCACTACACCAACCTGAAACATTATGCCGAAGATGCCGAAGGTATTGTAAACGGCGCCATGCTGTACGACCGGCAACATTTGCAACCGCTTTTCCAACTCAGTATTGGCAATCCCGGCAGTTCGTTTGCAGTGGAAATTGCCCGGAAAATCGGGTTACCCGAGGACCTGATTGCCGAAGTAGCTGACAAAGTAGGAACGGAACACTTGAATTACGACAAACATTTACAGGATATTGTGCGCGACAAGCGGTATTGGGAAAACAAACGCCAGCAAATCCGCCAGAAGGAGAAAAAACTCGAAGAAACGATGGCAAAATATGAAGCCGAAATGGCTTCCATCGAACATCAGCGGAAAGAAATCACCAAACAAGCAAGATTGGATGCACAACATTTGCTTTCTGAAGCCAACGCAAAAATAGAAAATACTATCCGACAAATTAAAGAAGCCGATGCGGAAAAAGAAAAAACAAAAACAGTAAGGAAGGAACTGGAAGATTTTAAAAAACGCCTCACCCCTGACACCTCTCCCAAGAGAGACGAGAAGATTAGCCATCTAACTCCTCAAAAAATAGAAAAGCCCCACCTAAGCTCTCCGAAAGGGAGAAACTTAAATCCCCCTACGGGGGAGTTAGGGAGCTTTGTTGTCGGTTCCACTGTCCGGTTAAAAGGACAGACCGCTACCGGAACAATTATCGAAATACAGGACAAGCAGGCGCTTGTGGCTTTCGGACAAATGAAATCGATGGTAAAACTGGCTAAGATCGAACCCATCAGCCATACACAATTAAAAAAAGAAGCGCGTAAGTTTGAATCGCTTGGCAGTACTACTACCGACGAAGTCCGCCAGCGAAAGCTGACTTTCAAATCGGAAATTGATGTTCGCGGCATGCGCGGCGACGAAGCGTTGCAAGCCGTCATCTATTTTATCGACGATGCAGTGATGGTGGGCGTAGCTTCGGTTCGCATTCTGCATGGGACAGGAACCGGCGCCCTGCGCCAAATGATTCGGCAATACCTTGGAACCGCCCATGGCATTCGTACGTATCACGACGAACATGTGCAGTTTGGCGGAGCGGGAATTACAGTGGTGGAATTTGAATAGAACCTCTCCCCAACCTTCTCCTAAAGATAGAGAATTAAGCTAACTATTCAGCACCCTAATAAATTTGATAATAATCAGCCATTTAGTCGATTGTTATGTATTCAAACTCTTTGCCCCGACGGGGCTAAATTTGAACAACCCCCAGTAAGCGAGCGCAACTGGGGGATAATTCATTGTTTTCCGAAATGAGTCGGGACAACGAAACCTTGGCTGTTATGGGTCGGTTCTCCTTACGGCTTTAGTTTTGTTTTCCATATAGAAGTTGTAAACTGAGTTGAACTCTTTATTCTTTTTGTGAACAATATTCCAGTAGATGAGGCTGGGTCGTAAGAACTTGCGGCTGATCCTAAATCATTAGCATCTGAGGCGGTAATTATTGTTCTTACTATTAGTTTTTCGTTAGCATCTCTTTCAAAACCTGGATTTTCAAGCGATTGAATCTCCAGCACTTTACATCCTTTATGGTTAAAATCATTTTTAGTGCTATTGAAATCATCAGGAGTACATATTAAAAGTAGTTTACCATCAGTTCCTTTTGATAAATCGACTTGAGACAATCTTTCCCCACCTAATTCGCTTGCAATTGAAGAATTAACCAATGTACCTTTGAATTGCCAAGTCCAGGAATTGGGATTTCCAGCCGGCGTTGTAGAATAAACATAAACATTATTTTTTGACATAACCGGCTTGCCACCGTTATACACAAAAGCCACCATTATCAAATATAATTTTCCATTGTCTGCATCGTAGTAAAGAGCAGGTTCGTTCCAAAAAAAGTAATCATTAGTTAAGTCAGGAGGTATTAAAGTAGTATTTACATTCCATGCAGAATGAGTAAGGTTTCCTCCAATTGTTCCCACTTGTCCTTTATCAAGATTGTCAGGACTATTTGATTTAAAAATTGAAATATAAAACGAATTATTAGGTCTTGAAGCATATCCGCCGACGGATGGAACGAAATAGTTTAAACAAACTGCAAACCAATCTGTAGTAGAACCGTTTGATATAGGTAATAAATTGATTACTTCGTGGTCTAAAAATCCATCTTGATTCGTATTGGCAGGATTGTTCAAACTAATAGGTTCAAATAAATTTTTCACAAACGACCATGTATTTCCTGAATCCTCTGATTTTGCTAAATGTATAGCAACACTTGGGATATAATAATTTCCTGATTGTTTAATATGAGGAAAACTGTATGCCACCCAAATGCGAGTCGAGTTAGGCTCTTGTCGGATTGAAGGGTCGGCATACCCGTTAAAAGGTAAATAACCAGTTGGCGTGAATGTATTGTACGGGTCGCCAGTCACTATAAATTCTTCTGCACCTGATCCACTAACACAATCAAATGTTATTGATTTTGTAGGTTGTTCAATACTATCTTTGTTACACGAAATTGTCAAAAGACAGTATAGAATTGGAAATAGGACATTTTTCATATTCGTTAGAAAGCCTTAAAACGCTACCCCGTCAGTATATCTGGCTGGGCTCTACTCGATTAGCGGGTTGTTGTTATTTTGTTTCTTTAGTTAATTACAGCATTGATTTTTTCCCAAAGCGCGTTGTCAAAACCAGATAATGCAAAATTTGGATTGGCAGGGTCGGAGGCATCACCCATTCTGACAACTACCATTTTTTTACTTGGAATTACATAAATTCTTTGGTCACTTGCTCCCATTGCAGCATACATATCCACAGGTGCATTTGGAACCAAATGACCTTGATAAACAGTTTGTTCACCTGGCACCATAAAACTTGTTTTTCCATTTAACCACCATAAATATCCATAAGAGGGATTGATAGTTTGAGAGGTTGAAATGCATTCATTAAAAAAGGGTTCATTGATAATCTGTTCGTTATTCCATTTTCCTTTATTCAATGTCAGAATTCCAAATCTGGCCATACTTCTGGTGGTGCTGTGGTAAATGGTGAAAATTAATCCATAATTCCAAAATCCATCCATTCCTATTTTGTTCTTTAATTTTTCGTTGAAATAAGTCTCAAAAGGTTCATTGCCGGCATTGGTAACCACATCAATTAATTCCTGAAAAATATTACTATACGCCCATCTGGTTCCTGCATCAGCAACATAAGTTATGTTGGTTTTTGTAACGAATTGTTTTGTATCATCATTGCCTGAAGTCATGGTTAGTAAATGCCTTACTGTAATCAAATTTTCTTTTGGTAATGGCATGCTTGTCCATCCTGTTCCTAAATAATCTGATGCTTTATTGTTAATATTTAACAATCCTTCTTGTTGTGCAATTCCCGTCATTGTGCTTACTAAGGTTTTACCAGCGCTATTCCACTCCCATTCGATAGAAGCAGTATGTCCATTAAAATATTCTTCCATGACGATTCTTCCATTCACCAGTATCATAAAAGATTTTGTGTGTTTTTGAATAAGAAAATCTTTTAATGGTTGAACGGCGTTTTGATTCCAACCCAAGCTGGAAAGGGATTTGGTTTCCCAGACAGAACTTGTATTTGAAGGAAAATACATAGATTCAGATGGCGTTGGCTGGATTTCATCATTATTTTTACTGCAACTTACAGTAAACAACAATAAAAATAAAAAAAGATAAGATTTCATTTTTTCATTATTATTTTATTGATTTATATTCTTCTTGAAATAGGCGTCAATACGTTGTTTTACATTCTCGCGAATATTCATCCAGAACAGATTGTAATCGTAAATATGCAGGTTTTTCATTTTTTTCATTTTATCTGCAGCTTCTTTTGGTAAAGATACCCATAATACTTTCGAGTTGGGTTCAATGCCTGCACCTACAGCATGAGGTATCGTATGATTAAAACCATATAAAGAGCCTTTATTTAACGATTCGGATGCCCATTGAGTGGAAGTTGTCCAGGTAAGCGGATTTACACAAACCGAGTTGCCATCTTCCTTTTTAACCTGACGAGATATCTCTCCTTTCCGGTACGATCTCCAACCCACAAAACAACCGGTTGCATCCGGCGTATTACCCACAGGAATATTTTTAAATGTGCCAATCGGAATCTGATACCCGACCACGTAAGCACAAACAAGCTGGTGTTGCAGAGGTTTTCCGTCGAAAAATTCCTGAAGCAAACGGATGGCATGCAAACTCCCCTGACTGTGCGACGCAATAATAATCGGTCTTCCGTGATTCTCGTGTTGAAGGTAATACTGAAAAGCTTTTTTAATATCGCTATATGCCAGATCAAACGCTTTTTCAGCCTCCGGTGAGCCGTGTACAAAGAACGCTTTTATGTTGGCTTGTCTGTAACGTGGCGCAAATATACGCCCATCGGCATTGAAAACAGAGGCTTGATAAAGAATCGTCCGGTTGTCGGTGCTGTTATTAATCGCTGTATCCCTTAAATCGGCATTCCACGAAACGGTTTTCAGCATATTAAAGATATCCTTCCTTTTGGCTCCCGGTTGGAGGATATCATTTTCGTCAGCCATCCCAATGTAGGAAGTAGGATGGATAAAGAATACATCCACCCGTTCGTCACGCTTTTCATGCTTTAAAAATACCGGAATGCTGTCGCTGTTATCATGCTTGTATGGCGATGCAGCCCAGTAGTAGGGACTGCTGTAATCGGGAGCCGGCCCGGAATTGGGTGAGGCATTCTTATTCAGGCTTTTTTCAAAATATTGTTGTATCATCCTGTTTCGTTGAGCATCCAACTGAATGCCTGAAACGGCCAAAATAATCGATAAAAATAGAATCTTTTTCATTCCTGAATATTTAATCTTTGATTACTCCGCTAACTTCATACACGGTTCCATCATTGGTTTGTACTTGTTTGTAAAGAGTTCCGTTCAATTCATAGAAAACCTCTTTGTCAACAGTTACTTTTTCAACAAGTTGAAAAATGTATAATTTTCGGGTTTTTTATTAGTTATTACTTTAGTTAGCAATATGTATACAATAAGTAGTGTTTGCAAGAAAACGTCAAGTTATCTTTCTGACACTAAGCAACATATTGTAATACATATTTTCGTTTTCATTGAATCTATATTTTTATAAATACATTTTAATCGGTTAATGTTCAATCCATTCCAGGAAATAAGAAGATTTAACTTTGCTGATAATTATTTTTTCCGAAGTTGGTTGCGATAGTTTTACAACGAGTTTGCGGTTGAAATAACGTTCGGCGTTGACTATGGCATTCCTGTTGATAATAAATTGTCGGTTTGCCCGAAAAAACTGTTTCGGGTTCAACTGTGCTTCCAGCAAATCAAGTGTGGCGGCATAATGATATTTTTGATTGGTTACCGTATTTATAATAACTGAATGATTATCATATTGTATAAATGTAATATCCATCGTCCGCAAAGGAATAATTTTTTCTCCCTGATTGACAATCAGAGAAGATTTATACTTTTGGACTTCCTGAAAACCGCTCAATAAAGCGCCAATAAGTTCATGCTGATTTGTTTTATTAAATGCTTGCTTCAACAACTGGTATTTTTCGAGCGCCTTTTCTATTTGCTCTTTAGTTATCGGTTTTAAAAGATAACTTACAGCATTGGTTTCAAAAGCATTCACCAGATATTCATCATAAGCCGTACAAAAAATAATCGGACTGTCAACCTGTATGGTATCATTGTTATAAATATCAAAACAGAGTCCATCGGCAAGTTGTATGTCCGAAAAAATAAGATGTGGAGAATCATGTTCTCCAAACCATTTCACAGCCTGTTCGACGGAATCCAGCATCCCGATTACTCGAATGGTATCATCTACTTCAATGATTAATTCACGCAATCGTTCTGCTGCTCGAAACTCGTCTTCAATAATTAAAACATCCATACCTGGCAGGTTTTATTTCTCACGATTTTTATAATTTTGTTTTAATTCGGCTTGCACCTCTTTAATCCATTCCTCGTATTGAGCAAATTGATCTTTCGTCAGAACAGTCTTTAGCTCTTTCGACTTGTCTTGTTGCGATGATTTAAACTTTCTGAATTTTGCCATTTTATTCTCATCGCTATTTTTCAGTTGTTCGTTCTTTTTAGCATATTTCAGATTTATAGTGTACACGGACTGATATTGTGCGTCAGTCAACGAAAGTTTCTTTTGCATCTGCTCAGTCATATTTTTAGCTCTTTCTTCAGCTTGATCTTTAGCGGTATCCTGAGCGCTAATAGGTACTGAGAATAATAAACAGACAACAAATAGCATAATTGCCGTAACGTTACGATTTAAATTTGTTTTCATTTTTTTAATTTTTATTGGTTATTACTAGGTGAATTATATTCTTTCATTACGGGTAGACTAACCTTAAAAGTGTCCTGTCCCTTGTTTATATCAATTTTTTTACTAAAAAGCAATTGATATTGTTGAGCGATATTACTCAGTCCCTCTCCGGTAGAAAGCAACTCAGATTTTCGGGGTTGGTAATTGTTTTCGAAAAATATAAATTGTCCATCACTATAAATACGTATGTTCAAGGGTCTTAGTAAGCCGGCTATATTGTGTTTGACTGAATTTTCCAGCAACAACTGAAGCGTTAATGGCGGCAAGACCGAATCAAGTAATCCATCATCAATTTCAATTATCAAATCAATAGAATCTCCAAATCTCATTTTCAGTATATACCAATAGGAGGCTATTAAATCCAATTCTTGCTTCAGTTCCACCACTTCTTTATTTTTGTATTGCAATATATATCTATAAACATTAGCCAATTCGGAAATTAAATTCTGCGCTTCTTTTTCTTTGGTTAGAGTCGAAAGTATGTTTAACGTATTAAACAGAAAATGTGGGCTAAGTTGTTCTTTCAACGACGCTATTTTAGCTTCCAGTTGCACTTGTTTTAAACGTTGAATTTCAATTTCAGCATTTTTCTTATCTTCCATTATCTTCTGAAAAAACAGAATGTAATAATAAATAATGCCACGGAATATGTTTCGCATAAATAACAAGCCCGGACGTTTAGCCGCCAACTGAAATTCATCAATGTTGAATATGTTTCTAAAAATACCTGATAAAAAACGGTCACACAAAATGTAAGAAAACAAAGCCACAAGTACAATACTAATAAAACTTCGCCAAAAGGGATTGGCTATTCTATTCGAAACAATTCGATTGTTGATTAAATATAAATGAGCAAACCAAACCACCATCGAAAAGATAAAAGAATACAATGCAGCTCCGAAAATACTATTTCTATCCCACCCATTTTCACTCATGGAACGTGGAACGGAGGCAATAAGCATAATGGCAATAGAAATAATAAATCCCAATACGACATTGTTCTTCTTTCCGCTTAGATATTTTTCTTTCATTAGCACTTTATTTGTTTTGAACAGTGCAAATGTATAAAATAACAAAATACAATTTATTCGAAATTGCTTGAAAAGGACAATTATTGTTTTGAAAAGGACAGTTTGGATAAAACGGAGCATGCTGACCATCCGAATTCGGTCTTAGTAAATGTTATTTTCGGATATTATTTTGTGAAATATTCTGACAATACGGCGGATACTGATCACTTTTCAATCGCAGGATAATAGATTTTGTATTTTTAGAATTAAGCAAGAGAGCAAAGAGGGCTAATGATTTTTCATAGGCGTATCGGGCTTCGGTATTTCGGAGCATGCTGACCACTTTGATTTTTTCTCAATTCACATTTGCAGAAGCGTTTGCAGCCCGGCATTTCAAGAATACGGAGCATGCTGACCACTTTTATTTTCGATTATCTTAGGTTTTGATTTCTTTTGCAGCCATTATTTACGAACACAATCGATTATGGCAGGAAAAACAAGACCTATGAGTCAAATTAAACAATTATTACAGTTACACAAGCAAGGCATGAAGTTGAATACGATTGCCCGAACGCTTGGCATCAGTCGCAACACCGTGAAGTCTTACCTGCTGTTTATAATAATTGAAAAGTATACCACATATTAACTGAAAAGTGTACCAGTATATTTATGATAATGTGAGAGGAATCACGTTATAAATCAGGTTCTACTGAAAAGTATAACAAATCTGATAAATAGTAATTTATAGTAATTTTTTAGGTGTAAATGCAAGGTTTTTGAATATAACTGACCATTTTCTTTGCACTACAATTTCTGTTTCTATTGCAAGATGTCCTGAAAGCTTGCCAGCGGCAGGCAGGTTTAGCCACTCCGCGGTATAAAATAGTTTTTCAGCAGACCCTATGTAGTTTTTGCTGCGAGCGCAACGCAGAGATGGGCGTTTTCCTTCAGGCGCTAATTAATAAAAAAAAAGCCGTGACCAACAACATTATGGTCACGGCTATATCAATGAATTTATGCCTTATTCTGCAGGTTTCATCACTACTTCAAACACATTGCCTTGATCGGTGATTTGTTTCAAGGTAGATTGAATTAACTCGGGAGTAAGCGCTTCGACAGAGGCTTTATAGTCATCAACCAGATTGATTTTATCCTGATAATACCGAACAATAGCATTGTCCCACCAATTGTTTTCGGCTAAATCTTCGCTATATTTTTTCAGCATATTTTCCTTTACCTTCTGCAAGTCATCAACTCTCGGACCATTAGCAACGATTTCTTTCACTTCGGCATGAATAATGTTAATCAGTTTCTGCTGTTTTTCAGGATCAGTATCAAATTGCATTAATAACGTAGCTTCATCAATAGGCATATTCGACATTGAACCGCGAACGCCGACACCGTAAGAACCACCTTCTTTTTCACGAATACTTTCCAGGTATTTTATATTCAGAATATTTCCAATAGCTGTGAGCGCTGTTCTGTTTGTCATATTGAAAGGCAACGATGCGCTGTATAAAATGAAATTCGAGGCTTTTTTCACTTTCATTTCTTTGGTGAAATAATTTTTCACTTCACCTTTTGGCTTGCGGATATTGTTGTCGGTGAATTTTTCACCGCCTTTTTTCGATTTTAAACCACCCAGATAAGTGCAAACCGCTTGTTTTGTGGCGGCATCGTTCGGGTCAACATTTCCGGTAAATACGAATGTGAAATCAGCAGGAACAGCAAAACGTTCTTTGAAAATAGTCAGCGCTTTGTCCTGATTTATTTTATCTAAAGTTTCAATATTCAAAATAACGGTACGGGCATTCCGGTTGGTTATCATTGTTCCGACCGAATCGGAAAATGCTTTGCGCGGATCGCTTGCGCTGTTGGCTAAGCTGGCACGATACATATTCATCAATGCTGTATACGAATTGTCGTCTTTGCGTGGAGCTGTGAAATTCAGGTAAATCAATTGCAACATAGTTTCAAAATCATTCACCGATGAACTTCCGTCGAAACCTTCTTCGTACAAATTAATAAAAGGCGTAACATGGGCAATTTTTCCGGTCAGCAATTTATTTAATTCAATCTGAGTATATTCACCTAATCCGTTGTTTCCAACAATACTTGTGGCTAAGGTAGCGGATGCAAGATCGTCGACGTTTGCCACCTTCGAAATGCCCCCCTGGCTAAATGCCGACAACAGAATTTCGTCTTGTTTAAATTTGGTGGGTTTAAACACCACTTTCACTCCATTGCTCAATGTCCATTCGGTGGTACCGAGTTTTTCATTTTTAGCTATTTTGCTCACTTTGCCCGCTTTTGGAACTATCTTGATAAGCGGTTTATTCATATTTTCCTCTGCTTTAGCAGTAAGTTCGGCTTTTTTAGATTCTTCGATAGCCGTTTTAATTTCAGCCTCGGAAGGAATTTTTACGGCTTCTTTGTCAGGAGCCATGATGGATACAATCAGATTCTTGTCGGTTACATAGGATTTTGCAACTTGATTAATCATATCGGCTGAAAGATTAGGCAAAATCATTTGCATGGTTTGGTATTCCCATTCAATGCCGGGGATCAATTCATCGCTCAAAAAGTTACGTATATACTCCTGGATTAGAACACTGTTTTTCTGATTTTCACGATCGTTGTATACTTTTTCGGTTCTTTTTAACAAGTCTGTTTTAGCGCGTTCAAGTTCGGAATTGGTAAACCCGAAACGTTTAACTTTTTCGGCTTCGAGCAAGACTGCTTTCAATCCTTCCATTTCACGTCCTTCGTTAGGCACTACCAACATTTGGAAGGCATCTTTCGATTTAACAAGTTCTCCGTAAAAAGCATATCCTCCTACAAAAGGCGCATTAGCTTGTTGGGTTATTTCATCGAAACGATTTCCCAACATTGTTGAAATCAAATTATTAGCAACATTCACCACATATCCGCTCATCGATTTTTTTACTTCGACAGGTAATTTATCGTGTTTATATTCCAGTTCGATGCGTGTCATGCGGGCTTCTTTGTCTTTCACCAAAGCAATGATTGGTTCTTCGTTATCAAAAATCGGATAAACAGGACGTTCACCTGCATTTTCTTTTTTAGAAATATCGGCAAACATTGCTTTAATTTTAGCTTCCACTTTGTCTACATCGACATCTCCGACTACGAGTATTGCCTGCTGATCGGGACGATACCATTTCTGATAATAATCGCGAAGCGTTTTATAGGAGAAGTTATTGATTACGGCAGTATCGCCGATTACATCGCGTTTGGCATATTGCGAACCCGGATATTTCAGTATATTCGATTCTTTCCACATACGTCTTTCAGCGCCTGTACCGGTGCGCCATTCTTCGCGAATTACGCCGCGTTCGGCATCAATTTCGTCATCCAACAAAGAAACAAAACCTGACCAATCATGCAAAACCAATAAGGCGGTGTCGATGATAGTTTCGCGGGTAGTCGGTACATCCGATAAGTTATAAACAGTTTCGTCGAGCGATGTGTAGGCATTGATATTTGAACCGAATTTAACGCCTATTTTCTCGAAATAATTAATCACGCCTTTACCGGGGAAATTTTTTGTTCCATTAAAACACATGTGTTCGAGGAAGTGAGCCAACCCATTTTGGTCGTCATTTTCAAGTATGGCGCCTACATTTTGGGCTATGTAAAACTCAGCCCGTTCTTTGGGCAGTTTGTTGGCGCGAATGTAGTAAGTCAAACCCTTGTCTAATTTTCCGTAGCGAACTTTAGGATCAATCGGCACTTCAGGCGCTTGTTGAGCCATTAAGCTGACTGAACCAACGAACAGTAAACTTAAAATAACTGATTTAATAATACTGGTTTTCATTTTCTTGTAATTTTATTTGTTAAATGTTTAATGTCTGAGTCATAGGTTAAGTGTAACACAAATTCCAAATTGCAAACAACAAAGAAAAGTATATTTTTCCAAATAGCAAAATCTTTTTATTGTTTTTCGATAATAAAATGTTAAATACGCCACAAAGTTTGTCTTATAAAGGAATTCAGTCGAAATAAAATAAACAAAAATATAACTTTGCATTTCAACAGAAACACAAAAACATGGCGGAAGAACTTTATATCTCAAACGGGTTGTCAAAAACAGAAAAATACGAGGAACTGTTGCCTCAAATTGCATCGCTTATCGAATTTGAAAACGACTTAACGGCAAACCTCGCCAATTTATCGGCGGCGCTGCATCAAACTTTCGGTTGGTGGTGGGTTGGATTTTACATAGTGAAGGACGGCGAACTTGTGCTGGGTCCTTTTCAGGGTCCGGTAGCCTGTACGCGCATTCAATTTGGCAGAGGAGTTTGCGGCGTCGCCTGGAAAGAAGCAAAAAGTCAACTGGTTCCCGATGTTGAAAAATTCCCAGGGCACATAGCTTGCAGCAGTTTGTCGGTTTCCGAGATTGTGGTTCCCATTTTCGACAAAGCGGGAAAAGTTGTAGGCGTATTGGATGTCGACAGTGAACAATATGATGTATTGAACGAAACAGATGTATTATTCCTCGAAAAAATTTGTCATCTGATAAGTACAAAATTGTAAAAAAGAATTGTGTATTGATATAATTTTAGAGGAACAAATGAAACCAATACGAAAACTAAAAATTATAGAGAGTCATATCCTCGCCTAAAACGGTATTTTCAAAGACAGCTTTAGCTTCATTCAGCAATTCGTTTTTGTTGGTGTATCGTGCTGAAAAATGCCCGATAATCAGTTTTCCCACATTGGCTTTCAGGGCGACAGTGGCGGCTTGTCGGGCTGTGGAATGCTGTGTGTTCTTAGCCCTTATAAGTTCATCATCCATGAATGTGGCTTCGTGGTAGAGACAATCAACGCCTTCGATCAGGGGAATAATTTTCTCATAATAAGCCGTGTCCGAACAATAAGCAAAACGCTTAGGCTTGTCGGGAGCGGTAGTTAGCTTCTCGTTTGGAACGATTTCACCCTCTTCGGTTTCAAAATTATCGCCTTGTTTTATTTTCGGAATCCTCCATATTGGAATCTTATAAAAATCAATCATTTCGCGGATGATATGACGGTCGCGCGGTTTTTCCTCAAACAAAAACCCGCAAGTTGGCACCCTGTGTTTCAATGGAATTGAATAAATCTGAACCGTACGATCTTCGTAAACTAATTCGTGAACTTTGGGATTAAAAGCATGAAAAACAACCTTAAAAGGCAATCCTTCGCAAAAAAAATGCAATGGGGGTTCCATGATTTTTTCGAGTTCGGGAGCAGCATGAATATGCAAATCGGCAGTGCGATTAAGCATACCAAAACTCGAAATTAAACCAATAAGGCCAAAAACATGATCGCCATGCAAATGCGAAATGAAAATATGCCCTAACCGGTTAGTTTTAACATTCATTTGTCGCATACGGATTTGAGTTCCCTCGCCACAATCAATCATGAATTGCTTCTCACGCATTTCAAGAATTTGTGAAGAGGGAAAATTACTCTTGGTCGGAAGCGCCGATCCGCAGCCTAATATGGTGAGTGTTGTTTTCAGGGTTAATTGGTTAATTAGTTAGTTAGTTAGTTAATTGGTTAATTAGGGTCTGCTGAAAAACTATATTATGCCACGGAGTGGCTAAATGTGAATAACCCGCAGTGAGCGTAGCGATACTGGGGGATGTTGAATAACCAAGAACCCCAGCCCCGAAGCGGGCT
>DIFH01000023.1 GCA_002427615.1 Paludibacter sp. UBA5753
AAGCGAAGCGCAACTGGGGGATAATGAAATAATCCCTCCCTTTTGATTTTCAGTTCGACTTTGTCGAAGTGAAAATCAAAAGGTTATAAAAATAAAGGGCGCTGAGTAGTTACAAATGAATAATGAAAACGAACTGCAATATGAACTTTAACGTTAATATATAAAAGCTATGGCTGAGCACAACGATCTTGGCAAATTGGGTGAGGAAAGGGCGCAAGCCTATCTGCACGCCAAGGGTTATCATATAAGGCATGTCAACTGGGTTGCAGGGAAACTGGAACTCGATATTGTTGCAGAAAAAGATAACCAACTAATAATAATTGAAGTAAAGACCCGTTCGACCGAAACATTTGAAGCTCCCGAAGAAGCAATAGGCAATCGTAAGATTCGAAATATTGTGAATGCCGCCCACGAATATATTCAAATTTATGACTGGAAAGGCGAAACTCGTTTCGATGTTATTTCCGTTATCCCTGAAGGCCAGCAATTCAGGATTGTTCATATCGAAGATGCTTTTCTTGCTCCTGTAAATTAACGAAGAAAAATGTATTTAATTTCAAACATTATTCATAACAATGCATTTATATGCACATTTACCCGGTAAAAAATGTTTTTAAATATGATTTTTTATATTTTATGACTAAAATTGTTTCCGTACTTTTGTAGCTCAAAACACATTCTTTCAACAAGGTATAAAAAAGAAGTTTACTTAACGAAATATAAACACATTATGAAAGTATTAGAAAAAGCCGTAGCCGAAAAACTACTCAAAATAAAAGCGGTAAAATTGCAACCCAGAAATCCTTTTACCTGGGCTTCGGGATGGAAATCGCCCATATATTGCGATAATCGCAAGACTCTTTCATACCCTCAGATTCGCACCTTTATCAAAATTGAAATTTCCCGTTTGATACTGGAATTATATCCCGATGTGGAAGTGATTGCCGGGGTAGCCACAGGAGCCATCGCTCAGGGAGCATTGGTAGCCGATGCGCTCGGATTGCCTTTTATTTATATCCGCCCTACGCCGAAAGATCATGGATTGGAAAATATGATTGAAGGCGATTTGCGTCCGGGACAAAAAGTGGTTGTTATCGAGGATTTGATTTCAACGGGCGGAAGCAGCCTGAAAGCAGTGGATGCCATTCGTAACGATGGATCTGAAGTGTTGGGAATGGTAGCCATTTTCTCTTATGGTTTTCCTGTGGCAGAACAGAAATTCAAGGCGGCGAAGGTAAAATTCACCGCGCTTTGTAACTACAATTCGGTTTTGGCAGAGGCTTTAGCCACGAATTATATTGCTGTCGAAGATATTGAAACGCTTAAGGAATGGCGTGAAAATCCGGCTGAATGGAGAAAAGACCTGAAATGATTTGCAAGTTGTTGAATGAATTGTAGATTGTGAAACTAAGATAAAAATATGACAACATACGAAAGCGATATCAAAACCATTTCTTCGTCGGAGGAAATGGTTTTTGGCATACTAAGCGACCTGAATAATCTGGAAAAGCTAAGCAAAAATCCGGCATTGGGCGATAAAGTGAAAGACATGGAGTTCGACAAAGACAATTGCAGTTTCTCCGTGGATGGTTTTGGTCGCGTTGGGTTCCACATTGTTGAGCGTGAACCTTTTAAAACCATCAAGCTGAAATCCGAAAATTCACCCGTGGATATCAATGCCTGGATTCAACTTAAACAAGTGGGCGAAAACGACACCCGCATGAAACTGACCATGAAGGCAGAGTTGCCCGCGATGATTAAAATGATGGTGGATAAAAAACTGAAAAAAGGAATCAACGTGATAGCGGAGACATTGGCAAAAGCATTGTCAGTCGCCTGAATCCCCTCTCGCCTCTCGCCTAAAGTCGAGACAGGTAAAGTCGAGACAGGTAAAGTCGAGACACAGCAAGTAAGATTTTATAAAGGTGGTTTTTTTAGGTGGTTTATCAAATAGAATAAAGAATACAAACTAATTATTATTCCCACTTGCTGTGTCTCGACTTTATGCGAGAGGCGAGAGGGGATGGAGGGGACTTATGAAACTTTGGGAAAAAAACATACAGGTCGATGCGAAAATTGAAGCATTTACGGTAGGTCGCGACCGTGAAATAGACGTTTTTCTGGCGAAATACGATGTATTGGGGTCGATGGCTCACATCCGCATGCTGCAATCGGTGGGTTTGCTCGAAGCCGAAGAACTTGAATTGCTGCTTGCCGAACTGAAATCGATTTACAAACTTGCCGAGTCGGGGAAATTTGTGATTGAAGAAGGGGTGGAAGATGTTCACTCACAAGTGGAAATGCTCCTTACGCACAAACTCGGCGATGTAGGAAAAAAAATACACAGCGGACGGTCGCGCAACGATCAGGCGCTGGTCGATTTAAGATTATTCGCCCGTACCGAAATTGCTAAAACAGTTTCGGCTGTCAACGATCTTTTCGAAGTGCTTATTTCACAAAGCAACCGATACAAAGATGTTCTTTTGCCGGGCTACACCCATTTACAGGTGGCTATGCCTTCGTCGTTCGGGCTATGGTTTGGCGCTTATGCCGAAAGCCTGGCCGACGACATGCAACTTCTGCTTTCAGCCTGGAAAATAACCAACCGTAATCCCTTGGGTTCGGCTGCCGGTTATGGTTCGTCATTCCCCTTAAATCGGCAAATGACAACCGATTTACTTGGTTTTGACGCCATGAATTACAATGTGGTGTACGCCCAAATGGGTCGTGGAAAAATGGAACGTACCGTCGCTAATGCCTTGGCAAGTGTGGCTGCAACCATTTCAAAATTAGCTTTCGATGCCTGCATGTTTACTTCGCAGAATTTCGGTTTTATAAAATTACCCGATGAATTCACAACCGGTTCGAGCATTATGCCACACAAGAAAAACCCCGATGTTTTCGAATTGACACGCGCCAAATGCAATAAAATTCAATCGCTTCCGCAGCAAATAATGTTGATAACCAACAATTTGCCATCTGGTTATTTCCGCGATTTACAGATTATTAAAGAAGGTTTTATTCCTGCTTTTGCCGAATTACACGACTGTATTGAAATGACGGAACTGATGATGGCTCAGGTGAAAGTGAATACCGAAATACTCAACGATCCGCGTTACGATCTTCTTTTCAGCGTGGAAGAAGTAAACCGCCTCACTTTATCAGGCGTTCCGTTCCGCGATGCTTACAAACAGGTAGGACTCGAAATTGAAGCCGGCAACTTTAAACCCGAAAAAACGGTGAATCATACCCACGAAGGAAGTATCGGTAATTTGTGTAACGAAGAAATAACGGCTTATAAAAATGAAATAATGAAGCAATTTGGATTTGAAAAAGTCCGACTTGCCGAAAAGAAATTAGTAGAATAAGTGTAGGATTTTACAAAAACAATAAGCAGCCTCCGAGATTGAATATCTTTGGAGGCTGTTTAATTTATTGCCGGATTATTACAACCGAAGCATCCCAAATCCGCCGTATTTCAGAAAATATAAGAAATGTCAGATAGTTGGTATCCCTTCCGCCATCCACATCTTTACGGGACACTTTTGAAGGATTTGCCCCGAAGGGGCTAAACCTGCCTGCCACAGGCAGGTATGAATAACCCCCAGTAAGCGAAGCGCAACCAGATGTTAATGAAACAATCCCATCCTTTTGATTTTCAGTTCGACTTTGTCAAACTGAAAATCATGTTCTTATTGAAACAAAGACATGATTAACAGATAAAAATATCCTTAATAAAAACATGTAAATTCTGTGAATTCTGTCTTAAATAGTAATCTGTACAAGTAGAATTATGCTTTGACTCAAATTTGTATTAATTTTTCCAAAATAGAGTGCCAATTGAAATAGTTTGTGTATTTTTGCACTATAATTAAAATGTGGAGAGATTTGGACTGCTTGCAACCACAGAAAAAAATGCTAAATTGCAAATCCTTTCTGCCCTCTTACAAAAGTCCCGACAGCCTTTCCCTTTTAATTTATTTACCAGAGATTTTAAAACAATTCTATCAACGCTACTGTTTCAATTTGCAGTTTGCATCAAAAGCAACCGCAAATAGTAAATAGTAAATTAGTAAATTAAAAAAATGGGATATTTATTTTCATCCGAATCGGTGTCGGAAGGTCATCCCGACAAAGTAGCCGATCAAATTTCAGATGCCATTCTCGATAACTTTCTGGCATTAGACAGCGCTTCAAAAGTAGCTTGCGAAACTCTTGTAACCACCGGACAGGTTGTACTGGCCGGCGAAGTAAAATCAAACGCCTACATCGATGTTCAGTCGGTAGCCCGCCGGGTAATTAACCGCATAGGTTACACCAAAAGCGAATATATGTTCGACGGAAATGCCTGCGGAATTTTCTCGGCATTACACGAGCAATCGGGCGACATCAATCGGGGCGTTGAACGCGAAGACCCTATGAACCAGGGCGCCGGCGACCAGGGAATGATGTTCGGTTATGCAACCAACGAAACCAAAAACCTGATGCCGATTGCGCTTGATTTGTCACACGCTTTGGTAGAAGAGCTGGCTGCCATTCGTCGCGAAGGAAAAGTAATGACTTACCTCCGCCCCGATTCAAAATCGCAGGTTACTATCGAATATGACGACGACAACAAACCGGTAAAAGTAAACACTATTGTTGTTTCGACTCAACATGATGATTTTGTTCAACCAACTGCCACAAAAACTCAGGCTCAGGCTGATGAAGAAATGCTGGCAATCATCCGCGAAGATGTAAAAAACATTCTGATTCCACGCGTGAAAGCGTTGGATGTTCAATTTGCTCAACTTTTCAAGGGGGAATATACTTTACACGTAAACCCAACCGGAAAATTCGTAATCGGTGGACCTCACGGCGATACCGGTCTGACAGGACGCAAAATCATCGTAGATACTTACGGCGGTAAAGGCGCTCACGGCGGCGGCGCTTTCTCAGGTAAAGATCCTTCCAAAGTAGACCGCTCGGCCGCTTATGCAGCTCGTCACATTGCCAAAAACATGGTAGCCGCCGGATTGGCGAACGAAGCGCTGGTGCAGGTGGCTTATGCCATCGGCGTTGCCAAACCCATGAACTTGTACGTAAACACTTACGGAACAGCTCAGGTACAATTCAGCGATAGCGAAATTGCGGCAAAAATCGAGAAATTGTTCGACATGCGCCCAAAAGCTATCGAAGAACGGCTGAAACTACGCAATCCGATTTACGAAGAAACCGCTTCTTACGGTCATGTTGGCCGCACTCCGGTTGAAGTTACCAAATGTTTCAAAGATGGAAACGGAAATGAAATTTGTTTGAATGTGGAACTCTTTACCTGGGAAAAAACGGACAAAGTTGACGAAATTAAAGCTGAATTCGGTTTGTAGGAATTCATCCTTATTATAAATGACTGTAGAAAACCAATATTTCTGCAGTCATTTTTTGTGTGAATAAAGTAGTCTTGGCTTTTAATAATATCGGAGCAGTAGGAACATTAATTGTTGTTCTGCATGCAGTTTTGCAAGTTTTATTCGGGTCTTGCGGTTTTAAACCGCATTCTTTAATGCTAAGTTAATTAGTCTACTGAAAAATTATTTTATGCCACGAAGTGGCTAAACCTGCCTGCGGCAGGCAGGTTTTCAGGGCGTCATTAAATAGAAACACAAATTGTGGTACATGGAAAATGGCCATTCATATTCAAAAACCTTGCATTTACACCTAAAAAATCACTATATATTACTATTTATCAGATTTATTATACTTTCTCAGCAAACCCTAATTCAAAATATACGTGATTAAAACCAGCATGACCCGAAATAAAAACATTGCTCAAATATGTTGAGACGGCGGCTTCAATAACTATCCATGCCTACACAAGTTTCATCTTATTTATTTTTAAATTACCTTCAGGCAACTGACCATCAATAATTGAAATAACAGCTTCTTCATCTTGATATTTTACATGTATACGGGACAAATTATGTTGTTTATTATCCAAATACATGGAAATAATAAACCCTAAAACGTTTTGGCATTTGGCGCAGTGGAGGACTTAGATGCAAGAAACAGCATCCACAAATGCCCAATAGAAGCACTGCACTTGACTTAACCACGACATCCGCCATTGTGCCAAACGCCTGTTAGTGGTTCGCTATTTTTTTAGCTTGTTTCATTGTTTGTTTTTTTGGTCAATTATATCCTTTCTTTTAAGAATTTGCAAAAAATCTACTTCACCTTTCTTTGCTTTTACACGTTTTCCGTTTTCACCGATGCTATACAAATAATCTCCAAAATAGTCAACATCACCTGATATCCTTTCATATTGTTCGATGTCACCAATGCTGTAGGTGTGACCTAGTATGTACTGTGGCAGTATTCTTCTCTTTTCCTCAACTGTTAATGTGTTTGGATTTACACTTTCTTCATTAGAGCATAGGCTTCCTCCCTCTGGAATAAGTTCACAAATTGCTTTAGGTACAATTTCATTATTAATGTAAAGGTCCTTATATGTGTATGTATTGTCGTGATTTATATAAAGAACAGCATAAAGCATATCTTCATACGTCCAAAAACTGAATTCGCAATTTTCCATTTTCTGAACATAACCATTAGAAAAACGGACATCTTTTATTCCGAGAAATTTCTTATCTAAGTTAAGTTTTTGAATTTCTCTGAATCCTTGCAGATATAGTCTATCTTTTAGTTTTACAAGTATGCCATTAAACTTATTATCAATGCCTTGAATTGAATCATAAAGATATTCATCACACAGAATATAAGTATATATAAAATCTTTGAATGCTATAATAGGTGTTATATCGGCACCTGCCGACAAGTAAAAACAACTATCAGTAAGTAAATCTTTAATTCCTAAATGAAGCATATCCATTGTAAAATGGTTAAGTTCTCCATATTCTAAGTGATTTTTAGCTCTTTCAAGCCATTTCGGAATTTTGTCATTTTTCTCCATTTTCTTTACTTTCTTTTACTCTGTATTGTGTGTGTCCATAGTGGCTAACATTGAAATAATTGCCCTAACATTTAGTTTTGGATTTACAACCACAAAGATAATGCATTTGTTTTAATTCAGATAAAGAAATATTCTTCTGATTTAATCATAAAGATAGAAACTGAAAAGTATCAATATTACAACAAAATATCTTCGCGAATCGTTATATTTGAAAATTCAGATCAAATCTTAATGACCCAAACTCGAATTGTTTACTTTGATGGATATTGTAACCTTTGTTCCGGTTGGGTAAAGTTTTTACTCAAGATGGACAAGCGTAATCGGTTTAAATTTGCTGCATTACAGTCGGAAAAAGGCCAAAACGTACTCAAAACACTCGGAATGCCGCCAGAGGAACCTACAACAGTAATTTATTTAAAAAACGACATGTATTTTACCGAATCGGAAGCAGCTCTGGAAATTTTAAAAGACTTGGGAGGCTTTTGGATGGCATTTTCCGTTTTCAGATTGATTCCCAAATCAATACGCGATTATTTGTATGGATTGATTTCAAAATGGCGTTATAAATTGTTCGGAAAACGAGATACTTGCATGATTCCCCAACCCGATCAGCAAAAAAGATTCATTGATTAGCGCCGAAACAGCTATATAATTGCATCTTTTGAAGTAACTTTGCGCCATAATTCCAAGAAATTTATGTGGGAAAAAATCAAAAAACAATTTTCTGTTATTTGGGAGTATCTCCTGACACATTTGCCCCTGTGGTGGAACTTTATTAAACGTTGGTGGAATTGGCTCGTTGTATGGCGTAAAGCCAGAATAGTACGGTTTCGCGGGCTTGTCTGGTACCGCAAACTCGGGAACATTGCTTTTACTTGTTTATGGATGTTCCTGCTTTTCCTGCTTTTAGTCGATATCAACTTTTTATGGCTTTTCGGTAAATCACCTACCTTACACAGCATCAGCCATCCCGACCAAAGTTTAGCTTCTGAAATTATCAGTGCGGATGAAAAGGTTATCGGTAAGTATTTTACCGAAAACCGTATGCCTGTTGAATTCAATGAAATTTCACCTAAGATTATCGAAACATTGATAGCTACTGAAGATGAACGGTTTTACGATCATTTCGGTATCGACTTTCAGGGCGTTTTTGCTGCCGTTAAAGACATGACACAAGGCAATGCACGTGGTGCAAGTACCATTACGCAGCAATTGGTGAAAAATATGTACAAAACACGCAATCAGTACTCGAAAGGACTTTTCGGTTACATCCCAGGCATAAAACTGCTGATTATGAAAACCAAGGAATGGACTACGGCGGTAAAAATCGAGATGTTCTATTCCAAGGAAGAAATCCTGACCATGTATTTCAATACGGTGGACTTTGGAAGTAACTCTTTCGGCATACGGACGGCCGCCAAAACCTATTTTAAAACAACACCCGCCAGGTTAAACTACGAACAATCAGCCACGCTTGTGGGACTGCTTAAAGCCACCACATCATATAATCCGAAAGTCAATCCCGATCGATCTAAAGAACGCCGTAACGTGGTTTTGCAAAATCTGGTAACACATAAAATCATAACGCAACACGAATGCGACTCCCTGAAAAAAATCCCGATTAGGCTGAATTACAGCATAGAACAATCTTATGATGGAGAAGCGCTTCACTTCCGCGCTTATCTGACCAAATATCTCGAAGACTGGGAAAAAGCCAATGGATATGATATTTATTCCGATGGATTAAAAATTTACGTTACCATCGATTCTCGTTTGCAGAAATATGCCGAAGAAGCGGTTAATAAACAAATGCAAACTGTGCAGCGCCGCTTTTTCGATCACTGGCGCGGACAAAACCCATGGCAGGACGAAAATCATCAGGATATACCGAATTTCATTGAAGACATTGCCAAAAAGACCAAGTCTTATGCGAGTCTGAATGAGCAATTCAACGGCAATAAAGATTCTATCGGCAAATACCTGAACATTCCGCATCGTACCAAAGTTTTCGACTATAAACTTGGCGAAAAAGACACAACTTTCAGTGTGATGGATTCCATCCGGTATATGAATCACTTTTTGCACAGCGGGTTTGTTGTAATGGAGCCCAATACCGGCAATGTAAAGGCATGGGTGGGCGACATTGATTTCAAATTCTGGCAATACGACAAAGTGGCACAATCGAAACGCCAACCCGGATCGACTTTTAAACTTTTTGTGTACACCGCGGCCATGTTGCACGGCCATGCGCCTTGTGATAAAGTAACCGACAAAAGGGTAACCTGGGATTATATTGAAAAAGGCAAACCCAAGTCATGGACACCGCGCAATGCCAACGGAACTTATCTGGGTTATACCATGACGCTGAAACATGCCTTTGCCCGTTCCATCAATTCTGTCGCCGTTCAGCTGGCTCAGGAGGTGGGCATTCCTGAAATCATAAAAACCGCTCATTTGATGGGCATTAAAACTCCACTCGAAGACAAGCCATCGACCTGCCTGGGTTCATCGGATGTTTCGTTGCTCGAATTGGTGAACTCTTTCGGAACAGTTATCAACGAAGGAATGTATCATGATCCGATTTTGGTAACCCGCATCGAAGACAAAAACGGCAAAGTAATTTACAGCGCGCCAACCGAGCAAAAGCGTGTCATTCCTTACGAAACAGCCTGGTTGATGACTGAAATGCTCAAAGGCGGGATGACTGAACCCGGCGGAACAACCCAGGCTTTGTGGGAATGGAATTTGTTTAATTACGATACCGATTTCGGAGGTAAAACCGGAACCTCATCCAACCATTCGGATGCCTGGTTTGTGGGCGTTACCAAAAACCTGATCGGCGGCGCCTGGGTAGGCGGCGAACACCGCAGCGTTCACTTCCGTACTGGGCAGTTAGGCGAAGGAAGCCGTACCGCACTGCCTATCTTCGGATTGTTTATGGAAAAAGTGCTGAAAGATGAACAATTCAAACATTATCGCGGAAAGTTCCCTGCCAAACCAAAAGAAAAAATTATGCAGAGCTATAATTGCCACACTTATATTCCCCGTGACACGACTTTCATCGATTCATTATCGCCGACAGAAGAAACGCCGCTCGAAGAAATACCGTTAGAAGAATCAACGGAAATTCCTGCAACTCCCATGCAGCAGTAAAAGCAGTAGCCTAACCTGGAAAAGCCAGCGCCAAAAAGGGAGAAATTAGTATTTTTGCAGTATGAAACTACTTAACTACTTAGCGCCCCTATAATTTGTAAATTCACAACGTATATAATTGATACGCTGAGTATTGTGTATACATTTCAAAAAATACACTAATTTGAAAGATAAGGGACTAAGAGCTTATGCAAAGACATAAATTCTACTCCGGAATGTTGGTTTTTTAAAAAAAACAAACCAAAAACACAGAAAAACAACTCGGCTTTCCAATGAAAAATACAATAAAATGAGTAATTTTGCAACTTTAAAAAACAAAGGTATTAATTGAAGTATAAAACAATATAAATCAAAACTATATGAGTAAAAAAGCATTGTTAATGATTCTCGATGGCTGGGGAATGGGAAACCATTCGAGAGCAGACATCATTTTCAATACGCCAACTCCCTACTGGGATTCTTTGTTGGCTCAATATCCAAACTCGCAACTTCAGGCATCCGGCGAAAACGTTGGTCTACCCGACGGACAAATGGGAAATTCGGAAGTGGGTCACCTCAATATCGGCGCCGGACGCGTGGTTTATCAGGATTTGGTAAAAATCAATATCGCCTGCCGCGACAACAGCATTCTGAAAAACCCTGAAATAATCAACGCCTATTCGTATGCCCGCGACAACAAAAAGAAAATTCACTTTCTCGGATTGGTTTCCGATGGCGGCGTTCACAGCTCGCTCGATCATTTACTCAAACTGATTGACATTGCCAAAGAATATAATGCCGAAGCTTATGTACATTGCTTTATGGACGGTCGCGATACCGATCCGAAAAGCGGTAAAGGCTTTATCGAACAGTTAGACGCTTACAGCAAAACTTCGACAACCAAAATTGCCTCGGTTGTAGGCCGTTATTATGCCATGGACCGCGACAAACGCTGGGAGCGCGTGAAAGAAGCTTACAACCTGATTGTAAATGGAAAAGGAACTCCCGCAACGGATATGATAGCCGCAATGCAGACTTCGTACGATGCCGGTGTTACCGATGAATTTATCAAACCAATCGTTGCTGTTGATGCTGCCGGAAAACCCTTGGCAAAAATTGAAGCCGGCGACGTGGTGATTTTCTTCAACTACCGCAACGATCGCGCAAAGGAACTTACTGTGGCGCTGACACAAAAAGATATGCCGGAAGAGGGTATGATGACAATTCCTCTGGAATATTACTGTATGACTCCTTACGATTCAACTTTCAAAGGTTTGCATGTATTGTTCGACAAAGACAATGTACAAAACACTTTGGGCGAGTATGTTTCAGCTCTTGGATTGAAACAATTGCGTATTGCCGAAACCGAAAAATTCGCACACGTTACATTTTTCTTCTCCGGTGGTCGCGAAAGTGAATTCCCGGGTGAAGAACGCATCCTCGTTCCTTCACCCAAAGTAGCTACTTACGACTTACAGCCCGAAATGAGCGCCCCCGAAGTTACCGATAAATTAGTTGCGGCATTAAACACCCGGAAGTTTGATTTCATTGCCCTGAACTTTGCCAACGGCGATATGGTGGGGCACACCGGCGTCCGTGAAGCAATAGTGAAAGCGGTGGAAACTGTGGATAAATGTATGGGTGAAGTGGTTGATGCTGCCAAAGCAAACGACTACGAAGTGGTTATCATTGCCGACCACGGAAATGCCGATAACGCTGAAAATCCCGACGGTTCACCAAACACAGCCCACTCTTTGAATCCGGTTCCGTTTGTTTACGTTACCGAAAACAAAGCCGCAAAAGTTGAAAACGGCATTCTGGCTGATGTTGCCCCATCTATCTGTACGATTTTAGGCATAGAAAAACCGGTTGAAATGACCGGACGAAGCCTGATAAAATAACAACAAGTTTTTTCTATAAAAAAAGTCCTGAAAACGTTTTTCAGGACTTTTTTTTATGCTTGTTAACCGACAGGAAATGACCGCGCTGCTATTTTTTCAGTCTTGCAATGGCTTCTGTTCTTGCATGTTCAAATTTCGCAACCAAATCGTCCATAACTTCCTTCACCGACGAAATACGTGTAGCTAAATAAGCATTACTTCCGGCAAAGGCGTATCCTTTGTCCATTTTACCTTTATACGCATTAAAGAGGGTTATGATAATGCAATAAGGCACTTTTTTGTAGTCACAAGTATGCAAACAATTGTACGGACACGATTTTGGTTTCGTCAGACCAAGTTTTACCCTTTCCAGAAATTTTCCCTGAAGGGCTCTACCCGGCATCCCGACAGGGCTCTGAATGATTTCCACATCATTTTCTTCGGCTTTGATGTATGAATTTTTAAATTTAATGTCCGCGTCACACTCATCAGTGGTAACAAACCGGCTGGCAATCTGAACTCCTTTAGCTCCGAGTTGCATAATGTCGTACATGTTTTTCCCGTTGTAAATGCCGCCTGCTGCTACAATCGGAATTTCCTGATGGTATTTTTCTTCGAAAACAGCTACTTCACGCACAACATCGGGAATAAGATTCTCGATAGAAAAAGCCGGATCGGCAATCTGGTTCAGCTTAAATCCCAGATGACCCCCCGCTTTAGGGCCTTCTACAACTATTAAATCCGGTAAATAGTCGTAAAGTGTTTTCCATTTTTCGCAAATGATTTTGGCTGCACGCGCCGACGAAACAATAGGAACTAATTTCGTTGTACAGCCAGGTGTACGGTATTTTGGCAAGTCGAGCGGCAAACCGGCTCCGGCAAAAATAATATCCGCCTTTTCGGCAATAGCCGTTTTCACCATGTCGCTGAAATTTGTCAACGCCATCATAATGTTTACACCGACAATTCCCGATGTTTTTTCTTTCGCCTTGCGTATTTCCTCTTTTAACCCGTAGATACATGACTCCATATAATCTTTCGCCTTTTCGCGATAAATCAATCCCAATCCCGCACAAGAAATAACGCCAACTCCACCTTCATTCGCCACAGCCGAGGCTAAGCCCGACAAAGAAATTCCGACGCCCATTCCTCCCTGAATAATAGGGACACGCGCTGTCAGATTTCCGATTTTCAAACCATTCATAAATAAATATTTTTAAAAAAAATTATTTCAACCCACTATTTCACCATTATAATATTAAAAAAGGAGAAGGTTTCCGAAAGAATTCCGGATACTCTCTCCTGTTTGTTTTGTATTTCTTTTACACGGATTATTGCAGACTCTGCGGTATTAGCCGTAAATGATCTTCCCGTTTTCGTCTTTGAATTCTTCAAAACTTTTGTTGTACTGTTCCATCGCCCGGTAACTCATGGCCATACTCGAAAAACCGCCGTCGTGGTAAAGATTCTGCATGGTTACTTTTCGTGTCAGATCGCTGAACATGACCACACAATAGTCGGCACAGTCGGCAGCAGTAGCATTGCCCAACGGCGACATGCGATCTGAGAAATCGAGCAGACTGTCAATTCCTTTTACGCCGCTACCGGCAGTTGTTACCGTCGGCGATTGCGAAATAGTATTCACCCGCACGCCGTGTTCCCGTCCGTAAATATAACCGAAACTACGGGCAATGGACTCCAGCATCGATTTGGCATCGGCCATATCGTTATACCCGAAAACAGTGCGTTGGGCAGCCATATAAGTAAGCGCAACAACAGAACCGCCTTCACTGATGGCATCCATCTTTTTAGCTACCTGCAGCATTTTATGAAACGAAATAGCAGATATATCTAATGTTGTATTCAACATGTCGTAATCCAAATCGTCGTAAGTACGTTTTTTACGGACATTGGGCGACATGCCGATTGAATGCAACACAAAATCAATCTTTCCACCCAACGCCTCCATCGACTGACTGAAAACATCTTCGAGATCGGAAACACTGGTGGCATCGGCAGGAATCAATTTAGCATTCAGTTTTTCCGCCAAATCGTTGGTTGTTCCCATTCTCACTGCCAACGGAGTATTCGACAGGGTGATTACAGCGCCTTCTTCCACTACCCGTTCGGCAACTTTCCAGGCGATTGACATGTCGTTTAATGCACCGAATACGATACCTCTTTTATTTTTTAATAAATTATTACCCATAATAAGTTGATTGATTGTTTTTACAAATAACTCTTTTTGCTTCAAAAGAGTTCGTTTGTAAACTGAATTTCGGCACAAAGATACAAAAAATGTGCAATAAATAAACATCCATTTACATAATAATGACGAATCAATCTCTTGTGAGAAGCAGTGTGTCTGAATTTTTAGTTGATATACTGTGAGTTGATTAAATTATTGACTCTCTGATTTTAAAGCTGTCATTTAGTAAAAACCCTTGCAAACCTGCAAAATCCGTTTCCACATAATCCCGACAGCTTCTCCAAATTAAGATCGTAAGGAATCAGATATTATCGTGTTTGCAAGAAAACGCCGAGTTTTCTTGTAAGCTGTATATATAAAAACAAACAGCCTCATAAATAGTTTGTTTATGAAGCTGAATTGAATGAGGAAAATCATTTTTATTTATTCACACGGAACGTTTCGTTACCGTTTTTCAGAAAATCGACGATTTGTTTTGCCGCCGCAATACCCGCATTGATATTGGCTTCGGCTGTTTGTGCTCCCATTTTCTTGGGAGTAGAGAAATAACGAGATGCAAATTTTTCCATCATTTCGACATGATTATCGGGCAAAATATCAGTAACATATTTAAAATCAGGACGAGCTGCCATAAACTGAGCCAATTCTGCCTCATGAATTATTTCTTTACGGGCTGTGTTCACCACGACGGCGCCTTTTGGAAGCAATCCGAGCAATTCGGCATTAATCGACTGTTTTGTTTCTTTAGTTGCCGGAATATGAACCGAAATAATATCGCAGGTCTGATACAACATTTTTACAGAGCAAGTCGGCTCTACGCCTTCTGTTCTAATATCTTCGTCACGACAGAACATATCATAAGCCAAAACCTCCATGCCAAAACCTTTGGCAATACGGGCTACATTGCGACCCACATTTCCAAAAGCATGAATTCCGAGCTTTTTACCTTTAAGTTCCGTTCCCGAAGTTCCGTCATAGAAATTACGAAGGGCATAAACCAACAACCCGAAGACCAACTCGGCCACGGCATTGGCATTTTGCCCTGGTGTGTTCATTACGCAAACTCCGGCTGCCGATGCCGCTTCAAGATCAACGTTGTCGTAACCGGCTCCGGCACGAACTACGATTTTCAGATTTTTAGCTGCGGCAATTACTTCCGCATCGATCATGTCGCTGCGAATAATTATCGCATCCGCATCCACAACGGCATCGAGCAATTGTTGCTTTTCTGTGTACTTTTCGAGTAAAGCCAGTTCAAAGCCGGCAGTTTCAATCACCTGACGAATACCGTCAACCGCCACTTTGGCAAAAGGTTTATCTGTTGCAATAAGTATTTTCATAAGAGTCCCTTCTTTTCCCTCCCACCGGAAGTTGGATACACCGCGAAAGGGGAATTAATTAGTTTGTTTTTTGGGAATATCTAAAAAATCGCTTTCAAATTTTACTCCTTTCGAGGGAGTAGGGAAAGCTTTTAATGTTGTTTTTCAAATTCCTGCATGCAATCGACTAAAGCCTGAACACTTTCAATCGGCATGGCATTGTAAATAGACGCCCTGAAACCTCCAACCGAACGATGACCTTTAATTCCATCCATTCCGGCTGCAGTTGCATACTTCAGGAAATCGGCTTCCAATTCTTTGTATTCAGGTTTCATAACAAAGCATACATTCATCCGTGAACGATCTTCTTTGGCTGCTGTTCCGACAAAAATCCTGCTATTGTCGATGGCATTGTAAAGCAATTCCGCTTTGGCAATGTTCTTCTTTTCCATTGCCGCCAATCCACCGTTAGCTTTCAACCAACGTAAGGTTTCCATTGCGCTGTAAATAGACAATACCGGAGGTGTATTAAACATTGAACCTTCGGCAATATGAGTTTTATAATTGAGCATGGTAGGAATGTAGCGCGACACTTTGCCAAGCAATTCCTCTTTTACGACAACAAATGCCAATCCGGCAGGGGCTAAATTTTTCTGAGCGCCGCCATAGATAAGCGCATACTTAGAAACATCCATTGGACGCGAGAAAATATCGGACGACATATCGGCAATCAATGGAACCGGAGAGTCGATATCTGTCAGAATTTCTGTTCCGTAAATAGTATTGTTGGTCGTGATGTGGAAATAATCGGCATCAGCCGGAATAACATAATCTTTAGGAATAAAAGTGTAATTAGCCTCTTTGGATGAAGCAACTTCAATCGTTTCCCCAAAACCCTTTGCCTCTTTCATAGCTTTGTTAGCCCAAACGCCGGTGTTCAGATAAGCTGCTTTCTTTTCAAAGAAATTGAAAGGAACCATGCAAAACTGCAAACTTGCTCCGCCTCCAAGAAACAGCACTGAATAACCTTCAGGAATATTTAATAATTCTTTGAAAAGATCTCTTGCTTCTGAAATAACAGCTTCAAAATCTTTTGAACGGTGGCTTATTTCCAAAACCGAAAGAGTTGATCCGTTGAAATCCAACACTGCCTGAGCTGTTTTTTCGATAACTTCGCGAGGCAAGATAGATGGACCCGCACTAAAATTATGCTTTTTCATACAAAAAAATTTATGTTTGTTTGTTAGTTTTATCATTCCGAAAAAGAGAGCGCAAAAATACGGAAATTTTTAGTTATTCCCTCGCAAAAATGTGTTTTTATAATTTTTCAAGCTCATTTTTTTATACTCATGCAAACCACCTGGCAAAACATGTATATTTATTCATTGACATGGCTCACAAAATGAATAATTGTGTTATTTCTTTGATGCAATTCTATTTTCTCTCCTCACGGAAACTCTTTTGCTTGGTTCGAGAAATCTATTTTTTTTGCTCGTTGTTCCATACGATACGAACAAGTTTTTCGTCGAACAATTTGATTTTGGGTTTTTGGGTCATGAAATTTTCTATGTCTTGATTTACTATTGAGTGTTTGCAAGGAAACACCGCGTTTTCTTGCAAACACAATATTATCGTGTACACCCGCTTACAGCGTGAGATAATTTACCCGTGGAAAGCATTCCGTCTGGAACAATTATCGTGTACACCCGCTTACAGCGTGAGACCCGATTATAAACCCGATTATTTTCCTCTGATTATCCTTTTTATGTCATTCAGTTTGTTCAGCGCTTCTACCGGAGTGAGATTATTGATATCGAGGTTTTTAATTTCGTCACGGATTTGTTCCAGCACAGGGTCATCAAGTTGGAAGAAACTTAGTTGCATACCTTCGCGATGCTCGGCAATTTCGCCAATGGACTTCGAAACCGTTGATTGCCGGTTGTCGGCTTCAAGGTCTTTCAGAATTTGTTCTGAACGCTTCACGATGCTTTGCGGCATGCCTGCCATTTTAGCCACGTGAATACCGAAACTGTGCTCGCTTCCGCCACGAACGAGTTTACGCAGGAAAATCACTTTTTTATCCACTTCTTTCACCGATACATTGTAATTTTTAATGCGGTGAAACGATTTTTCCATTTCGTTCAGTTCATGATAATGCGTGGCAAAAAGTGTTTTGGCTTTGCATGAAGGATGTTCGTGAATATATTCCACGATAGCCCAGGCAATGGAAATGCCATCGTAAGTGCTCGTTCCGCGTCCTAATTCATCGAAAAGAATGAGGCTGCGGTTCGACAGGTTATTCAGAATGCTGGCGGCTTCGTTCATTTCTACCATAAAGGTTGATTCGCCTAATGAAATATTATCGCTGGCTCCTACTCGCGTAAATATTTTGTCCACAACTCCTATTCTGGCGCTCTCCACCGGGACAAAACAACCAATTTGCGCCATCAAAGTTATTAAAGCTGTCTGACGAAGCAAAGCCGATTTACCTGCCATATTCGGTCCGGTAATAATAATAATTTGCTGTGTCTCGTTGTCGAGATAAACATCGTTGGCAATATAGCTTTCGCCTATGGGAAGTTGCTTTTCAATTACCGGATGCCGGCCTTGTTTGATGTCGAGTATATCATTGTCCAACACTTCGGGACGAACATATTTATTTTCAGTCGAAACTTTGGTAAACGAAAGCAGGCAGTCGAGCTGTGCAATCAGATTTGAGTCCAATTGAATAGCCGTGATATAATCGGAAAGACTAATAACCAATTCATTGAATAAACGGGTTTCGATAGTTAAGATTTTTTCTTCGGCGCCCAGAATTTTCTCTTCATATTCTTTCAGTTCCTGGGTAATATAACGTTCGGCATTCACCAGGGTTTGTTTGCGAATCCATGTTTCAGGCACTTTATCTTTATGTGTATTACGCACTTCGATATAATAGCCAAATACATTATTAAAACTGATTTTTAAACTCGGAATGCCCGTCAGTTCACTTTCGCGATCCTGAATTTTTTGTAAAAACTCTTTGCCGGAATGAGCTAACATGCGCAGTTCGTCCAAATCTGTATCAATGCCATGGCGGATAATTCCACCTCGGTTAATCAAATTGGGCGGATCATTATTCACTTCTTTCTCAATTTTTTCCGAAATAACATGACAGGCATTCAGTTGATCGGCAATTTTCTGTAAAGTTATATTGTCGGTTTCGGCGCAAGCTTCCTTAATCGGCTCAATGGCTTTCAACGCTACTTTGAGTTGCACCACTTCACGCGGATTAATACGTCCGACCGCTACTTTGGAAATAATGCGTTCCAGATCACCGATTAACGAGATATTTTGTTCCAATAATTGTTTTAATACAGGATTTTTGAAAAAAAACTCCACCACACTCAACCGTTCGTTGATGGGTTTTACATCTTTCAACGGAAAAGCAATCCAGCGTTTTAGCAACCGCGCTCCCATCGGACTGATGGTTTTGTCAATGACATCTAATAAAGTTCTTCCGCCTTCATTGATAGTCCCATACAATTCGAGATTCCGTACCGTGAACCGATCTAACCAAACGTACCGTTCTTCCTCAATACGCGACAGTTGAGTGATATGTCCGGTTTGCTGATGATGCGTCAGATCCAGATAATGAAGGATAGAGCCCGCAGCCACTACTCCATTCGGTAGATTATCCATTCCAAATCCTTTCAGAGTCTTGGTTTCAAAATGTTTGAGCAGTCGTTCGTTGGCTGTATCGGGTGTGTAAGCCCAGTCTTCAAGGGCGTAAGTAAAAAATTTAGTGCCGAATAATGCCTCAAAATCATTACGTTTACTTCGATCGAAAAGCACTTCTTTCGGACTGAAACTATTCAGCAATTTATCCACATATTCGGCGGTTCCTTCGGCAACCAGAAATTCGCCGGTAGAAATATCGAGAAAGGAAACCCCGACCCGTTGTTTGTTCATATAAACGCTGGCCAAAAAATTATTTTCCTTGTGATTCAGCGTGGTGTCGCTATACGAAACACCTGGCGTAACCAATTCGGTAACGCCGCGTTTCACGAGTTTTTTAGTCAGCTTCGGATCCTCGAGCTGGTCACATATCGCCACGCGTTTTCCGGCGCGAACTAATTTAGGCAAGTAAGTATCGAGCGCGTGATGCGGAAATCCTGCCAGTTCCACACTTTTAGCCGAACCGTTGGCGCGGCGTGTTAATGTAATCCCAAGTATTTCGGCCGATTCAATTGCATCAGTCGAGAAAGTTTCGTAAAAATCGCCGCAGCGAAACAACAAAATCGCGTCAGGGTGTTTTGCCTTGATTTCGAAGTATTGTTTCATCAACGGGGTTTCTACTATTTCGTTTGCCATAAAGTTCCTTTCATCGCCTCTCGCCTCTCGCCTCTCGNNAGGTAAAGTCGAGACAGGTAAAGTCGAGACAGGTAAAGTCGAGACACAGCAAGGGAGAATTAAATATTTGATATTAAATTATTTCTTTAAAACTTTAACAATTACAGCGAACCCTGTTTTCCTTCTTTGGAAGTTAGGGGGCTGAATAGTCCATCTATCGCGTCCGTCATTCCCGACCATGCGTATTTTTGCTTTTCCACTTTGATATTTTCAATAAATTCATCCGAACGGTTATTGGTATAAAAATCGACCAGCGCATCGGCAATTTGTTTTGGTTCCACATCGACCACATATCCCACTTTCCCATGCGGGACAATTTCGGCTAATCCGCCTACATTTGTAACCAACATAGGCTTATCGAAATGATAAGCAATCTGGCTCACACCGCTTTGCGTAGCAGTTCGGTAGGGTTGTGCCACAATATCAGAAACACTGAAATAATTTCGTACATCATTGTCGGGAATAAACATTGTGCGCAATTCAATAAAATTATCCAATTTAAGTTTGGCGATTAAATGCAAATAAGGTTCGGGATTTTCGTAGAACTCGCCTGCAATTATAAGTTTCAGCGGAAACTGACGCAACCTTTCATCTGCAAAAGCCTCAAGCAACAAATCCAACCCTTTATACTGGCGGATAAATCCAAAAAACAAGATATACGAATTTTGTTCATGTAATCCCAATTTCATAGCCGCCGTTTTTTTGTCCAACGCATCGCCATAATGATCGTAAATGGGATGTGGTGAAACTTTTTTGGGTTTATTTGTTTTATCAAAACTTTTAACATCTTCGATTACAGAATCAGCCATCACTACAAATCCGTCCATCGCATTCACGAAATACCGGGGAAACAATTTGTCGAGTATGGTTGGCTCGTGGGGTATCATATTGTGTATAAGCGCCACCATTTTTGTATTCGAATTGCGGGCAAAGCGCGCTATCGTTCCGAAACACGGAGCTACAAAAGCCATCCAGTAACTGAAAATAATTTTGTCGGGCGATTTCTTTTTTATTTCGCGACCGGTTTTAATCCACGAAACCGGATTTAAAGAATTAATCCTGCGATGAATTTTTAAATCGACAGGGGCCTTCTCTCCCGAAAATTGTGTTTTACCGGGGAACAGAAAAGACGGATATTGCAGCGAGAAGGTGTAAATTTCAACCTCGTGTCCTTGCTTGCTGTATTCCCGTGCCAAGCGTTCGTTATATGCCGCCAGCCCTCCCCTGTATGGATATGTTGTGCCAACAATAATTATTTTCATGGTGTTTTGTGTTGTTTCAATCTGATTTACGCGTAAAAAAATCATCTCGTTTTATTCGTTTTTACAAATGCAAATCTCAGTTATTAGCGATATGCAAATGTACGAAATTATTCAGTTGGAGTTAATTTAAACCGTTTGATTTTTTTCGGGCTTCCCATTCTTAGCTAAAACTCCTCCTACTTTTCAAAAAAAAATGAACTAATTTTCAATTTTTTGGGCAAATAATTTTATTTGTCGCTGAAAAATCATTTAATTTGTGGTCTGAAAAAAATTGAACAAAATAAATAAATATCGCAATGAAAAACTTATTGAAAAACCTGGGTCCAATTATGATATTGATTGGAGTGATAATATTGGCAATATACTTCTTTACCCAGTCAAGTTCAAACACTTATCTTGCATCCGCCGGCATCATCATGGTTGTAGGATTTTTTACCCATATTTTTACTAATAAAAAAATCGAGTAGTTATTTTAAAAAAAACTAAAAAGCCGGCACACTATTGTTCCGGCTTTCTGTTTTTGTATGAGTCTGTAAAATTCAGAACAAGGTCAATTGCCCGGTAATATCATCAAGAAGGCGGCTCTGATCCACGATATTATCATCCGGTAATGTTGAATCGTTTTCGGTCGGTTGAATCGTTTTTTTCTTCTTCGATTTTACAATTTTCTCTTCATTAACTTCGGATTTTTCAACTTCAACATCTTCGGCGCTTACATCTTCTTCAACATCCTGATTATCCACCTCTTCTGAGTTCGGAACATTTTCATTTCCATTATTATCCCTTGTGGGAGCAAAGCGCACAGGTTCAAGTTCGTTAATAGCTTCCACTTCAAAAGTCGTTAACCGTTTTCCTTTGGCTTTAAAACTCTTCACCCCTATAAATTCTTCTACATCCACCACCAATGCTTCGCGGAAAGCATCGTTACCGCCAAATACCACTTCGAAACGCGGATAATCTACATCCGACATTAACATTAAGCGCGATTCAGGATTATCGCCCAAAAAGTTCTGCTTCTTTTGGCTTGGTTCAAGCTGGAAACGTTTTAAATAATAATATTTTTGTTCGGCATCGTACAGCGCCACCGACCAAACTTTATTCGAATCGAATTTTTCAATAATCATTATATCTTTCTCATAATGATTACTTAAATCAAAATTGGAAGTATAATATTCGCCTTTCGACGATACGACCAGAATCAAATCTTCGCTCAGAAATTCGCCCAGATATTCCCCTCGATTGTCGTAATTCAGGCGCAACACGTCGCGGTCGAACCAAACCTGACGTCCTCCAAGTGTAGACCCGCCCTTTTGTTTCAGGGCAATTTTATGAATATCGTTTTTAGTCAAAATATTACCCAATGACTGACGTCCCTTGATAGCAATTTCGCTGAAATTTTTCTCGAAAACCAACTTGTTCAGACGCGGCTTTGGTTTCAGCGTTACGCGGATTACTTCGGCTTCGCCGTTTGGATTCACTGTGAAATAAATCACTCTCGAACCTGCCGTACCCTGTGTGATGTCGTACTCTTTGTCGCGTGTAATACCATTCACAGCAAAACGTTTGATGTAATACGGACCGGTTTTCCCATCACGATAAACAGTATTGTAAACCGTGCGTTTATCGTTCTTTTTAAACACGTCCAAATGCAGGATGTTTTTCCCGACAAACATTTTATCTGCAACTTTTACAATTTTATATTTCCCATCTTTAAAGAAAATAATGATGTCATCAATGTCGGAACAACTACAAACAAATTCATCCTTGCGTAACGATGTTCCGATAAAACCTTCTTCGCGGTTGACATACAATTTCTCGTTGGCTTCCACCACTTTGGCTGCTACAATGGTTTCAAAATTGCGAATTTCGGTACGACGCGGAAAATCTTTACCGTATTTATTTTTTAAACTTTCGTACCAGAAAATGGTGTAATCGACCAAATTTGCCAACTGGTAATCAATTTCATCAATCTTTTTCTGAATGGCAATCAAGGTGTCGTTCGCTTTGTCGGAATCAAATTTAGTGATACGCATCATCTTAATTTCGAGCAGTTTCAAAAAATCTTCCCGTGTAATTTCACGAATAAAATCTTTTTTGAAAGGCTCTAACCGCTTGTCGATATGCGAAATTACTTCGTCTTGCGAAGTACTGTCTTCAAAACCTTTATCTTTGTAAATACGGTTTTCGATGAATATTTTTTCGAGCGAAGTGAAGAACAATTGTTCGAGCAATTCTCCTTTTTGAATTTCAAGTTCTGCCTGCAACAAATTTTTGGTATGTTCGCAACTGATGCGTAACATTTCGCTCACACCCAAAAAGCGTGGCTTATTGTCGTGAATTACACAACAATTGGGCGAAATGCTGAGTTCACAATCGGTAAAAGCATAAAGTGCGTCGATGGTTTTATCGGAAGAAGAACCCGGCAATAAATGCACAAGAATTTCAACGTTAGCGGATGTGTTATCATCCACTTTACGGATTTTGATTTTTCCCTTATCGCTGGCACGGATAATCGATTCAATGAGTTTGGAAGTATTGGTGCCAAAAGGAATTTCGGTGATAACAAGGGTTTTGTTATCAAGTTTGCCGATTTTAGCACGAATTTTTACCGCGCCGCCGCGTTCACCATCGTTGTATCGACTCACATCGATGGAAGCGCCCGTTTGAAAATCGGGGTAGAGCACAAAATCCTCTCCACGTAAATAAGCAATGCAGGCATCGAGCAGTTCGTTGAAATTATGAGGCAGAATTTTGGAATTCAACCCCACGGCTATCCCTTCAACTCCCTGCGCCAAAAGCAAAGGAAATTTTACAGGCAAAGCAACCGGCTCTTTATTCCGACCATCGTAGGATGAACGCCATTCGGTGGTTTTCGGATTGAAAACCGTTTCGAGGGCAAATTTTGAAAGTCGGGCTTCGATATAACGTGGAGCGGCAGCGCCATCGCCGGTAAGAATATTTCCCCAGTTTCCCTGACAATCGATCAGCAAATCTTTTTGTCCGAGTTGTACCAGCGCATCGCCAATGGACGCATCGCCATGCGGATGAAACTGCATGGTGTGGCCCACAATGTTGGCCACTTTGTTGTAGCGTCCATCGTCCAACCGTTTCATGGAGTGGAGAATCCGGCGCTGAACAGGTTTCAGTCCATCGTAAATATCGGGTACGGCGCGCTCCAGAATTACATACGAGGCATAATCGAGAAACCAGTTCTGGTACATGCTCGTGAGATGATGCTTAACTGCCTCATCTGTAATTTTCGGCACTTTATATTTTGAATGCGCAGCAGATTCAGCATCGTTCACGATTTCTTCAGCTGCGCCAGCTATTTCGTTTTCTTCGTTTTCAGTTTCTATTATTTCGTCGGTGCTCATGGAGAAGTATTTGTTAGCCCCCAATCCCCGAAGGGGGAGTAAAAAGACTTAGTTTCGTAAAATATTCGTTATTTGTTCAATAAGCAACTTTTAAAGTCCCCTTTTAAAGGATTTAGGGGTTTCTTTTTCGGATTCAATCGACAAAAATACAAAAAAAACAGTAACTTTGCACTTCTTTTTTACGGACAATTTTAATCATAATTTGTCTTTTCTGCTTATAACTCGTAACTAAATATTTATGGCTTCTCAAGAAGATGTTTTTAAAAAACTGATCGCGCATTGCAAGGAATATGGTTTTGTATTCCCTTCGAGTGAAATTTACGACGGACTGGGCGCCGTTTACGACTACGGTCAGAATGGCGTGGAACTCAAAAACAATATCAAGAAATACTGGTGGGACAGCATGGTGTTGCTCAACGAAAATGTAGTGGGGCTGGATGCCGCCATTTTCATGCACCCGACAACCTGGAAAGCTTCCGGTCATGTCGATGCGTTCAACGATCCGTTGATCGACAACAAAGACAGTAAAAAACGTTACCGTGCCGACGTACTGATAGAGGAATTGCTCGCAAAATACGACGACAAAATAGAAAAAGAAGTGGAGAAAGCTGCCAAACGCTTTGGCGAAAGTTTTGATGCCGACATGTTCCGTCAAACCAATCCTCGCGTAATGGAACATCAAGCTAAACGTGACGAAATTCACGGCCGGTTTGTAAAAGCGTTGAACGACAATGATCTTGTCGAATTGAAAGCCATAATAGAAGATTACGATGTGGTTTGTCCGATAAGCGGCACCAAAAACTGGACAGATGTCCGCCAGTTTAACCTGATGTTTTCCACCGAAATGGGTTCTACAGCCGATGGAGCTATGAAAATTTACCTTCGGCCCGAAACGGCTCAAGGTATTTTCGTCAACTTTCTGAACGTGCAAAAAACAGGACGCATGAAAATTCCGTTTGGTATTTGCCAGATAGGAAAAGCCTTCCGGAATGAAATCGTCGCCCGGCAGTTTATTTTCCGCATGCGTGAATTCGAACAGATGGAAATGCAGTTCTTTGTCCGTCCGGGTGAAGAAATGAAATGGTTCGAACACTGGAAAGAATTCCGCCTGAAATGGCACAAAGCGCTTGGGCTCGGCGACCAGAAATATCGTTTCCACGACCACGACAAATTGGCGCATTATGCCAATGCCGCTACCGATATTGAATTCGAAATGCCTTTCGGATTCAAGGAAGTGGAAGGAATCCACTCGCGTACCGACTTCGACCTGAGCAGCCATGAGAAATTTTCGGGCAAGAATATCAAATACTTCGATCCTGAAATCAATCAATCGTACACTCCGTACGTTATCGAAACATCCATTGGCGTGGATCGTACGTTTTTGTCGATTATGGCGGCTTCGTACCACGAAGAAAAGCTTGAAGGTGGCGACAGCCGTGTGGTTCTTTCCTTGCCTCCGGTTTTAGCTCCGGTAAAAGCGGCTATTTTGCCCTTGGTAAAAAAGGACGGTCTTCCAGAAAAGGCACGTGAAATTATGAACGACCTGAAGTTCGATTTCAAATGTGCCTACGACGAAAAAGATTCCATCGGGAAACGTTACCGTCGCCAGGATGCTATCGGAACGCCTTTCTGTATTACCGTGGATCATCAAACTCTCGCAGACAATACCGTAACAATCCGTTACCGAGACACCATGTTGCAGGAACGTATTGCCATTACCGATTTGCACAAAATTATCGGCGACCTGGTGAACATGAAGAATCTGTTTAGAAAAATTGTAGGATAAAATTCGTACTCTTTATAAAGTATAAAACAGGGATGGGCATGAACCCTTATCCCAACACGAAAGAAGCTTTAGATTATACAAAATACAAGGCAAAACTACTGATAACTAAAAAGTAAGCAAAGCTTACAGAATCGGGGTTTATTCCAATCTTAACCTTACGCCCGCCATGAAGTTTCTGTCCGGTTGTGTAAGTCCGCCAAAATCGGCGTAAGTCGAGTTCAGCAAATTGTTGGCATCGGCATACAGTTCATATCTTTTAGCTGTCCATGATAAACGGATATCCGCCATCAGGTATGGTTTGTAATTCACCTTTTGTTCGGTTACAAAATCGGTATAATCACCAGCTCTGTCGTAATAACCAAGTTTCCAAAGAGCAGCAAGCCTGTTCCATATGTTATGTTGCACACTTAAAATTGCTTTATGTTTCATATAATCGAGCGCATACTTCGAGTCAAAATCAACAGCCTTTTTATCAAGCGAAAGATACGAATAAGAAAATCCTGTTTTTTTCAGGAATCCTTTATTAAAAACATATTCCGCCATAGCATCCACCCCAAAAGCATTCACGTTTGTCAGGTTTTTACTTTCCCATTTAGTGGAATCGGGACTTTTTACCCAGTCGATAATATTATTTCCGATTCTGTAAAAAGCAGAGCTACCCCATTTCAAATTTTTCCTGTCGTATTTCATTCCCAATTCAAAGGTTTTTGATTTCTCGGGTTGCAAATCAGGATTGGCAATTTGCGTCGCACTCTGATAATACAAGTCGGTAAATGTTGGCAATCGGACAGCCGTATTAGCCGAAAAATACAAGCGTATCTGTTCGTTGGGCACATAAGCAATGTCGAAACCACCAAAACCCGATGTCCCGAACCGGGTGTTAAACGTAGTTGCCACGCCGAACGACAAATAAAATGAATTGATATTTTTTGAATAATCGAAAAATGCCGTGGTGAGTAAACGGTTATCTTCTTTAGTAAACGGGTTGTTATTATCAAAAACATTATCAACCGCCTGTATGAGGGTTTCACCAAGTACCGTACTGTAAATATGCTCATTACGCACATCGATCCCCAATGTAACTTTCCCGGTACCCGATTGAAGTGTAGCTGCCGCTTTTGCTCCGGCAACGTCCGTTAAATGGTAATTGTGTCCCGTATAAAAAGGCAAAGCTCCTTCAAAATCACGAAACAACTCGAACCGGTCGTAATGTTTACGCATATAGGTTTGCGCAGTCAAATTTACATTTTCCCTGATATACGACCAGTGAAGCGCTGCAAAAAAAGTTTGCGTATAGTCGAACTGATTCGGATATTTCAGCGAATAAAAGCCATTGGCGCCATAGGATTTTTGTTGATAAGCCAATTGTAAATCAAATTTCCCTGCTTTATCGGTTCGTAAAACCGATTGAGAATATACATTGAGAATATCGTAGTCGGTATTATCGGTATAGCCTTTGCTGTTTTTGTGGGTAACCGAAGCAAAAGTCTGAATTTTATCATTGCCTATTCCGCCGGAAATACTTTGATTAAATGTTTCAAAACTTCCGGCTGAAAGCTGCGCCGACAATAATTTTTTCTCGTTTTTTTCGGTAACGATATTAATGGCGCCGCTAAAGGCGTTCGGGCCATAAACACGCGCTGCCGAACCCTGTAATAATTCCACGCGAACAATATCGGACAAGTCAACCGGAATGTCTAAGTTATAATGTCCCGTTTGCGGATCGGTAATATTGACTCCATTGAGCAACACCAACACCTGATCGAACGACCCACCCCGAATGCTGATATCCGATTGGGTTCCGCCTACTCCCCGTTGACGAATATCGATTCCCGAAATCGACTCAAGCAGTTCATCTATATTTTGCACAGGCATTTGTTGTATTGCTTTCCGGTCGACAACTGTCAGCACACGACCCATGCCCGAATAAAGATTATTTCGGGAGGCATTTACATCAATGCTTTTTAAATCAACCGACAAAGTATCAGCTGTTGCCTGACCAAGAGTGAGCTGAACAAAAGACATGCAGCTTAACAAGCTCAAAACGAAAGTTTTTCTCATAATTCTTTTTAAATAAAAAACGGTTGAAACAGGAATTGACCCGTTCCAACCGTTACAGATTGAATATAAAGATGAAGACCGCGCGCAGCCGCGTTGTCCGAAGTTTGATTTGAAATAATATTTCCCTGCAAATGAAGAAAAACGGATTCGGGCTGAATTACATAGGTTTGTTCATCATTCTCATTCCTGTCAAATGCCGAAGCGCTGTTAAAAACAATTTGGTTCTTGGCCTTTTGCAAGGACTTATCGCTCACCGACGCCAAAAGAAAGCCTATAGATACGGCACACGATAAACTTACAAACACGGCATAGTGCGCCCGGCTCCAACGACGAAACCGGATTGTTTTAGCCGTGTTGTGTATTTGTTTATTCATTTGTTTTAGCTTTTTTGTGCTGCAAAGGTAATAAAAACCAACAAAAAAGGGAATGCTTTGTTGTATTCCCTTTTGATATTCGGTTTAGTCATCCTATCGAATAAAACTTAATTTATTGAGTTTACCCACCCACACATCTTTATAAACTTTTGATTCACGGGGATTTACACCTCCAATTAAATAAATAAAATAATCGGTATAATCTTTATCCGGATGTTCAACTACAACATTCAGAACCGATTGGTACGCCCTTGGTTGGTAATCGATATAGGTGGTATCTCCCGACGACGAAATATTTACCTGGCGTAGCCTGTTATACAATGTATCGGGCACACTCCAGCTTAATCCTTCGTCAATTGATTCCATATACTGATTTTCAACAACATAACCATCGCTGTCCAAACCTCCAAATAACAATAGTTTGTCATTATACGGAATAATAGTTGCCCCCGAAAGTGAACCCAGGGTGGTATTTTCGGTACTGAAATCGACCCAATAAGTTCCGTTTTCAGTGCTCCATATATTATTCAAAAGCTGGCCAGATGCGGTGTAACCACCAGCTATCAAAGCTTTGGGTTTTTTGGTTCTGGAAGTAAACGATAATGCCGAAAAATCGCCAACCGGGAAGTTAGCAGGAATCTGACCATATACAACCCAAGTTTTCCCATCTCCGGAATTGGCAAAACGATACGCATTATCCACATCCGATTTCATTATCGACCAGAGTTTTCCATTTAACTCGAACAACAGAGTCTGAAATTTATAATTACTGTCCGAAATATCTCCATTCTCACTCATCCACTCGTAACCATCTGATGTAGAATACAATTTATCGTCGTCGCTGAGCAAATATAGTTTGTTTTTAAACTCAACTATCACCCGGATCATACTGTTCAACGGCAAATTCGTAAACGCATTGGTCTGATCCGTCCAGGTAACGCCATCGGTTGAAGAATACAGATAATTCTTTACACTTGTTGAGACATACAAAAAGATTTGGTTGTTGAAATACACTGCTTTTTGCAAACTCCCCGAGTGAGAATAAATATTATCTGCAATTTTATTCCACACATACAGTTCCGGTTCTACCTGATGCACATTTACCTTGATATGATACGGCTTTTCGGTTATTTTATCAGCAGCAATATTACGTATTTTTACTACCCTTTCGAAATTAAGGGTGTCTTTTCCTGACAGGACGATTGTATCGCTGATAGTACCTAATCCCAGCGTATCGGCAAGATAAACATAAGTTCTTGCCGAACTGTAAAAGCTGAAAGTAGGAATAACTTTGGTAATATCTGTTTGATAAGGCAACGAATCGAGGTTTACAATCACCGAATCCCTGAGTTGGTCATCCCATTCCAACGTAAATACGGCATACTTCAACCCTGGAACAGAATCATTTGCAGCAAAAGTCAATGAAATAAACCTAGGATTTGATGAGACTTCGGTATCATTAGCATCCAACCAGTTACACGATGAGAATGTAATAATTATACTGATTAATAAAATAAACTTGAAAGGATTCAGTTTCATGAGTTATTGTTTAATTTTTTTTGAACGAGCAAAGTTAAAAACATTTTAGGTCTTAACTATCTTGGCATCTAAGTTTTATTGTTTTTTAAAATTAAAAACGAGATATTTGCAGAAAAAAGTTCTTTCGTTCGATGTTTCGTGTTTTTGCGTTTCTTGTTCAATATTCCGAGTTGAGAGGGCGCATACCGATATATTGTTATTTGTCGTCATTCGTCATTATTGCTCAACAACAAAGAACGACAAAGGTTGAGAACGATTAATCCAACTCCACAACTACCGGGCAATGATCGGAGTGAACTGCATCGACGAGTATAGCCGCCGATTTCAAACGTCCACGCAAGGATTCGCTTACCCAGTGATAGTCGATACGCCAGCCAGCATTGCGGAAACGCGCTCCGCCACGGTAACTCCACCAACTGTATTTTTCGGCGCTTTGGTCGAAAACGCGGAACGAATCAACCATCCCCGTTGCTTCATATCTGTCCATCCATTCACGTTCTTCGGGCAAGAAACCCGAGACTCCGATTTGCCGCTCGGGATGATTGATATCGATGGGTTTATGACAAATATTATAATCGCCGCAAACCACCAGATTTGGACGGGTTTTGCGAACTTCTTCAATAAAAGGCAAAAATGCTTCCAGAAAGTCCATTTTAAAAGCCTGCCGTTCGTCGCCCGACGAACCCGAAGGAATATACACGCAGATAACCGACAAATCGCCGAAATCGGCGCGAATTACGCGTCCTTCGGCGTCGTAACGCGGATGATTCATGCCTACCACTACATTGTCGGGAGCTATTTTGGTGAGAATTGCCACACCGCTGTATCCTTTTTTTTCAGCCGAATGGAAATAAGATGTGTATCCCAATTCTGCAAAAAGCATGGTATCAATCTGGTCGGGTTGGGCTTTAGTTTCCTGTAAGCAAAGCACATCGGGATTTTCAACCCGCAGCCATTCCGTAAAATCCTTGGTCAAGGCAGCCCGAAGTCCGTTTACGTTATACGATATTATTTTCATTGATTTGCAATTTTTACTTTTTTGTAAAGTTCCGAAGCGAAAACAAAGTTATTCAGTTCTTCGTTATCGGCATGAAAAATATCGTCTTTCGTTCCTTCCCATTCTTTTTCCCCTTTGTTGATAAAAATAATATTTTCGCCAATTTCCATAACGGAATTCATATCGTGTGAATTGATAATAGTTGTAATATTAAACTCCACAGTAATATCATGAATCAGGCGATCGATAATCAGCGATGTTTTGGGGTCAAGACCAGAGTTGGGTTCGTCGCAAAACAAATATTTGGGTTGCAGGGCAATAGCGCGGGCAATGGCTACACGTTTCTGCATGCCGCCACTAATTTCAGACGGAGGCAGTTTAAAGGATTGCTCTTCGAGATTTACGTGTTTCAAACAAAAGCGAGCCCTGATTTCCATTTCTTCTTTCGAAACGGGCGAAAACATTTCGAGTGGATACATTACATTTTCGAGTACCGAGAGAGAATCGAAAAGAGCCGAACCTTGAAAAAGCATGCCCACTTCGCGACGCAACACGCGTATATCTTTCATCCGCATATCGGGCAAATTGCGTCCATCGTATTCAATCCTGCCCTTGTCGATGCGGTGCAGTCCGATAATGCTTTTCATCAATACCGTTTTACCCGAACCGCTCGCGCCAATAATCATATTGGTTTTGCCATCTTCGAAAACTGCCGAGACATTTTTCAACACATGATTTCCATCGAACGATTTATCTATATTTTTTACCTCTATCATGTCAGTTTAAGAGTTTGTATCGCCTTTGGCGAGAGATGAAAGTTTGAAGGTTTGGAGTCCTGAAAATCACCAGTTATCAATTAATTAAGCATTAAATTCGTAATTAATAAATTAAAGAACAATATTAAAATACTGCTGTTTACCACGGCATTGGTACTTGCTCTACCTACATCAAGCGCACCGCCATTCGCATAATAACCATAATACGCTGCAACCGACGATATCAAAAATGCAAAAACCAACGATTTAACAAGAGAATAAAACACATAATAAGGAATAAAAGCATATTGAATACCAAGCAAATAATCGGCGGTGGTGATTACATCGCTAAAAACTCCGACCAGGTAACCTCCGATCAATCCCACTGCCATACTAAAAATAACCAGAAATGGCATCATCACCACAAAAGCAATGACTTTTGGCAGAATCAGGTAATTTGCCGAGTTAACACCCATGATTTCAAGGGCATCAATCTGTTCGGTTATACGCATGGTCCCGATTTCGGAAGCAATATTAGACCCGATTTTACCTGCTAAAATCAAACATAAAATGGTTGACGAAAATTCGAGCAACAAGGTGTCGCGTGTAACCAAGCCGGTACTGTAAGCAGGTAGCAGCGGGTTTTCAGTATTTAATTTTGTTTGAATAGTCATGATGGCGCCAATAAATGTCGAAATAATAATGACAATGGGCAACGACTGTAAACCCAACTTTTCAAGTTCTTTGGGAAACTGACGGAAAAACATAGACCAACGATCGGGGAGAACCAGCACACGCTTCATCAGCAAAACATACCTTCCTACCTCCTTAAATATATTCATAACTGTATATCAATTAAATAATAATTACTTTACGCAATAAACTCTGCCTCACTACAATTAAACATGGCAAATATACTCTTTTTTAAATATCCGTAAAACAGACGAATGTATAAATTAACAAAAAAGAGAGAAATCCACTGTGCGAACTTCTCTCTTTTTCATGTTTTTGCTGGCGAAATTAAACGCGTCTTTCTTTGATACGGGCTTTTTTACCGGTAAGCGCACGTAAATAATACAATTTAGCACGACGTACTTTACCCCGTTTATTCACGGTAATGCTTTCGATAAACGGTGAATCTAATGGGAAAATACGTTCAACTCCTACGTTTCCTGACATTTTACGAACGGTAAAACGTTTTTTGTTTTCGTGACCAACGATTTTGATTACATCGCCCCGAAATTCCTGAATACGTTCTTTGTTTCCTTCAATAATTCGGTAAGCTACCGTTACGGTGTCGCCTGCTTTAAATGCCGGATGCGATTTCTCAACAAGAAATGCTTGTTCTGCAACTTTAATTAAATCCATTTTGCTCTTTTTTATATAATTAATGCGCAATATTCACAGACTTCTCGTTATTCTGTCAGAGATTACGCTAAAATTGGACTGCAAAATTAGTTCTTTTTTTTGATTAAACAATCCTTTGTAAGTATTTTTCAAGTGATCTTGAATTATTGTCAAGTTTCACAATGTCACGACATCAGTTGCCGGTAATTCCCAATTCAAGTATCGAAACGTTAATGAAAAATCGATTCTCTGAAAACGAACACCTTAAAAAGCGCTTGAAAGCCTTATCACACACGAGCTCACTGGGCTTCGAAAGTTCAGTGATTTAAACGTTAAAATACACATTACACTCATTTGTTATGTTTTAGTACCTTATCTTTCAAATTC
>DIFH01000022.1:0-10138 GCA_002427615.1 Paludibacter sp. UBA5753
AAAATGGTCAGTTATATTCAAAACCTTGCATTTACACCTAAAAAATTACTATAAATTACTATTTATCAGACTCATTATACTTTTTCAGCAGACCCTAAATAGAATTTGTTTATAAATTCTATTTAGCGCTTTACTATCTTTTTAACCTTTTTCATTAAACTATAATTGTGTTAAATCTGAATTTATATCAAATTTTTAATTAATATGCACTAAACAACTTTAGCATGAAATATGTTAAGTATTTAATTAAAAATATTTATCTTAAAAACGTTACTCCAATCATATACTGATAAACATTTTTTCAAATATCAAAAAACCGAGTCGGAAATATTTTGAGTAATAAAACTTTATTTATAAATGAAAATTCACGAATATCAAGCAAAAGAAATTTTCTCACGTTACTCCATTCCGGTAACAAACGAGACCCTATGCTATACCGTTGACGAAGTAGCAGCTGCTGCCCAAAAATTAGGAATGCCCGTCGTGGTAAAGGCACAAGTACATGCCGGAGGTCGGGGAAAAGCCGGCGGCGTTAAGCTTGTCCGGACAATCGAGGAAGCACGCGCTGCGGCCGGCAAAATACTGGGCATGGATATCAAGGGTTACACGGTCGGGAAAGTACTGGTGGCTCAAGGCGTTAAATTCAATTCCGAATTTTATGTCGGGCTTACCATTGACCGAAACTCCAAATCGGTCATTTTTATGGCAAGCGCCGAAGGTGGCGTCGAAATAGAAGAAGTAGCCAAAGAAAACCCCGACGCTATTTACAAATTTGTTATCGACCCCGATTTAGGAATGTCCGATTTCCTCGCCCGTAAAATTGCCTTCAAACTTTTCAGGGACATGTCGCTCGTAAAACAAGCCGTAGATTTATTCCGAAAATTATATCAAATTTTCATTGACACCGATGCGTCCTTGGTTGAGATCAATCCATTAGTTGTTACCAACGATGGAAAATTGCTCGCATTGGATGGAAAAATGAATTTCGATGATAATGCCCTGTATCGCCAACCAGAAATAGAAGCCATCAACGAACCTACCGAAGACGAAAAGAAAGAAATTGCAGCCAAAAACAGCGGTTTAACATATATCCGTTTAGATGGAAACATTGGTTGCATGGTCAACGGTGCGGGATTAGCCATGGCTACCATGGATGTTATAAAATATTTCGGAGGTAATCCGGCAAATTTCCTCGACATCGGTGGAAGTTCGAGTCCTCAAAAAGTAATTGACGCAATGAATTTGCTCCTGTCCGATAAAAATGTAAAAGTGATTATGATCAATATTTTTGGCGGTATCACACGTTGCGATGATGTAGCTCGTGGACTGATAACTGCTTTAGATCAAATGAAAGTAAATATTCCCATCGTTATTCGACTGTCCGGAACCAATGCCGAAGAAGGCTTACGCATTATCAAGGAAAAAAACTTACCAACTGTCGGATCGTTAAGCGAAGCAGCACAGGAAGCTATAAGGTTAGTTAATTAGATGATGCTATGATTGAAATCAAAAAATTCACGAAACACTAAACCTGACTGCCTTCAGGCAAGTACGAAACTCAGGACATAAAAACATAATACAAGAAATAAAATAATAACATGAGCATATTAGTCAATAAAAACACAAAATTGGTCGTTCAGGGAATTACCGGACGAGATGGTAGCTTTCATACCGGAAAAATGAAAAAATACGGGACCAATATTGTTGCCGGTGTATCGCCAGGCAAAGGTGGACAAACCATACACGATATTCCTGTTTTCAATACGGTGGAAGATGCCGTAAAAGCAACAGGCGCCAATACTTCCGTAATTTTTGTACCGGCGCCACTGGCTGGCGATGCTATTCTCGAAGCGGCAGATGGAGGAATCGAACTGGTTGTCTGTATTTCGGAAGGTGTTCCAACACTCGACATGGTAAAAGCCACCAATTATCTCAAAAAGAAAGGTGTAAAACTTATCGGAGCCAATTGTCCAGGACTTATAACGCCCGACGAATCGTTAATTGGAATTCTTCCGGGCAATATCTTTAAAAAAGGAAATGTAGGTTTAATGAGCCGCAGTGGCACACTGACTTATTTGATGGTTAGTTTACTTACCAACAGTGGTTTGGGACAAAGTACTTGTGTTGGTATTGGCGGCGATCCTGTAGCCGGACTCTATTATCAGGAACTTTTGCAAATGTTCGAAGATGATCCCGAAACAGAGGCTATTGTGTTGATTGGTGAAATCGGCGGCGATGCTGAAGAACGGGCAGCTCAATATATCAAGGAACATATCACAAAACCCGTGATAGCCTTTATCGCCGGACAAACTGCGCCTCCTGATAAACGCATGGGACATGCCGGCGCCATCATATCAAGTGGAAGCGGAACTGCTGCCGAAAAAATAGCAGCGTTCGAAGCTGTCGGTGTTCCGGTTGCCCGGCAGCCAGTTGAGCTACCTGAATTGGTAAAGGAAAAACTTGCCGAAAGAAAAAATAAAAAAGAAAATGATTATCCGTAATGTGTCCTAATTTATATTTCGGTGCGCTGCACCTTTGTGCTTTTTCTGCTTGTATTTTTTACCAATTTACCGGGACTCTTTCCTTTTGTTGACAAGTGCAGCGCACCGTTATATTGGGAGAAATAATATCCCGAATAAAAATAAAGGTGCAGCGCACCGAAATAGTTTATTTGAAACTTTAGAAGCTTTTTCGGATAATCATTAAAGCAAATATCTGCCTGTATTTTTCAATTAAGCAATTAAACAGAGACTCATTCAGAAGGAATTGATACGTTAGATGATAATTATACTTTCACCTGCAAAAATTCAAAATTTTAAAACGCCAACTTCTACCCCGAAGTATTCCCGACCGGAATTCATGTCTGAAGCAGAACAGATTGTGGAGTTAATGCGCAAGTTAACCCCTTATGAATTAAGCAGTCTTCTAAACACAAACGTACATCTTACCAATCTGAATTTCGACCGTTACTTCAACTGGCATCAACCGTTTACACCCGAAAATTCAAAACAAGCAGTACTGGCTTTTGATGGCGAGGTTTTCAGGGGACTGAACGCAAAAGAATTTTCGGATAAAGATTTTGATTATGCCCAATCTCATTTACGCATTTTATCCGGACTATATGGCGTTTTGCGTCCGCTTGACCTGATTCAGCCTTACCGGCTTGAAGTAAGTTCAAAACTACAAAATCCTTTTGGAAACGACTTATACGCTTACTGGAGAGAAAATGTGACCAATTCAGTCCTCAAAGCATTGAAAGAATCAGGTAAGCCCCGAATTATCCTGAATCTGGCTTCGATGGAATATTATAAAACACTGGATTTAAAAGGCAAAAATGTAAATGTTATTGATGTGGAGTTTTATGAATTCAAAAATGATAAATACGTGCAAATAGTTATCTACACCAAAAGAGCACGAGGACTGATGGCACGTTATATTATCGAAAATCAAATTGAAACCGTGGAAGACCTGAAAGGCTTTAATTCTGAGAACTACTGGTTCAGTCCGCAAATGTCAACCGAAAACAAGCTGGTATTCACAAGAGGCTGAAACAATTACTTTTTGTTACTGCTCCCTGTATTGGTAAGTCGCTTTTTTCAGCCGATCCATAATGGAAATACCGATTCCTTTTTCGATAACCCGCTCGATGTAAATTTGTTTTACATCCGGGTCATCTTCCATTTCGTGCAGGCTGGTAAAGAGATTTGCGGCAATTTCAATTAAATTACCTCGTTCCGATGTGTAAATTATCTTACTTACCTTGAGTTTTTCATCCCGTTTCTTATGTAAAATAACCCCCGAATCCGCAGGAAGTCCGGTCTGCGTTTTATCGAGAAAAAATAAGGGTTTCAAGGGGGAATAATGGCTGTTGAGCAACCCCGGCGAATTGATTTTATCATTATGTTGCGCTACTTCCACCCGGATATTGGGCAATACTTTCGAAATATCTTCTGCCGTAATGATTCCAGGGCGTAAAATGGTGCAACGGTTATTCTCCACCATCACTACAGTCGATTCGATCCCTACCAAATGGTCGATATCATCGCCGGCTAACAGATAATCGATTTTCATTTTTTGCTTTACCACATGCTTATAACTTGTGGGGCTTAATTGTCCGAAGCGATTGGCGCTTGGCGCTGCAACAGGCACTCCGGCAAGTCGGATTAATTTATGAGCCAACGGATGAGCCGGCATTCGCACAGCCACAGTATCCAAGCCCGAACTGATTAAATCGGGAACAATGGTCGATTTTTTGTAAACAATGGTGAGCGGACCAGGCATAAAATGTTTGGCAAGTTCATAAACTAAAGGCTCAATTGGCGCTGCAAATAGCTGGTTAAGTTGGCAGATGTCGGAAATATGCACAATCAACGGATCGAAAGTGGGGCGTTGTTTGGCTTCAAATATTTTAGCAACAGCCAACGGATTAAGCGCATTAGCGCCCAAGCCGTAAACCGTTTCCGTAGGAAAAGCTACTAAACCACCGTTACGCAGACATGCTGCGGCTTCCTGTATTGATTCTTCGGTAATTATCTTCATTGAGCTATTTTTTCTTTTGTCCTCTCGATTTGGGTTTCCCGTATTTATTACGCATCGCTTCCGCCCGACGTACTTTCATATTCACTTTTTTATTCTTGTCCTTTTTCTCGTGAAAAGCCGCACCGTTTTCTTCTTTTTTAGGCAAAGTTACCAATACATTTTTCATAGTCACTTTGGGCAATTCGTCTTCGGTGAGTTCTTTCGAAATGTCAACTTCTTCAGGCATTTTCATCATGGGTATTTTGATACCCATTAATTCTTCTATGTTTTTGCGATAATCGGTATCGGCTTTAGTAATAAACGCCAATGCAACCCCTTTTTTATCAGCGCGTCCCGTACGGCCAATACGGTGCATATAACTCTCGGGAACTTCGGGCATATCAAAATTTACCACATGCGTTATATCGTCGAAATCAAGTCCGCGGGCAACGATATCGGTAGCAATCAACACACGTAATTTATTGTTGTTGAATGATCTGAATGCTTCGAAACGATTGTTTTGCGATTTATTGGAGTGAATAACGCCAATAGTTTCGGGAAACAGGGGAGAAATTCTTTCGAACACATCATCGGCCATTTTTTTAGTCGAAACAAAGACCAACACTTTGGCAAACTCAGGATGCGTTTTCAGTAGAAATGCGAGTAAATTTATTTTCGTATTGAAATTCGGCACTTTAATGCCGGCTTGCTTGATGTTTTCGAGTGGCGTCCCTGTGTGTGCGGCTTCAATTTCGAGCGGATCGACAAAAAAATCGGCAATAAAAACTTTCAGTTCTTCGGTGATGGTTGCCGAAAACATCAGGTTCTGGCGCTTTATTGGCAATAAGTCGATGATACGAATTAATTGCGGTCGGAAACCGAGATTCAACATTTCATCCACTTCATCAATGATAAAACGCTTCACTGATTTCAGTTTCAAACTGCCGTTCAATACAAAATCGAGCAACCGACCAGGAGTAGCCACCAGCACATCCAATCCGGCCAGTATGAGTGGAGTTTGTTGCACCATATTTACCCCACCATAAACACCTGCCACGCGAATTTGCATGTATTTCGCCAGTTTTTCCACATCGTCGACAACCTGTAAAACAAGCTCTCGTGTCGGGACAACAATCAGTATGGTAGGATTTTTCTCCTTCGAGAATTTCCACTGGCGTAAACAAGGCAACAAATAAGAGATGGTTTTCCCTGTTCCGGTCTGTGCTATTCCCACAACATCCCTTCCCGACATAATCACGGGAAAAGCTTTTTCCTGAATGGTAGTAGGTTGGGTAATTTGCAGGTCGCTCAGGGCATTGGCTAAAGGTGTATTTATATTGAAATCGGTAAATTGCATCGTATGTGGATTGAAATTTTATGCAAAGATACTTCAAAGTTGCGAGACCCCCAACCCTCCCGTCCAAGCTAAGAAAGCTTAAAAACTGCCATCCTGTAAAGTTAATTGTATAAGCACGGTAAACTTTCATTCCCCCCGAACCTCCATTTGCAGGAGGTTTGTATATTATTACGGCGCTAATCTTTCAATTTTCCACTCATTTTCATTGATCAAACTAAAATACAACCTGTCGTGCAACCGGTTAGGCCGTCCCTGCCAGAATTCAAAAGTCAAGGGACGTACCAGGTATCCACCCCAATGGGGAGGTTTTGGTACATTTTCGCCGAATTGTTTTTTATAATTATCGTACCGCGTGTCTAAGACTTCATAATTTTCAATAACCCTGCTTTGCGGCGAAGCCCAAGCTCCCAACCGGCTGTCGACCGGACGCGACTTGAAATAATCAACCGACACATTTTCAGGCAACTTCTCCGCCTTGCCTGTAATCCTGACTTGCCTTTCAAGGGTTTGCCAGAAAAACAGCATTGAAACACGGTTGTTTTCGGCTATTTGCCTTGCTTTATTTCCTTCGTAATTGGTATAAAATGTCAACCCGTTTTCAGAAAAATCTTTCAGCAGAACAACTCTCGAATGAGGCTGCCAATGGCTGTCGACTGTCGAAACAACCATAGCGGTAGGTTCGGATTCTTCACTGTCAATAGCCGCTTGCAACCATAATTTGAATTGTTCAAAAGGATTTGAATGAACATCTTTTTCGGTCAATACAGAAAATTCATACTGTTTTCGTATATCGTGCAACATAATTTTAAGATTTACAACATAACCGGTAAACAAATAAATACTGAATAGGTTTATCGCAGATACAATTTTTTGATTTTGCAATGGAAATAAATCAACCGAAAACAGCGGCAAAATATTTCTAATTAAAACTTTATTGCCCCATAACTTACAAGTTGAAATCTTTGTGTAAATGCCTTATTTTGTTGAAATCTTTTTTTCTTATTTCAGGTTTTTTTCCAAAAGAAACACTACTTTTGGTATCCAAACCCATATAATTTTCTCCCACATGAAAGATATGCTAAAAGGCCGGCACATAGGTGTTTCGGAAAAGGAAGAAGCCCAAATGCTTCAGTTGATAGGTGTAAAGTCGCTCGAAGAACTGATAGACCAAACTATTCCGAATGATATCAGGCTCAAAAATCCGATTGAACTGCCCGAACCGCTTACCGAGCATCAGTTTGCAAAACATATTGCCGGAATTGCTTCCAAAAACAAAGTCTATACTTCTTATATCGGACAAGGTTGGTACGACACCGTTACTCCGGCCGTGATCATGCGTAATATTTTCGAAAATCCGTCGTGGTATACTTCTTATACGCCTTACCAGGCTGAAATCTCGCAAGGAAGACTCGAAGCTTTGCTTAATTTTCAAACCGCTGTTTCCGATTTTACGGGACTCCCGCTCGCCAATGCATCGCTGCTTGACGAAGCTACAGCCGGCGCCGAAGCCGCTACCATGATGTATAATCTCCGCAGCCGCGATCAGGTAAAAACAGAAGCTAACATTCTTTTTGTGGATAAAAATGTATTTCCGCAAACCTTGGCTGTAATCGCAACCCGAACCAAAGCGCAGGGAATCAAGTTGGAAATTGGAAATTACGCTTCCTGTAAATTCAGTGATAAACATTTCGGCGCCATTGTTCAGTATCCGAATTCGGATGGAAGTATTGAAAACTATGCCGGTTTCGTAACCGAAGCGCATGATAAAAACTGCAAGGTAGCCGTAGCAGCCGATATCCTGAGTCTGGCATTGCTAACTCCTCCGGGCGAATGGGGCGCCGATATTGCTTTCGGCTCGACCCAACGCTGGGGAATACCCATGAACTTTGGCGGTCCGGCTGCAGCTTATTTTGCTACGCGCGATGAATTCAAACGCGATATGCCCGGACGGATTATAGGCATAAGCAAAGATGCCAACGGGAAATCCGCCCTGCGCATGGCTTTGCAAACCCGCGAACAACATATCAAACGCGAAAAAGCCACCTCAAATATTTGTACCGCACAAGCTTTATTAGCTTCAATGGCAGGCATGTACACCGTATATCACGGCGCCGATGGAATGAAAACCATCTCCCGGCGCATTCATGCCATTGCCACCTACATCAACGAGATTCTTCCCGTCTATGGTTACACGCAAGAAAACGAGAATTTCTTCGATACATTGAAAATCACTCTTCCTGAAAATATTTCAATAGAGCATTTCAAATCCGTAGCGCTGGAATACGAAGTCAATTTCCGCTATTTCGAAACCGGAGAAATCGGAATCAGCTTTGATGAAACTACCGACATGGACGATGTAAACACCTTGATTGAAATACTGGCAGCAGTTGTTGACAATGCAGCCGTTTATGCCGAGGAAGATGATTTGGAAAATTTACAATCGTTCGACGAAAGTTTTGAACGAAAATCACCCTATCTCACTTATGAGATTTTCAACAAATATCACAGTGAAACGGAAATGATGCGTTATATCAAAAAGCTCGAACGCCGCGATATTTCACTTACTCATTCCATGATTTCGCTCGGTTCGTGTACGATGAAGTTAAATGCCGCATCGGAAATGTTGCCTTTGAGCCGCCCTGAATTCAACGCAATACATCCGTTGGCTCCTAAAAATCAAACCGAAGGTTACAATGAACTGATTTCGGAACTGGAACATTATTTATCGGTTATTACCGGTTTTGCAGCTTGCAGCCTGCAACCCAACTCCGGCGCCGCCGGCGAATTTGCTGGCTTACTGACTATTAAAGCTTATTTTGAATCGAAAGGCGAAACACAACGCAAAACTGTTCTGATTCCTGCTTCGGCACACGGCACAAATCCTGCCTCGGCACATCAGGCCGGCCTGGAGATTCTTGTCGTAAAATGCGACGAAAAAGGAAATACCGATTTGACGGATTGGAAAGAAAAAGCCAAAGCCAACAAAGAAAATTTATTGGGTTGCATGATTACTTATCCTTCGACGCACGGTATTTTCGAGTCGACGATTAAGGAGATGTGCCAAATAATACACGAAAATGGCGGACAGGTTTATATGGATGGCGCCAACATGAATGCACAGGTCGGTTTGACGAACCCGGGAACCATCGGCGCAGATGTTTGTCATCTGAATTTACATAAAACTTTTGCCATTCCGCATGGCGGCGGCGGTCCGGGTGTGGGTCCGATTTGCGTAGCCGGACATTTGAAAGATTTTTTACCAAGCGCCAAAAACGGTTTAAATACAGTTTCGGCAGCGCCCTACGGTAGCGCCGGCATTTTACCTGTTACATACGGATATATTCGTATGTTGGGCGAAGAAGGATTAACAGCATCGACAAAATATGCCATTTTAAATGCCAATTACCTGGCAGCTAAACTCAAAAACAGCTACGGCGTGCTTTACACCGGCGAAAACGGACGTGTGGGACATGAGTTGATTCTTGAATGCCGCAATTTTAAAGTATCGGGCATAACCGAAACCGATATTGCCAAACGATTGATGGATTACGGCTTCCACGCTCCCACCCTTTCGTTTCCTGTTCACGGCACGTTGATGATAGAACCGACAGAAAGTGAATCGTTGGCTGAGCTGGATCGTTTTGTTGAAGCCATGTTACGGATTTACGAAGAAATAAAAGAAGTGGAAAACGGAACTGCCGACAAAACCGATAATGTCTTGCTCAACGCGCCTCATCCTGAATATGCTATCGTTTCAGAAGAATGGAATCATCCTTACAGCCGTGCCAAAGCGGCTTATCCGGCCGATTGGGTAGCCGAAAACAAATTCTGGGTAAATGTGGCGCGCGTGGATAATGCCTATGGCGACCGCAACCTGATATGTACCTGCCGGCCGACTACAGATTGGGAGTAAAAAACATTCCATCCGGGAGGGATAATATTCCATTTGGGAAATAAGATATTTCATCCGTAAAATGAAATATTCTCCCCCGCTGCTGCACGATTGCATCGTATAGCCCCCCCCGCTGCCGCACGATTGCATCGTGTGGCATTACTAAATTACTATCACATTATCCAATATACCTTTAACTCCGGCACAATCTACTGCCGTTTTCCCACGAGATTGTATCGCATGGGAGCAGGGATTATCTTGCATGCGGCGAGACTAAACTAGCGCTTCCTTACTTCGAAAATGAATAGACCATCGCCAGAAAAGGGATTACTTTCAGACAATTAATCCCAAACCCTAAAAAAATAGGTAAT
>DIFH01000022.1:10252-10476 GCA_002427615.1 Paludibacter sp. UBA5753
GGACAGAATTAAAGTTAATTAACGGACGATACTATCTTTACGGCGTAAAATCTGTTTATGACAAAACGATCAGAAGATCAAGGAAAGTCTCTCTTGGAATACTTGGCAGCATTACAGAAGAAAACGGATTTATACCTTCCGAAAAGAATGAACTGAAACAGAAAAGCAGAAACACTTACTTCGACAAACAAATTACGGTTTTTGAATACGGATTTGCAAAGTGG
>DIFH01000022.1:10496-11029 GCA_002427615.1 Paludibacter sp. UBA5753
GCTTGAAGAAGTATTTTCCGGCGCATTGGAAATTTATTGTCTTTATGGTATATTGTCGTATAGCTTATAAATCCCCGTTGAAAAACATTCCGTTTGATTTGGAACAATCCTCCATATTGGATTTACTGGACTGGAAAGAAAAGATTTACGATCAAAAAATATCCGATATGCTATTTGAACTGGGAGGCATGCAGCAATCCATTCATGAATATATGAAACCCAAGGACACCCGGCGGCGAACCGTTTTAATGGATGCTACTGACGTGGTTTTGCAGTCAGAGAACATCTCTCTGGCACAAAAAGGATACAATTCGAACATGGATTTCCAAGTACAGTTCGTACTTCTTTATCTCTACGACGCTCTCACGCTTGAGCCACTTTACTACCGCCTGCTTGCCGGGAATATTCGGGAAGTGTCAGCCTTGCAAAACACCATCAGGATAAGTGGAATGGAACAATGTGTGTACATTGCCGATAAAGGTTTTTTCTCACAGGCCAACATTCATGAACTCGAAGAAATGTCCATGGAGTAC
>DIFH01000131.1:0-5845 GCA_002427615.1 Paludibacter sp. UBA5753
TGCTGATTTAGCTACAAATATTGACAGTGCTCCGCACCTGAAAACATTATTAATCGTCTATTTAAAATTCAGGTGCAGCGCACCCAGATATTTGTATAGATAAAAATACCGAAACAACCCAAAGGTGCAGCGCACCGAAATAAGATGAATAGTAAATAGTTCAGATAACATTTAAAAAACCAGAAAAACTATGCAATTTGAATGAACAATTTTCTTTTCAGGAAGTAGTAGAAGTTATAAAATCAGGGCATAGAATTGATTTTCTGGACGAAAATAAAAAACTAATTAAGTTTCATTCGGCTTTTTCGCTTCAACAATGGCAAATGGGTAGCGTCATTTATGCTGATGCAGAAAATGAGCGTTTGGTGCTTGTTAGCTTCCCTTTTACTGGCGGTTTTTCGGCCAAAGGCAGTCGTAAATCGGCATTGCTCTGCGACCAACTGAAATCTGAAATAATGAGTCATTTGGGCAATAAAATTGCAAAATGAAATATTTTTGAACATTTTTATTTGAATTTCGTTTGATATTTACAAAAAAGCATTACTTTTGCATCACATTAAAAAAACGAAACAAATGAACCGATTTTTTACATACTTTTATTTTTACTTTTACTTTAGCAGGTAAGGGCATGATAAACTTATGTAAACATGAAATGAATTAATTTGATACAACATATAAAAATCCTGCCCGAGTATTCGGGTGGGATTTTTTTTAAACCCCAGAGACCCTTAAGAAGGGATGTAGGACATGAAAGTGGAACAAGAAACCTGACTGCCGTCAGACAGGCACAAAACACGAAACAAAAATATATATGAAAAGAGTAGCTATTCAAGGAGGTTTAGGAGCCTATCACGGTATTGCGGCCGAGAATTTTTTTAAGAATGAAGAAGTGGAAATCATTCCGTGTATAACATTCCGCGATATATTTGCAGCCATCAAAAAAGACCCGAACGCCGTTGGCATTATGGCTATCGAAAATACGATTGCCGGAAGTTTACTGCAAAACTACGAACTGCTGAAAGAATATAAATTACCCATTGCAGGCGAATATAAATTACATATTTCGCACTGCCTTGCCGCTTTGCCCGGACAAAATATTCATGATATAAAGGAAATACAGTCGCACCCGATAGCGTTGATGCAATGCGAAAATTTCCTGAACACCTTGCCGGGAATCAAGGTAGTGGAACACGAGGATACTGCTTTAGCTGCACGCGATATTGCCCAAAAACAACTGTCAGGTACAGCTGCAATTTGCAGCACTCGCGCCGCCGAAATTTATGGATTGAACATATTGGCAACCGAAATTGAGACGAACAAGCGCAATTTCACCCGTTTCCTTATTTTTGGAAACAAGTGGGTAGTGGACGAAATTCAGAAAGATGAAGTCATTAATAAAGCTTCGGTAGTTTTCACCTTGCCTCACTCTGAAGGAAGTCTATCGAAAGTACTATCGGTTTTCTCTTTTTATGGGATTAATCTGACTAAAATTCAATCGCTGCCTATCATAGGGCACGAATGGGAATATCAGTTTTATGTCGATTTCCAGTTTGCCGATTTCGAACGATACAAACAATCTGTCATGGCCATCAAACCGTTGATCAGGGAATTGAAAACATTGGGAGAATATCCCGAAGGAATAACACCTAATATTTGACTTATAATTTAAGAATTTACATCCATCGACTAATAACTATCAACTCAATATGAAACGAGTCAACGCCAAAGGCGGGACGAGCTCCATGTAACAACTAAAAAACAATTATTTAGGCATGAAACCAATTATACCAGCCGAACGGCTTAATTCAATCAGCGAATATTATTTTTCGACCAAGCTGAAAGAAGTAGCCGAAATGAATGCCAAAGGCATGAACGTCATCAGCCTCGGCATCGGCAGCCCCGATTTACCGCCATCGGCAGCCACTATCGAAGCGCTATGCAAATCGGCCGCCGAAGCCAATGCACACGGCTACCAACCTTATGTGGGAATTCCCGAATTACGTAAAGCCTTTGCCGACTGGTATCAGAAATGGTTTAAAGTAGAACTGAATCCGGCAAACGAGATACAACCCCTAATCGGCTCAAAAGAAGGAATTCTGCATATTTCGATGGCATTTCTCGATCCCGGCGACGGAGTGTTGGTTCCTAATCCGGGTTATCCTACTTATTCGTCGGTAAGCAATCTGGTTCAGGCAAAAGTAATAAGTTATGATCTGGACGAAAACAATAACTGGCAACCCGATTTCGAAGCATTAGAACAATTGGATTTGAGCAATGTTAAACTTATGTGGGTCAATTATCCGAATATGCCAACAGGAGCCAGCGCCACCCCTGAATTATTCGAGAAATTAGTGGCTTTCGGTAAAAAACACGGTATAGTTATCGTGAACGACAACCCGTACAGTTTTATTCTGAACGACAACCGCCTGAGTATTCTACAGGTTGAAGGGGCAAAAGACATTTGTATCGAATTGAATTCGATGAGTAAATCGCACAATATGCCCGGCTGGCGTATGGGTATGCTTGCTTCTAATGCACAATTTGTGGAATGGGTGTTGAAAGTGAAAAGCAATATCGACAGCGGCCAGTTCAAACCCATGCAGGTAGCGGCAATTGCAGCCCTGAACAACACCGAAGAATGGCACAAAGAAATGAATATAGACCTGTACAAAAACCGGCGTCATTTAGCCGAAGAAATACTAAAAACACTTGGCTGCACTTTCGACGAAAAACAGGTAGGGATGTTCCTTTGGGGAAAAATTCCCGCAAATTATAAAGATAGTGGCGAATTGGCAGATAAAGCGCTCTATAATGCCAACGTATTTATCACACCCGGATTCATTTTTGGCGACAAAGGAAACCGTTACGTTCGCCTTTCACTTTGTGCCAACGAAAAAATGCTGGCCGAAGCGCTTGAAAGAATTAACGCAATGTGACAATGTGACAATGTGCTAATGTGACAATGTGACAATGTGCTAATGTGCTAATGTGCCAATTTGCTAATGAGCCAATGTGACAATGTGCCAATGTGCTAATGAGCCAATGTGACAATGTGCTAATGTGCCAATGTGCCAATGTACCAATTTGCTAATGTGCCAATTTGCCAATGTGCTAATTTGAAAATTGAAGAATGAAGAATGAAGAATGAAGAATGAAGAATGAAGAATGAAGAATGAAGAACAAAAAATAGTAAATAGTAAATGAATAAATAGTAAATGAACAAATTGTAAATGAATAAATTGTAAATGAATAAATTGTAAATGAATAAATTGTAAATGAACAAATAGTAAATGAATAAATTGTAAATAATAAAGATATGGAACTCGAATCAATTTTACTTCCCGGAGTGGATGGAAAGCGCCCGCTTATTATATCAGGACCGTGTAGTGCAGAAACGGAAGAACAGGTTATGGAAACTGCCCGGGCGCTGGCTGCTCACGGTATTAAAATTTTCCGTGCAGGAATCTGGAAACCACGCACCAAACCCGGAGGTTTCGAAGGAAATGGCGTAACCGCTCTTTCCTGGCTGAAACGCGTAAAAACCGAACTGGGCATGTACACCGCTGTGGAAGTAGCCACTCCGGCTCACGTTCGCGAAGCGTTGGCTTATGATGTTGATATACTTTGGATTGGAGCGCGCACTTCGGCTAACCCGTTTGCCGTGCAAGATTTGGCGGATGCCCTCGAAGGATTGGACATTCCCGTGCTGATTAAAAATCCGGTAAATCCCGACCTGGATTTATGGATTGGCGCTATCGAACGTATTTACAATGCAGGTATCCGCAGAATTGGGGCTATTCACCGCGGCTTCAGTTCGTACGACAAGAAAATTTACCGCAATCTGCCTCAATGGCATATCCCGATTGAATTGCATCGCCAGATTCCGAATCTGCCAATTATTTGTGACCCAAGCCACATTGGCGGTAAACGGGAATTAATCGCTCCGCTTTGCCAACAGGCAATGGACTTGAATTTCGATGGATTAATCATTGAATCGCATTGTAATCCCGAAAAAGCATGGAGCGATGCATCGCAACAAGTTACCCCTGAAGTACTGGATTTCATTCTGAACACCCTGGTTATCCGCGACACTAATCAAACGACGGAAAATCTTTCGGCGCTTCGCCGTCAGATTGATGAATTGGATAACAGTTTATTGGAACTGCTTGCCCGCCGTATGCGTGTTTCGGAAGAAATAGGACAATACAAGAAAGAACACAATATGCCGATTTTGCAATCGCAACGGTACGATGAAATTCTTCAAAAACGTGTTTCGCAAGCCGAACAAATGGATATGGATGGCGAATTTATGAAAACAGTGCTGGTAGCCATTCACGAAGAATCCATACGCCATCAACAGGAAGTCATGAAACAGTAGAGGGAGGATTGAAAAAAATAAAACCAAAAGAGCCTGTCGGTAAATCGATAGGCTTTTTTAGATTTTTAGTGTTTGCAAGAAAACCCGGCGTTTTCTTATCAAACGCCGAGTTTTCTTTCTGTCGCTACTTAAACAAAAAAATTCCCTGTGATTCAAATTCTTCCTGTAAAGCCATATCTTTAATCTACGATTTTAAAATAGGACAAATGGTCTTAATTACCCTTCTTTTGATACCTTGATTATAGCGCTCCGACCTAAGCTTTATAAAACTAAAAATCTTACCATTCTATCTCGCTTCTGCCCGTTTTTCTCAAATATTCGTTTGCTGCCGAAAAATGGCCACAGCCGATAAAACCTCGATAAGCCGAAAGCGGCGAAGGATGAACCGATTTCAGCACCAAATGTCGCGATGTATTGATAACCGAACCTTTTTGCTGCGCATAATTTCCCCAAAGCATAAAAACTAAATTCTCTTTTTCTTCTGCCAGTTTGCGAATAACAGCATCAGTAAAAGTTTCCCAACCGCGTCCCTGATGCGAACCTGCCTGATGAGCCTGGACGGTAAGAGTTGCATTTAAGAGTAAAACCCCTTGCTCTGCCCAACGGGTCAAATTTCCGCTTTTGGGCATTGGCTTTCCCAGGTCGCGTTCAATCTCCCTGAAAATATTCACCAGCGAAGGCGGAAATTCCACTCCATCGTTTACCGAAAAACACAAACCATGAGCTTGTCCCTCACCGTGATAAGGATCCTGACCGATAATCACCACTTTTACTTTATCGAATGGACAATGATCGAAAGCATTGAAAATAAGTGGCGCCGGAGGAAAGATTCGTTTGGTTTTGTATTCTTTCCGCACAAAGTCAGTCAACCCGACAAAATATTCTTTGTCGAATTCCGTTTGCAAAACTTGCTTCCACGAAGGTTCAATTTTTACATCCATAATTTCTTATCTTAAAACTATTAATTGAACTACGCATACATAAATCCGTGTATTTGCTGGTTCGTTCGCCTTGATCTTTTCTTATCAAACACCGAGTTTTCTTTCTGACACTATTTAGTTATTCAAACGAGATGAACTTGCAATTCATATACGCTATAAGAACCGTATCAACTTTCAATATCTGTTTTTTTGCAAAGGTAGAAAGAGATTTATAATAAATAACATTTCGGAGAAGAATTTCTGCATTTGCATAGGCTCTTAGTACTACTTTACCAAATTAAAGATTTAACCACAATAGGCACAATAGAAAATCAAAGATAAAAAGGACACAACAGACAAATACCTATCGGAATTTTAAGATTTAATACACTATAATTATGCTGAAAGCATTATTTCTATTGTGAACTATTTAGGGTCTGCTGAAAAACTATTTTATGCCACGGAGTGGCTAAATGTGAATAACCCCCAGTGAGCATAGCGACACTGGGGGATGTTGAATAACCAAGAACCCCAGCCCCGAAGTGGG
>DIFH01000131.1:5887-17795 GCA_002427615.1 Paludibacter sp. UBA5753
GTCCCGATGTATCGGGACGGTTATTTATATTTAGTCCCTTCAAGACATCTTTCAATAAAAACAGAAATTGCAGTACAAAGAAAATGGTCAGTTATATTCAAAAATCTTGCATTTACACCTAAAAATTACTATAAATTACTATTTATCAGAGTTATTATACTTTTTCAACAGAGCCTAAATACATAACAATCAACTCTATGGCTGATTATTGTCAAATTTATCAGGGCGCTTAGTAGTTACTATTATTCGTTTAAAAATTTTACAGTTTGTAAATCAACATCACCTTTCTCTCTTATTTTCATAATATTAACTCCCTTACAAAACAATTGCATAGCAAAGCTATCTTGATTCGTAATGGAAAAAATCAATACTCCAGTCGTATTATAAACTTCGATACTTTGTAAGGGTTTATTAAAAACAATACGTTTGTTTACACTGTCAATTTTGTACCTTAAATTATCATTAGTTGTATTTTGTAAGTTTGTAATATTTTTAAAGGCATCCATTGCTACTGTTGGCATTCCATTATTGTCGAACGCTCCGAGTGAATATCCCTGCCAGTTTCCATAGCATTGTGGTTCCCAATAAAAGACTCCGGTGCCCTTACCACCAGTCACCGATTTGGTTTTGGTTATCAAATCGGTCAAAAATAGTTTTGCTGTTGCAGCGTTATCCCAACTCATGCCGCATTCTACCACCATAACTTCCTTTCCGTAGCGAGCAACCATGTCGTTCATATTTGCAAGGCAATCTTTGTTAGCATTTTGCCAATCATTTGACGTTTTGTACCAACTCGGATAAAGCGACATTCCAATTACATCCCATTTTCCGCTATTATTTTTCAGTCCGTCAAAAATCCAACGAAACATGGCGCTATCGTAACCGTTGTGTAGATGAACAATAACTTTTGCCGATGGAAAAACTTCTTTAACGGCGTCATAGCCGGCATTATTCAGCGCAGCATAATTTGCCATCGAAACGGATGCTTTACCGGTTTCCCAAAGCATTCCATTGCCGGTTTCGTTTCCAACCTGAACCCATTCGGGGGTTATATTATTTGTTTTCAACAAATTCAGCACCTCGCGTGTGTGATTACCAACAGCCGATTTTAAATCAGCAAGATTTAACGTTGACCATGCTGCAGGTTTATTTTGCTTACTTGGGTCCGCCCACCAATCGCTGTAATGAAAATCAATCATTATACGCATTCCTAAATCATTTGCTCGTTTAGCTTTAACAAGTAAATCGGTGGCATTGCACCAACCATCGGGAGGGTTAACCCAAACACGCAGTCGAACAGAATTCATTCCCAGCGATTTAAGCAATTTCATGCCTTCGGTTTGCACACCTTCGGTGGTATAAAACTTTATTCCTGCCGACTCCATTTGTGTTATCCAGCTTACATCTGCGCCTGATGCAAAAGCTGTTACATTCTCATCTGCATAAATATTTTTGTTCAATATAAATAATTGGAAGAGTAATAGGCAAAATGCTATTGTTTTTTTCATAAAATTAAGCACTGTTTTGATAGGAAATAACGTAACTACTCAGCACCTTTTATTTTATAACCTTTTGATTTTCAGTTCGACAAAATCGAACTGAAAATCAAAAGGAGAGGATTGTTTCATTATCCCCCAATATTGCCATGCTCACTGGGGGTTATTCAAATTTAGCCACTCGGTGGCATAAAATACTTTTCAGCAGACCCTAATTATTGTCAAATTTATTAGGGCGCTGAGTAGTTACCATAAATTATATGACTTTTTTAAACAAATTATTAATCAACTAAAACTCTCTGCTCGGACTTTTCGGAGTGGACTCAATGTTTTTTTGTGTTAATAATGGATTTATTTCTTCCAACGAGCAGAAACTAAACTTTTTGCAGGTATGTTGTAGGTGAAAGAATGCGTATTGTCGTCAATAGTAACTTTAATAGCAGCTTGGGTGTCGTTTTGCAAGACCAAGCCATAAGTTCCATCGGTATTTTCAACAGCAGTCAGATACAGCCCGCTGGTTGTGAATCCTTTGGTGCCAATTCGTATGGCATTTGGCGAAATAGCTTTCGATAAATGACCAATCATATAGAAATGCGATTTGCGGTCGAGTGTTGCGTAATCTTTCGTGCTAATATCAACCGCTCCATAGCAGGTTGTGCAACCTCCGGGACGATTTGGCGCCCCATTTTCGTCGAGCATAAAGTTCCAAACTATGACTACTTTTCCATAATTATTCAGTGTGCCAATTCCGATTTCGCGCATACTCCACATTAAATCGCCATCGAAGGAATAATTCCATGAGCCGATTGACATTTCGGTGAAATAAAGATTTTTGTTCGGAAAAGCATTGTGAACATTCAATAATTCACTTTTGTCGCCTCCATAAGCATGGTACGCAGCGCCATCAATGTATTTTGCCACTTCGGGGTCGGCATACATTTTTACCGGATAACCAACTTGATCGGCAATGTTGTCGTAATTATAGTTATGGTCAAATACCCATATTTTTGTTGTGATACCCGCAGCCGCAAACTTTGGTCCGAGTGCATTTTTCACAAATGCAGCTTGTTCCTGCCAACTCATAAAGAGCGACGCCGAGTTGCCTCGGTTAAGTGGCTCGTTTTGTATGGTGATAGCATCAATAACAAAACCTTCGGACGCCATGGCTTGAATAAATTTGACAAAATAGGTGGCGTAGTCCTGATAATAAATCGGGTTCAATTGACCACTGGTCCATGAGTTAAAAGGTTTTCGTTCAGTAAGGTTATTCACTTTCATCCAACGAGGCGGTGTCCACGGCGATGCCAATATTTTAACACCTGGGTTGATAGCCTGAATTTCTTTTAATATCGGGAATAAATCACGTTTATCTAACTCGTGAATTGCAAAGTTCTCAATTCCAGGCTGGTCGCAGCAAGTATATTCGTCGAGCGAAAAATCGGAGCATCCGATCGAAATTCGAATATAACTGTATCCCATTCCTGAAACTGGATCGAACGTTTCTTTCAGGAGTTTCGTACGATCTGCTTGCTTCATTTTGAGTAAATTATAGCACGATGAACCTGTTATTGCAGCGCCAAATCCATCAATCGACTGAAATTTTTCAGCTGGGTTTAAATAGATAGTGGACTCGATAGCCATATTCGGTTTCGTGTTGAAATTGAGCGGTATGCTCGTAAATAGCATTGATTTATTAGCTGTGGTTACATTCATCTCCACATCGGCAGTTTTTGGAGGATCAACCGGAGGATTTATAACTTCTGCTTTACACGAGTTTAACGAAATAACCATTATGAAAACAGCTAAATTTACTATTTTATTTTTTTGCATACGGATGTAATTTGTTGATTTTTATTTAATAAATCAACCAGGGTGAGAACTCGTCTCCCCTGGTTGACGCTATAAAACGGCTTAATTCAGTTTTTCGTATTTTAATGTTTTAGCATTTGTATCCAAGGTAAATTTGAAAACTCCTTCGATAACTGTTGCCGACAATACCTTAACATTTCCTCCAACTCCTTTTGGTCCCAGGAAAGGTTCCTGGACAGTGTAGTCATCTACCCAAGTTTCGTGACCATCCCACCAACCTCGTTTGTGGAAGAATTTAAAATCAAGTTTGCCATAAATGTTGGCATCTGTACTTGGCGAATTTTTACAATACATAGTAACCTGATAAACTCCTGGCGAAACTAAACGTGCAGGATAATAATCGAGTGGGCTATTCCAGTTCCAACTTCCGGTAGTAATATAAGGTGTTGACGGTCGGCCATATCCTGTGCCACATACCCACAATACATCCGGATAAAGTGTTTCGGGTTGTGGTTCAATATATACATAATTGGCTGTAGTCAGGTAATATGCTTTGTATAAGCCGGTTTTGCCAAGGAATTTAGCTTTGTTTGTACCTGTAACTTCAAAATAATCAGGCGAAATGTTATTGGCAATATCGCCGGTAAGTCCGCTAAATGTAACTTCTACATTTTCACCAAAATATACATTTCCACCTCTAAATCCGGTGTTGTTATTTAATGATGCCGGATTTGCGACTAAATCGGCTATAACATCCAAAGTAGTTACTGGTTCTAATAGTTTTCCTCCTACTTTTGCCTTAAATTGCAATGCATCGAAAGTAAAAATTGATATTCCGACCAAAGTACCATCGGTAGCATTTATTGATTCGCCGGTTTGGTCAATTATGCCTATACCATCGCCTACTTTTCCAAAAACTAATCCTGTCCAATCAATACGTTTGTAGGCATTAATTTTTGTAGCTAATTTGTAGTTAAACGATGTACTGAGTGACAAACCGGTTGCTTTGTAAATCAAACTATCGGCATTTACAAGCGTTAATTTGGTTGTTGCTCCCGATCCAAAATCAGGAACAAGGTATAAATCCGTAATTATCGGCCTTTTTGCTATTGTTGTACTCAAGATGGAATCTTTTTCAATTCCGCTCACGTTGGTCAACGTTAAATAGACTTTAACGGGTGTATTGTCTGGCCGGTTGGCTACAAAGGGCACATGATAAGCCCTTGTGAATGAAGACTGATTTCCCTTTGTCCGAACTTTTTCCGATACCACAATATCGTTGTTTACTACAACCCGAATAAGGATGGTGGATAGCGGCGCTACTTTATCCGATACAGCAATTTTCAGATGTATCGAATCGCCATAGGTTATGGTGGTTTCGGTAACTTCAGCAGTGTCAATCTGTGGTATTGAACTCGGATAAGTTACCACAATATCTTCGTTGGTACATGCCCAGAAACTGCCAACCACAGCAACTAACAAGAGTGATTTTATAATATTTTTCATGATTTCTTACTTTTTAATTGAAAATTATTAATTCGATTAATAGCCAGGATTTTGAACCATCGAAGGGTTTTTATCAATCTGTGCTTGAGGTATAGGCAAAACAAGTTTGTCTTCTGTTATTGTTTTCATTGGCAATCTTCCTGAATCGCGTGAATTTAATGTATTCATAATATCGTACACTTTTCCGGTGCGTACTAAGTCGAACCAACGTTGACCTTCGAAAGCAAGTTCCAATCGACGTTCATTCAACACTGCATCGGCCATTTTTTCTTTCGAAGAAGTGATGTCGGATGTCAAGTTTGCTAATTTAGCTCTTTTACGAATGGTATTTACAATTGCAGCTGCTTCGGGCAGTTTATTTTGCTCAACCAGGGCTTCTGCTTTCAGTAACAAAATATCGGCTAAACGGAGTTTTATAACACTGTGATATTTAGACCGATATTTATACATAAACGGATAATCCTTAGAAGGATAATGCAAACTCCAATCAACGGTAGCGCGCACAATAGTTTGATTCTTACGTTCGGTATCTCTTTGTGCATCAAAGGCATTTATCAAGTCGCGTGAAGGAGTAAACCATTTCTTCCAGTCGTATTTACTGCTCGAAGTCGCAAGATCAATTCCACACATCCACGTTAACCAATTTCCACCTCCGGCAAAGGTAATTTCAAAAATTGCTTCGCTTGTATTGCGGTTTTTTAAGTCGGTATTGGTTGCATTCATATTAAACAAATCGCCAAAATTGGGCACTAAGGTTACATCTTTTTCAACTTCGGTACAGTATTCAACCACTTTGGTATAGTCTCTTAATGGTTTCTCGGCATATATTTTTGCCAATAATGCGTTCGCAACTGTGCGCGAAAGTACAAATTTGTTGCTGCTAATAGCAGGAGCGCCTCCAGGTTCAAGCGCAGTGTTTAAATCTTTGATTATTTGACGATATACGGTTATCGACGAATCTCTTTTTGGATAATACAATGGATAAACTTCTTCAATATTGTTGGCATTAATTGCAGGAGGTTCCGTAATTACCAATGGCACATCGCCCCAAAGCCTTACAATATCGAAATAAACCATCGATCGTAAAATTAACGCTTCTGCTTTCCATTTTTTCCGTTCGGCAGCCGTTAAAGTAGCATCGGGAACAGAATCAATATTACAAATAACACTGTTGGCAGCTGCAACCATTCCAAACAAGTTTTCCCAGTCGCGGTTTATATTTTTGTTATTTCCATCCTGACGTTGTTGCTCGAGTTGTGCTAATTCGGCATCGGTGGCGCCACGATAAGCATTATCGGCATGGCTGTCGGCATACACCAACATATCTAATCCCCATGATTCTAATTTATCGCCAGCTAACATGTTGTACATATAATCGTATTGCGTTTTCATTTCGGCTTTCGTAAGGAATTTTACGGTACTTCCCGATGAAGTTGTACCACCTACATTTAATTCGCTAAAAGTAGATACAGGCTCGTAGTCTAACGAACAGGCTGTGAAAAACAACGCACTAATGGCAATTGTAAGGCTATTTTTTATTTTTGTTTTCATTACTGTGATTTTTTTTAGAATTCAACATTGATTCCCATTACGTAGCTTTTCGATTGGGGATAAGTTCCATAATCCACCCCTTGAACAGGTGCATATCCACCATACTGGTTTACTTCGGGGTCAAATCCTTTGTAGTTAGTAAGCGTCAGCATGTTTTGTCCGGTTATGTAAACCTGAAACCGCGATAATTTAATTGATTTCAGGAAGTTACTATTCACATTGTACGAAAGTGTAAGTGACTTCAAACGCAGGTAACTGCCATCTTCAACAAATCGGGTCGAAGGTAAAAGATTTTCTTTTGTAAGCGAAGCGCCGGGCATATAGGTTTCCATTCCCGGACGACGCCAACGGTCGAGAACAGCGATAGACTGGTTTTTATCGTCGAACATTCCTTCGGTTTCCATACGCGACACATTAAAAATATCGTTGCCATATGAACCTTGAATAAAGATATTTAAATTGAAGCCTTTATACGATAAGTTGTTTGTTAATCCATACGTGAAAACAGGATTTGGATCGCCAATTACTTTGCGTTCGCTCAATGAAGGTATGCCATCGTCATTTTTTGTTTCATACATTAATTTACCTGTCTCGGGGTCAACGCCAAGGGCTTCGTAACCATAAAATACACCCAAAGGTAATCCAGGGGTCATTAAAACAATTTTTTCGCCGGTTGATGATTCTGCAAAATAATATTTCTGTTGTAAACTGAGTTTTTCGAGCCGGTTTTTATTAAATGAAATATTAAAGTCGGTTTCCCACGAAAAATCTTTTTTGTTGATGTTTTTAGAGTTAATGCCAATTTCCAGACCCTTATTGCTCATTTCGCCTTCGTTACGAGTCAAGCTACTTACAGGAGCTGTTGCCGGAAGTGGAACATCGAGTAATAAGTTTGTTGTGTATTTGTAATAGGCATCCAGCATCAACGTTACCCTGTTTTTCAGAAAGGTAAAATCAATCCCCAAATTGCTTTGCGATGTTGTTTCCCAGGTAAGATCTACATTACTCATACTGGCAATCGACAATGCCGGAACAGCGTCGGCAAAGGCATAAACGCCATCTACTGTTTTCCACCATTCCTGACGTTGAATATCATATCGTTGCAAATAAGCATAATCACCAATGCCCGATTGATTTCCGGTTTGTCCCCAGCCACCGCGAAGTTTTAGGTCGTCAATCCAGTCAATTCCCTGCATAAATTCTTCGGACGAAATACGCCAGGCAGCTGAAGCAGAAGGGAAATAGCCCCATTTATGATTCGGTGCAAGTTTTGATGAACCATCTGCCCTGAAATTGACTGTAAATAAATACTTGCTGTCGTAGTTGTAATTAAATCGACCTAAATACGACATGATTGCCCATTCCGATGCTGAAGTACCACTCCATTGTTCAATTTTATTAGCCGCATTGAGAGTTTTAATATCGGCGCTTCCAAAGTGTGATCCTGTTATGTACGATTGATTCCAGGTTGAAGTGGTATAGGATGTTCCGGCCATAGCACCAAAAGTGTTTTTGCCAAGAGTTTTATCATAACTCAGAATATTATCAAAAACCAAAATCGTACTTAGCGATCGGTTGTCTGAAGCCTCACCATATTTTGATCTTCCGTAACTTGTTTTTACGGGATCCAGAAAACTGGTTGAATGAAAATATACGCGGTCGACACTTAAGGACGATTTTAATTTTAGGTCTTTGGTGAATGAAATGTCGGCACTTCCGCTGCCTACAAAACGATTGTTATTGTTTACGTTATCAGCGGTACGCGACATATTTTCGACTGGATGTGTTACATTTGTACCGTAAAAATTATTATAATACTGTCCAGGATTATTCTCATCCCAAATAGAGGCATAAGTTGGCGTATTGATAACCGATAAAATTACACCGGCACGATTAGCTCCCGTACCTGATATAATACCGTTAGTGGTATAATCGGAATAAGCCATACTGGTTGAAAACTTTAACCAAGGTTGTATTTGATTATCAATATTAGCTCTTACATTGTAACGTTTGAAATAGGCTACTGGAATAATTCCTTTCTCGTTGGTATAACCTGCCGAAAAGAAGTAGTTCATTTTGTCGGTAGAGTTCGATACCGAAAGTTGATATTCCTGCGAAACACCTGTACGGAAGGTTTCCTTGAACCAGTCGGTCTGATCGGTAAGTCCATCGGGCAAAGTTACAGCTCCGAGTTCGTCCATCAACTCTTTATAATCAGCCACTTTGAGCGATTGCATTTGTTTAACTACCTGTGTAAATCCTACATGTGAGTTGAATGACACTTTCGCTTCACCTTTTTTACCTTGTTTGGTAGTAATCAATACAACGCCATTGGATGCTCTTGAACCATAAATGGCTGTGCCGGAAGCATCTTTTAATATTTGCATGCTTTCAATGTCGTTAGGCGAAAGGAAGTTAATTTCGTTCATCGGTATTCCGTCAACCACATAAAGAGGGTCGTTGCTGGCTGTGATGGAAGTATTTCCACGTACACGAACTACCATGCCTGCGCCGGGTTCGCCACTTGGCTGAATAACTGTTACGCCGGCAGCTTTTCCTTGTATGGCTGCTGCCGCCGAAATTATCGGACGCTCGCCAATATCTTTTGTCGATACGCTCGATACCGAAGTCGTTAAATCTTTGCGTTTGGCTGTACCGTATCCCACCACAATAACTTCCTCCAGACTTTTTGCGTTTTCTTGTAAGACTATACGAAAGTTCTTCTGATTTCCAACTGTAATTTCCTGTGGATTCATACCAATATAGCTGATAACCAATACATCACTGTTTGTGGCTTCAATACTGAATTTTCCATCTAAATCGGTAACAGTTCCAATTGTTGTGCCTTTTATTACGATATTAGCGCCAATAATAGTTTGGTTTTGTACATCCACCACTGTACCCGTTACAGTTGTTTTCTGGGCAAAAACGCTTAGAGGAATACTTAATACAAAAAGTAGGGGGATAATACCTCTGACAAATCTTTTGTACAAAAATTGCACACCTGTGTTAAGTCGAATTTCTTTCATGATTTTCATTGAATTATATTTAGTTGGTTATATAAACTTTTATTTCGTATAAGTAAACTTAGCCTTTAAATCAGCAATTTGTAAATCGAACTGTCCCGGTTCGGTAACCCAGCTGTTGTCTGTATTTACAAAAGCTAAATCCTTCGAAGTGATCGAAAAGCGAACAGTTTTTGTTTCGTTTGGCTCTAAATGAATTTTAGTAAATCGTCGTAATCTTTTTACATCGGGCGAAATGGATGCCACTAAATCGCTACTGAAAAGGAGTACGCTTTCTTTGCCGGATCGAGCGCCTGTATTTGTAATATCTACACTTATATCTAACGCTTTATCACCCTTTAATGTTTGTGTTGATAGCTTTAAATTGCTGTATTTAAAAGTTGTATAACTCAATCCGAATCCGAAGTAATATTGTGGATTATAATCCGACTCATATTTATAAGCTCCTTCCGAGGGCTTTTGTTCTTCTGAGAATTTATGATAGTAATTTACAATTGAATTTGGATAGGCGGGGTAGGTATAAGGCAATCTACCCGATGGATTTACGTCCCCAAAAAGTATATCTGCCAAAGCATCACCACCGTAGTTACCAGGCAAATAAGTTTGAATAACCGCACTCATAAGTGGTTCAATGCCACTGATACAGCGAGGTCGCCCTTCGTTAAGTACCAAAACCACCGGTTTACCGAGTTTTCCTATTTCGGTTGCCAATTTCGATTGTAATGAACTTAAATTTAAATCATTCAAATCGCCCGGTTTCTCGGTATATGTATTTTCGCCTAAGCAGAGTATAACAATGTCAGCTTTTTTGGCTGCATTTAATGCTTGTTGAAATTGGTTTTCTTCTTCTTCAAAATATCGTCCGGTTTCGATATAGCTCACACCAGGTATAAAATTCACATTTCCTGCACCAATTTTATGCTGTATTGCTTCGAATATCGTGTTGTAGCGACCTGCAAATCGTTCAACTTTATCGCCTTGCCAAGAGTATGACCAGCCACCATTGAGCGTTCGCATACTATTCGCATTTGGTCCTGTTACCAGCACTTTAATATTTTTTTTGAGCGGTAAAATATTGTCATTATTTTTTAATAAAGTAATGGCATCGGCAGCAGCGTTGTAGGCTAATTTTGCGAATTTTTCCGATCCGTAGTTTGGATAATTGGTTATGTTGGTAACCGGATTTTCAAACAATCCCAGTTTTATTTTCATTTTTAGTATGCGTCGAACTGCATCGTTAATTCTGCTTTCTTTCACTTCTCCATTTTTAACCAATGTAATAAGGTCGTCGCAAAAGTTTACATAGTCGTATGGCACCATCGACATGTCAATGCCTGCATTTATGGCCAGTTTTATAGCTTCTTTGTTGTCTATAGCAATTTTGTCGCGTTCTTGAAGGTTAATTATATCCATCCAGTCCGAAACGACTACTCCTTCAAAACCAAGTTCTTCTTTGAGCAATTTTGTGATAATATCATGACTTGCGTGAACTGAAATTCCATTAATAAGCCCAGAGTTTATCATCACCGATTCAGATCCGGCATCGATTGCAGCTTTAAATTGTGGTAAGTGATATTCGCGTAAGATATGATTTGGAATAAATGCCGGTGTGCGGTCTTTGCCCGAAACCGGTACTGAGTAGCCTAAAAAATGTTTCAGACAAGAAGCTAATTTGGTGGGGTGCGAAATGCTATCGGTCATGCCTTCGTAGCCCTTAATGGCTTGTTCGCCCATCACTGTAAGAAGGTAGGGATCTTCACCAAAGCCTTCGTACTGACGCGAAAAACGTGGGTCGGCGCCCAAGTCGAGTATCGGTGAAAAATTCCAAGGTATACCGCAAGCTCTTGTTTCGTAAGCGCTTACATTTGCCATGTTGTAAACGTTTTCGGGATTAAAACTTGCCGCTAAGGTTATTTCGTGAGGAAAAAGTGTTGCTCCTTCGGCATAGTTCGAGCCATGTATGGCATCAATTCCATAAATTACGGGTATTTTCAGCCTCGTTTTTTCGGCTTCCTGTTGTATTGTTTGGATAATGGAATTCCACTTTGTAGGCGTAAGCGCATAATTATTTGTAGTATTCAATACCGAACCTACTTTATATTCAACAATAGCTTTTCGAAGTCGTGCAGTATTAAATTCAAAAGGAACCTTCGACTCAAAAAAACTATCGCCATTCCCTATGGCATCTAATGTGATTTGAGTCATTTGTCCCACTTTCTCTTCCAAAGTCATTTGCGACATAAGTTCATCTGCTTTTTTGTCAATACTATGCTTGTTCTCATTATTACACGAAATTAATAGCGGAACTATACATAGTAGGAAAAAAAAGGATGTGTTTTTTATCATAATATTTATTTTGTTTTAAAGTGTCAGATTAACAATAAGCAATTAATGCGCAAAGATAAAATATTTTTTGTATTTATACAAAATAAATTGTGTTAAATTTACACTAAGCATAAAAGTTATTCATAAACTTGTCATTATTTTATACTTAAAATTAATAACTAACATTTCGGAGGA
>DIFH01000127.1 GCA_002427615.1 Paludibacter sp. UBA5753
ATGGGGATGGCGGAAGGGATACTGTTTAACACGAACAATAAGATATAAATGACAGCAAACGACCAAACTCAATTAGGAAACACCCTTTGGAAAATCGCAGACGAATTGCGTGGAGCAATGAATGCAGACGATTTTCGTGATTATATGCTTTCGTTTCTGTTCTTGCGTTATTTAAGCGACAACTACGAAGCGGCAGCCAAAAAGGAATTAGGAAAAGATTATCCCGTTTTAAATGGAAACGGAGGCAAAACATCTTTGTCCATTTGGTATGAACAAAATCAAAATGATATAGTAGAGTTTGAAAAGCAAATGCGCCGTAAGGTTCATTATGTTATTCAACCTAAACACTTATGGAATAATATAGCTTACTTGGCTAAAACCCAAAGTGAAGACTTGCTTGGAACGTTACAAGATGGTTTTAAATACATCGAAAACCAATCGTTTGAAAGTACCTTTCAAGGCTTGTTTTCGGAAATCAATCTGGACTCTGATAAACTTGGCAAGAATTACCCGGAACGGAACAAAAAATTGTGTGTCATCATTCAGAAAATTGCCGAAGGCATAAATCAATTCTCCACAGACATAGATATTCTTGGTAATGCTTACGAATATTTAATAGGTCAATTTGCAGCAGGTTCAGGCAAAAAAGCAGGTGAGTTTTATACTCCTCAAAGAATTTCTGATATACTTTCTGCCATTGTAACGCTTGATAGTCAAGACCCAAGCAAAGGCCAAAAGAAAAAAATTGAACGAGTGTTGGACTTTGCCTGTGGTTCAGGATCGTTGTTACTCAACGTTCGCAAAAGAATGATAGAATCGGGGGGTACAATCGGTAAAATTTTTGGACAGGAAAATAACATTACCACATACAACTTAGCTCGTATGAACATGCTTTTGCATGGCGTGAAGGACACCGAGTTTGAAATCCACCACGGAGACACTTTGCTTAACGATTGGGATATCTTAAATGAAATGAATCCTGCAAAAAAAATGGAGTTTGATGCGGTTGTTGCCAATCCGCCTTTCAGCTATCGTTGGGAACCATCGGAAGCAATGGGAGAGGATTTTCGTTTCAAGAGTTACGGTCTTGCACCTAAGTCGGCAGCCGACTTTTCTTTTCTTTTACATGGATTTCATTTCCTGAGTAAAGAGGGAACAATGGCAATCATTCTGCCTCATGGTGTTTTATTCAGGGGCGGTTCAGAAGAACGCATCAGAACAAAACTGCTAAAGGATGGAAACATTGATACGGTCATTGGTCTGCCTGCAAATCTGTTTTACTCGACAGGTATTCCCGTTTGCATGTTGGTCTTGAAGAAGTGTAAAAAGTTTGACGATGTTTTATTTATAAATGCCGTTGACTATTTTGAAAAGGGGAAGCGACAAAACAATTTGCTGCCTGAAAATATTGAAAAGATAGTTGAAACTTACAGGGAACGTCCTGAAAAGATAGAGCGTTATGCACGCAGGGTTTCCATGGACGAAATAGAGAAAAACGAATTTAATTTGAATATTTCACGCTATGTAAGCACGTCATTAGACGAAGAAATGGTTGATTTGGAAGAAGTAAACAAAAAACTTGTTGACATTGAAAAGGAAACATACAATGCAAGAGAAGCACACAATAAATTTTTAAAGGAACTTGGACTTCCGCCGATATAATGAGACAACGCAAAAGCCAACGCTTTGTCAAAAAGCTTGCAAATTCAGCCCAAGTACCACCTTTCAAGACGGTTTAGGGTTTGCCCACGCTCAAAAAAAATAAATTTGTGCTTCGAGGAAAATGCCTCCATACGGCCATCATCAAATGCTTCCAGTATAAAAAAAGAATAAAAAAATTTTCGGATTAAAATTATATAGCTATTTTTGTACGATAAAACAATATTAGTACAAATAGAATATGCGCATAGACCCTACTAAAGATTCAATATTGAGAGTTGCAAACCAACTGTTTAGTCGGTTTGGGTTTCAAAAAACTTCAATGGACGAAATCGCAAAGGTTGCACGAAAAGCCAAAGGCTCACTATATTACCATTTTACGGGTAAGGAAGATCTATTCAGGGAGGTTGTATCGATTGAAATGACCAGGTTAAAGAGTCAGTTGTCAACGATTGTTTGTAATCCTGATTTAAAAGCATCGGATAAAATCAAGCAATACCTCATTACCCGAATGGAAATTTTAAACAGTGCAGCAAACTACCATGAAACGCTAAAAGCCGATTTTTTTGAGCACTTCCATTTTATTGATGACCTGAGAACTGATTTAGATACGTGGGAAAAAGAAAATCTGAAGAAAATTATTCTTCAAGGTGTTCATACAGGCGAGTTTACATTAGTTGCAGAAATTAATATTTTGCTGGATATGTTCTTAATGATCCTGAAAGGTCTTGAAATACCATTCTTTCTGCAAAATAAGTACGAGGAATACTCACCCTATTTTGATAGGTTAATAAACATATTGAATAAGGGTTTAGCTGCCTGATTTTTTTTACCCGGAACTGACTATAAAACGATATTCGTACAAATAATAACAAAATAAAAATATGAACAGATTTGTAAACTCAATTATCAGACTAAAATGGCTCATAGTGTTAGCTGTTTTGGCATTGACCATTTTCTTTGGTTATCAACTAAAAAACTTGTCTATAAATCCTGATGTTATTGATTCTTTACCCAATGATGACCCGACTGCCAAACTATTTAAAGATATAGGAACGGAATTTGCCGGAAATGATATGGGCATGATTGTGTTGGAAACGAAAGATGTTTTTAATGCAGAGGTTATTCAACATGTTAAACAAATTACGGATAGCATTAAATACACCCCGGGCGTTTCTACGGTAACAAGCCTTTCCAACATAATTGATATCAAAAGCTCCGAATGGGGAATTGAAATAGGAAAACTGGTTGATGAATACAATCTGCCGGTCAGGCAGTCAGATTTAGACAGCCTTAAAAATTACACCTTCTCAAAAGAGATGTACAAAGGGGTAATTGTTTCCGAGGACGGCACCGCTACCGCAATCATTTTTACGCTTCTGCCCAATAATGATAATCAAAAGATTGCCAAAGAAATAAAGGAGAAGATTAAAAATATGAACCTGCCCGAAACCATATACTTTGGCGGGCTCCCCATGATGATGAACGATATTAACGATTTAATAATATCCGACATCATTTGGTTGATACCCATTGTTTTTCTTGTTATAGCAATTATTCTTTTGATTAGTTTTCAATCGTTTATCGGCGTATTATTGCCGTTGCTGACTGCCGGGATTTCTGTCGTCTGGACTTTGGGAATCATGTCTGTTGCAGGCTATGAGCTTACCATTATATCCAATATCATACCGGTTGTGCTGCTTGCGGTGGGCAGCGCCTATCCCATTCATGTGCTGAACAGTATTAACCACATGGCCCTTCAGGACAGAAAACAAGCATTAATCAAGGGGGTTGCGTATGTTATCATTCCGGTCATATTGGCAGCGATCACCACTGCAATAGGTTTTGTTTCGTTCGTTTTCGGCTCATACCTTACGATGATTAAGGACTTTGGGATATTCACAGCAGTCGGTACAATCATTGCTTTGTTGTTGTCAATATTCTTTGTGCCGGCTCTGATTTCAGCTTTGTCAATGTACCGAAAGAAAAAAGATGTTGAAGATACTGAAAAGAAAACGGTCTTAACCCATAAGATATTAATACCGCTAACGCAAACCCTTATTAAACATCCTAAATATACAGTTACTGCATGGATATTCATTCTTTTGGTAAGTGTTATCGGGATTTTTCAAATTGAAACCAGTGTAAACATGGCGGATTATTTTAAAAAAGATAATCCTACCAGGGTGGGAGAAGAGGTGATGCAAAAGAAATTTGGAGGTTCGCTACCCATATTCGTTGTTTTTGAGGGTGATATGCAAAGTCCTGAAGTTCTGCAAAAAATGATTGAAACGCAACGTTTTATGAAAGATGACCCAAGTATTGACGTAACCCAATCGGTTGCCGACCTGATAGAGCAGATGAACGATGCCATGGGCGAAGGGAAAAAAATACCCGATGACAAGGCAAAAATTGAGCAATTATGGTTCCTGCTCGATGGACAGGATGTGATGCCGCAACTGGTTAATAACGACCTTACCAAAGGCGTCATTCAATCTAAATTTGCCTCAGTGGATACGAAACACATTGAAGCATTTACTAAAAAAATGAACCGTTTTATTGAAGAAAACCAAAATGAATATTGCCAAATAAAGCTTACAGGTATGCCATCCGTTTACGATAAGCTCAACAGCAGCTTATTAAACAGCCAGCGCAACAGTTTATTAATCGCCATCGGACTGGTTATATTTATCGTGAGCGCGATTTTGAGGTCTGTTTCCAAAGGGGTTTTTGCCGCAATTCCCGTGGTTGCAACAATTATTGTCTTGTTAGGAATCATGGGAATAGCCGGAATTCCGCTTGATATAGCAACCGTATTGGTAGGCAGTATTGCTTTGGGTATAGGCATTGATTATTCCATCCATATCATCACCGGATTTAATCATCATCTGCTGGAAAACGGGGATGCCGAAAAATCAATCGAAAGTGTTATTTTATTGAGCGGCAAGGCAATAATCATTAATGTAACATCGGTTTTAGCAGGATTTTTAGTGCTTCTGTTTTCACAAATCGTACCCTTACAAAATTTCGGACTACTGATTGGCATTAGCATGATTGGGTCCGGGTTTAGTGCCCTATCACTGCTGCCTGCTATTCTTATACTGGCAAACAGAAAACGTAAAATAACAGCAAATAATCACTAACATTTAAAACTTATCATTATGAAATCAACATTCAGCACAGCGCTATTCACTGTATTATTTGGAATAGGCAGTATAATTTCTGCAAATGCACAAGATGCAACAAGTATTTTGAAAAAAATGGACGATATAATGTACTCGCCCAAAGACATGACCGGAAAGAATACAATTATCCTGGTTGACAGGAATGGAAAAGAGGAAATTCGTGAAGCAATCATTCAGCAGAAAGGGAACGATAAAAGGATGTTTCGGTTCACATCGCCTGCATCACAAGCCGGTATTGCTGTGTTGTCATTGCCTAATGATGTAATGTATTTGTATTTACCCGCATTTGGCAAAGAAAGACGAATTGCTTCCAGCGCTAAAAATCAAAACTTTGCAGGTACCGATTTTTCTTATGATGATATGGAATCCGTACCGTTTTCGGTTAAGTACACTCCCAAACTAATAAAAAATGAGGCGAATGTATTTGTACTTGAGCTTACGCCAAAAGGGCGTTCCGATTACTCAAAAATAGGGGTACATGTAAATAAAACAAGTTATTATCCTGAATTAATGGAGTATTACGACAAAGGTAATACAAAGGTAAAAGAAGCAAAATACACTTTCAAAAAAATAGGTAATTATTGGAATGCCGCTGAAATTGAAATGACCGATTTAAAGAAAAACCATAAAACCAAAATGCAAATGTCGAATGTAAAATACGACACGGGGTTGACAGACGATGATTTTACAGTCAGGAAGTTAAAACAATAAAAGTAATAAAATCACTATTAACCGACAAAATCAACGTTTTGCCGGTTAATAGTGAATTGGAATTATTTTTGATATAACAAAATGTGAAACTAAAGATTATTTTCTGGTTAACAGTTTTTGCGGTAATATGATCCCGGGAATTTTTACTGGCCAATTTTTTTGGGTGGAGTTATTTTTATTCTCATTGGGATAAGGCTATTTACAAAAAGAAATATTTTATTAACTAAAGATATCTTCCAATAAATATACGTATCACTTTAAATGACAAACAGATGAAAAGAATAAAACTATTTCAATTATGGGTATTCCTCATTTTAACTTTGGGCATTACCCATGCGCAGGAAGCAAACAGCCTCAAACTGTCAGGTGAACTTTTTACCGACCAACGTTTTTTACTTAAATCGCCCAACGATTGGGCATGGAACGAAAACCGCCTGACTTTAAACCTTGAAAAAAGTACCGACAACGCTAAATTTTATAGTGAAGTCTGGTTGCGTAATATTGGCCTGCCCAATATTCATTCATCATCTGACCTTTATAATAAAGGGATTATTGACCCTTATAACCTTGAAGTCAGGGAAGCATACGTTCAATTAAATGGTTTTCTCACTAAAAACTTAGATGTAGCCATTGGACGTCAACGCATTGTCTGGGGAACTGCCGATAAATTAAATCCAACCGACAATCTTAACCCGTTGGATTTGGAGGATATTCTTGATTTTGGCCGTCGTCGTGGTTCCGATGCTATTAACCTAAATTACTACTTAAACAATGACTTCTCGCTTCAAGGGATTTTTATTCCTTTTTTCCAACCGGCTAACATGCCAGTCGGAATTTTTGCAAATGCTTTAAACCCAGCAATGGATTTGCCACAGGGAATGGTCTTGAAAAGTTTTTCTGACACGGTTCTGATGCCGCAATATAATTTGGGAGAAAGTTTGACTGCGGGTTTAAAATTTAAAGGTTTTGCCAAAGGTGTTGACTTTTCTCTGAGTTATGTTTGGGGTCGGGATGGATTACCATTCGCAACAAGAAATACTTTTATTCCTGTTGATGCGTTTGGCGGAACTAAAATCAATTCTCAACTTTCGTTTGCAAGAACCCATATTATTGGCGCTGATTTGGCAACAAGCATTGCAGGTATTGGTTTTTGGGCTGAGGCAGCAGCATTTATTCCAGATGAAAACATAATCATGACCAATGACTTGTCTGCTTTTTATCCGCTGTCATCCGTTCACGTAACCCAGGATTCATTAATTTTAGACAAATCAAAGCCTTACATTAAATTTGTTGTTGGTGGCGATTACAATTTTTCAGAGGGTTCGTATCTTAATCTTCAGTATATGCACGGGTTTATTCACGAGCGAGGAGCCGAAAACCTGAATGACTATTTCTTTTTACGGTACGAAAAGAAATTTTTCAATGAAAAGTTAAAAGTAGCTCCTATTGGGGGTGGTTTCATAGTTACCGACTGGAATAATATAAAAGATAATTATGCCCTTGTGTATATGCCTGAGATTGCTTACAAAGCCACTATTGATTCAGAAATCACGGTATCAACCACCATTTTTGGTGGCAAAGGAGATAATTTGTTTTCGAATCTGAAGGACTACAATATGTTTATGTGTAAATTGAAATATAGTTTTTAATGGGGAATCACATCAAACGTATTTCAATTATCGGAGTGGTTTTCTTTTTTTGCTAAATAGTGCCTGAAAGAAAACTAAGATATTTTTAGTCTTTGATAAGAAAGCGTCAAATACAAGGCTTTCGAAGTTTTTGAAGCGAAGGAGTTTACTATTCGTAAATGACTACTTCAAAAACGAGAATAACGCAGTAGTTGGCGTTTTCTTGCAAAGACTAAAGAAGGATTCACCCGGATTATAATACAATAAGGTTGCTGTGAATTGTGCCGGATTCGAACCGGCGACCTCTGCCCTGTCAAGGCAGCGCTATAGACCAAGTGAACAATTCGGGGCTGCAATTTTAGGGAAAAATATACATATCTGAAAGCCGTTTGAAAAGAATTGACGATAAACTTTATTAATTGTACTGCTGATGCTTTAAGCAGAAAAACTGTGTGTAAACAATTTTGACTTACCAACACGTTATTCCAAAAATTAATCCTATTTTTGCTACCATTCCATTAAGATTATTGAAACATCGTAATGAAACATAAAACTTCGGTTCTAATTGTTAAATCCAAGGAGAAGTCAGGTTTTGTCCGCCAGGTGCCCACACATATTATTGTGAATTGGCGTAAATATGCTGTATTTCTGGTAATGCTCATCATCGCTTTTTTCCTGGTTTCGGGTTTTCTGATCTATCAAAATACTTCCAGGTCTTATCAGGAAAGACTGGACAGAGCCAACTTCGTGCGCAGTCAGATCGATTCTGTCCTTCCTGATATGTAATTTGAAGACCTAAAGTTGGCGCACGTTGCGACGGGATTGTAATTATTCCTTTCGGACATGACCGTTGGTTTCCGTCAGGCGTCCGTGAAGATTTGAACATTTAATAAGGATATCCGGTAGGATGGGGGATTGAATTTAAGCCATGCCCTCAATACCATTTAATCATCAATTAAAATTTATTTCGACATGAAAAAACACTTTTTTCCTATTATTACTGTTCTGATTCTTACTGCACTAATTGCTTTCAATTTGATTTCCTGCAAAAATCAATCCAACAAAACCGAAAATTTGATGGATTCGATTCGGTACACAAAACGCTTGCCCGAATGGGCTAAAAATTGCAATATCTATGAAGTGAACATCCGTCAATATACTACGGAAGGCACGTTTAACGCATTTCAGAAAGAATTGCCGCGTCTGAAAGAAATGGGAGTCGATATTTTGTGGATAATGCCCATTAATCCTATTGGGTTGAAAAACAGGAAAGGTTCGCTCGGAAGTTATTATTCGGTGAAAGATTATGAAGCCGTAAATCCGGAATATGGAACCGAAGCCGATTTTAAAAATCTGGTAAGTGAAGCGCATAAACTCGGAATGCATGTAATCATCGATTGGGTAGCAAATCATACTTCGTGGGACAACGTATGGATAAAACCTCATTCCGATTGGTATACGAAAGATAGTCTGGGAAATATCATTCGACCCAAGGGAACCGATTGGGAAGATACGGCCGATTTGAATTACGATAATCCTGAATTACACCAGGCTATGATTGATGCCATGAAATATTGGGTTACAACTACGGATATTGACGGCTTTCGTTGTGATGTGGCTTCTATGATTCCAATGAATTTCTGGGTGCATGCCCGCAAAGCCATTGATGAATTAAAACCGGATTGCTTCTTCCTCGCCGAAGCAGGTGAACCTGTCATTCACAAAACTTTTGATATGACTTACGACTGGCCGTTGAAAGATACGATCAATGCAATAGCTAAGGGCAAAATGAATGTAACATCGCTTGTTAAGCATTTTGCCGACGAAAGCAAAAAATTCAAACCCGAAGATCTCAGAATGCAATTTATCACCAATCACGATTTGAATTCATGGGATGGAAGTGAATACGAACGATTAGGCGCAAAAGCCGTTGATGCTTTTAATGTATTGATTTATACTGTTCCAGGCATGCCGTTGACTTATTCGGGACAAGAAGAACCGCTGATAAAACGACTTAAATTCTTCGATAAAGATATGATTGGATTTCATAAATTTGCCCGTCAGGAACTCTTAACCAAATTGAACAGATTGAAGAAAGACAATAAAGCGCTTTGGAATATAACCTACGGCGGCGATTTCAAAATATTGAAAAACTCAAACCCCACTGCTGTCTTTACTTTTTTGCGTCAAAAGGATGAAAATAAGGTACTGTGTTTGTTTAATTTCTCCGATAAAGAACAAACCTTTAAAATAAACGATGCAATTTCAGGCAACTTCAATCCTTATCTCGGAGAGAAAATTTCGCTGAACAAAGAAAATGATTACAGTTTAAAATCCTGGGGTTATTCAGTATTCATCTCTCAATGATTTCTAAAATTATGAAAAACAAAACGATATTGATGTTGATTTTTCTTTTCGGAAGTATGGCTTTTGCTCAGAACCTTCCGAAAGTTTCATCGGGAAGCATCAAACGAATTGAAAATTTCAGGTCTCAATATGTTCCTGCCAGAAATGTGGACGTCTGGTTACCGGAAGGTTACCATCCGACTAAGAAATACAGCGTGGTTTATATGCACGACGGTCAAATGCTCTTCGACAGCACCCTTTGCTGGAACAAAAAAGAATGGAAAGTGGACGAAGTATTCTCACAGCTGATACTCGATAAGAAGATACAAAACTGCATCGTGGTTGGAATCTGGAATAACGGTTCAGACCGGATTTCAGAGTATTTTCCGAACAAAATATTCAATCAGCTGAATGAACCAATGAAGGTAAAACTTTTGGAAAAATACTGCAACAGCAAACAGGCAAACGGAGACAACTATCTGAAATTTGTAGTAACCGAACTTAAACCCTACATTGATAGAAACTTTTCGACTTTCAGCGAAAAAGACCACACATTTATGATAGGTTCGAGTATGGGTGGATTCATTTCGATTTATGCCATTTCGGAATATCCCGATATTTTTAGCGGAGTAGCCTGTATGTCAACAGCCTGGCTGAGTCAGGTTGAACCAAGCGACGAAATTCCGATAGCCACTTTCAATTACTTGAAACAGCATTTGCCTTCTCCGGCGTCCCATAAAATTTACATGGATTACGGCACCGGCGAAAGTGATAAATCCTACGAACTGACGCAATCATTTGTCGATCTGATTGCCAAAGGGAAAGGGTTTACCGAAAACAATTATTTGTCAAAAGTCTATGAAAAAGCCGGACACAATGAAATTGCCTGGAGTCAGCGATTGAATGTTCCGGTGGAATTTCTGCTTGCCTATGAATGACAACTAACCAAAAAACTTAAAGAGCTGCTATCTGAAACCCGTCCTCACGGATAGGTAGATTAGAAAACTAAAGTAGGCGCACGTTGCCGGGAACCAACGGTTACGAGTAAAGGGAGGTATTGCAATCTCCGTCAGACGAACGCGAAGCTTTATCCATTTAATAAAGATATCCGGTAGGACGGGGATGGGGGTGGCGATCTTGCAAAAAAGCACCTATAGAAAGTTACAGAAAAGAAAATTGAAAAGACAGACAACTTGATTGATGGTAAATTGCTAAAAAAAAGTAACTTTGCATCTATAATCAAAAGAAAGAATATCTAATAACAAGAAATGGCTAAAACATCAAAAATAGAACAAGAACCAGCCCGCCACCAAAAAGGAAAAGAAGATGCAGGCGGAGAAACCCTCGAAAAAAAACTTTGGAAAGCAGCCGACAAGCTCCGAAAAAACATGGATGCGGCTGAATACAAACATGTTGTTTTGGGTTTGATTTTCCTGAAGTACATATCCGATGCTTTTGAAGAACAATATCAGAATCTGGTAAGTCAGATAGCTGATGGGGCTGACCCTGAAGATAAAAATGAATATCTGGCAGAGAAAGTATTTTTTGTGCCTGCAACGGCTCGTTGGAATTACATACAAGGCAGAGCAACACAACCAACCATAGGCAAAGACATTGACGATGCAATGGATGCCATTGAAAAAGACAATCCCTTGCTACGTGGTGTTTTACCAAAAGTATTTGCACAAGAAAAACTCGACAAAGCAAGTTTGGGCGGTCTGGTAAATTTGGTTGGCTCTGCCACCTTAGGGACAAAAGAAGCACAAAGCAAAGACATACTTGGACAAGTTTTCGAGTACTTCTTAGGCGAATTCGCCTTATCCGAAGGGAAAAAAGGAGGTCAGTTCTACACCCCTCAAAGCGTAGTAAAATTATTGGTCGAAATGCTTGAACCTTACGAAGGACGGGTATTTGACCCTTGTTGTGGTAGCGGTGGCATGTTTGTGCAAAGCGAAAAGTTTATCAAAAAACATCAGGATTATTACAAGAAAAAAGGAACACAAGGCATAGCTTCACAACTCAACCCAACCGACCGTATTTCTATTTACGGACAAGAGAGCAATCAAACAACCTGGCGGTTGGCTAAGATGAACCTTTCTATTCGTGGCATCGACAGCAGCAATGTGAAATGGAACAACGAAGGTTCGTTCCTGAACGATGCGCACAAAGACCTGAAAGCCGATTATATTATTGCCAACCCACCGTTCAACGACAGCGACTGGAGCGGTGAACTGTTGCGCAATGATGCACGATGGAAAGTATTAGGCGAGCAACTTACTCCCCCAGTAGGAAATGCCAATTATGCATGGATTCAACATTTCCTGTATCATTTAGCGCCAACCGGACAAGCCGGCTTTGTGCTTTCCAAAGGTTCTTTAACCACCAATACCGCTGGTGAGGGTGAAATCAGAAAAGCTTTAATCGAAAAAGGATGGATGGATTGTATTGTAAACCTACCCACCAAACTGTTTTTAAATACGCAGATTCCTGCCTGTTTATGGTTTTTGTCGCGCAACCGTAAGGGCAATGGCTCGTCCTTGCCCCTGCGAAGCAGAGAAAACGAAATACTATTTATCGATGCCCGAAACATGGGCTTTTTGGTAAACCGAAAAAACAGGGATTTATCGCCCGAAGATATTGACCTGATAGCAGGAACCTATCATAACTGGAGAAACCCGGATGGAAATTATGAAGACGTGGCGGGCTTCTGCAAAGTAGCAACTATTGACGAAGTTGCCAAATTAAATTATGTATTAACGCCCGGCAGATATGTGGGTCTGGCTGACGAAGAAGATGATTTTAATTTTGTAGAACGCTTCACCAACCTGAAAGCAGAACTGGAAAAACAAATTGCCGAAGAAGCCGATTTGAATGAGAAAATTCGTCAGAATTTATCAAAAATAAAATTACCGGTCAATGCCGTATAATCCAAACAAACATCACCGCAGGTCTATCCGATTGAAAGGATATGATTATTCACAGGCAGGATTGTATTTTATTACAATATGTTGTCAGGATAGGGCGTGTATGTTTGGCGAAATCGTAGGGGCGTACCCTTGTGGTCGCCCTGATAACAAATATGAC
>DIFH01000041.1:0-6598 GCA_002427615.1 Paludibacter sp. UBA5753
GAAGGGACTTAATATGAATAACCGTCCCGACGCATCGGGACGGACAAGAATAGTACAAAGGAATAGAGCCCTGCAAGGGTTCAATATCACTATATTATGATATTGTTCAGCCCACTTCGGGGCTGGGGGTCTTGGTTTATTCAACATCCCCCAGTATCGCTACGCTCACTGGGGGTTATTCACATTTAGCCACTCCGTGGCATAAAATAGTTTTTCAGCAGACCCTAATTAGTTGATGATAAAACAATTTTGCAGAACTTTCAAGACGGTGGTCTTGATTTTTATATTGACCGCTTATAAATCAACGATTTTTATGTAAATTTGCGCATTTTAAAACAATTTCTAATAATTGATATTATGGCAGGTTTTGGAAAATGGATCGGAGGCGGACTCGGATGGGCTTTTGGCGGCCCGATTGGCGCATTGATCGGCTTTGCGGTAGGCTCTTTATTTGATGGTTCAGGTAATGCAATAACACAACAAACACAAACCCGGAGAACAACAACCACCGAGGCTGATTTTAAAATGAGCCTGTTGGTCATGATGGCTTGTATGATGAAAGCCGATGGACGGGTTCATAAAGCGGAGTTGAACGTAGTGAAGAAATTTCTGGTAACAAACTTCGGCGAAGAAGGTGCGCTTGAAGCCTTGCAAATACTAAAAACCCTGCTCAATCAGCCGATAAACGAGACCGAAGTTGCCACGCAGATCAATCAATATATGAATTATTCTGCTAAATTACAGTTAGTTCATTTGTTGTTCGACATTGCTTATGCTGATGGCGAGGTTCACCTTTCGGAACTCAGCTTGATTGAAAGAATAGCGGCAATTTTCCGTATTTCAGCCGCTGACCTCGGATCACTTAAAGCTCCCTACAACAAACAATCCGATCCTGCATGGGCATATAAAACCTTAGAGATTGAACCCACTGCCACCGAAGATGAAATTAAAAAAGCATATCGTCGCATGGCCATGAAATATCACCCCGATAAAGTCAATAATTTGGGAGATGACTTGAAAAAATCGGCCACCGAAAAATTCCGCAATATAAATGAGGCTTATGAGAATTTGAAAAAAACACGTGGATTTAAGTAAAAATCTTATGAATATGAGTGAATTAGCAACCATTATATCTTTTAGCAAGTTCCGTTGATTTTGAGATGGTCAAATCATATCCCGAATCTTATGGAATTGACTGTTTCGGATAAGACGAGATAATAAATCGCGCCTATATCAGCAATGTAAATGGCGGCGTAAAACTTCAGGTAAACAAACAACAAGCTGAAGAAGCGATAAGGTTGTTATTTGAAGACGGTTATCTGAAAAGACGAAGATTTTGAACCTTCGACCGGAATAAAATTCATGGATAAAATTTTAAACAACTTCAGAAAAAATCAAGACGACAATTGATTTTCATTTTAACGACATGGCCGAAAAACAAATGAAAAAGCTGGCGAAAGAAACCGCCATCTATGGAGTGAGCAGCATTTTAGGGAAATTCCTGAACTGGTTGCTGGTTCCGCTTTATACCTATGTCCTCGAAAGTTCGGCCGATTACGGAATTGTTACCAATCTTTATTCATGGACGGCATTGCTGCTCGTCATTCTGACCTACGGGATGGAAACCGGCTTTTTCCGGTTTGCCAACAAAAATAAGGAAAATGCAGGCGAAGTTTACTCTACTACTTTAATTTCGGTCGGGACAACCGCCTTCATTTTTGCCGCATTCTGTGTTTTATTCTCCCAACAGATAGCTAATGCGTTGGGATATAACGAATACCCCGAATACATAACCATGTTGGGTATTGTCGTAGCCATTGATGCTTTTGCCTCGATTCCTTTTGCTTATCTGCGTTTTATTAACCGTCCGATTAAGTTTGCTACGATTAAGTTTTTATACATCGTACTTAATATCGTATTCAATTTATTTTTCCTGGTTGGTTGCCCCTGGTTGATGGAGCACTCACCATCAACAATCGACTGGTTTTATAATCCGCATTATGGCGTAGGATATGTTTTTGTATCGAACATACTTTCAACAATGATTCAAACGCTTGCCCTGATACCTTACATCTTTGCCGCAAAATTAAAATTCAATCATCAACTGCTTCGAAAGATTTTGCAATATTCGCTTCCTTTGTTGGTGTTGGGTGTGGCCGGAATTATGAATCAGACCTTAGATAAAATTTTATATCCTTTTCTGAAACCGGGCGTTGAAGGGGCTGCCGAGTTGGGCATTTACGGAGCGACCTCGAAAATTGCCATGGTAATGTTGATGTTTACCCAGGCATTCCGATATGCTTACGAACCCTTTATTTTTGCCCAGCACAAAGACAAAAACAACTTGTTGGCCTATGCCGATGCCATGAAGTTTTTCATCATTTTTTCATTACTGATATTCCTTGGCATGACACTTTACATGGATATATTCAAATATATTATCCAACGTGATTATTGGGTTGGATTGAATGTTGTCCCGATTGTACTGATGTCGTTTATTTTTCAGGGGATATTCTTCAACCTTTCGCTCTGGTACAAACTGACCGACAAAACAATGTACGGAGCGTGGTTTTCAATCCTGGGCACAATTATCATAGTTGTCGGGAATGTGCTGCTCGTTCCACGTTTTGGTTATACAGGGGCGGCATGGGCGGCATTTGCCTGCTATTTTGTGATTATGCTGGTATCGTATTATTTTGGTCAGAAATATATGCCGATAAAGTACGACCTTAAAACCATTGGTTTTTACACTTTAGTTACCATAATCCTGTATGTAATCAGTTTATTTATAGACACTCCGTATCCGATAGTCAATATCGCTTTAAAAACGGCGCTTATGATTGCATTTTTGGCCTTATTGGTCAAACGCGATTTTCCACTGAAAAATATACCGATACTAAACCGGTACATCAAATGAGAAACATATTATCCTTTATGATAATTGGGAATATTAAATTTCAGAAAATCAAACTCTTTTATAATTAGAAGCTACAAAAAGCCTGTTATATTTAACATTTATCTTCTATGATTTCAATTATAGTTTGTTCAAAGCGGAAAGATTCGTTCAACTCATTAGCAGACAATATTGCTGACACTATATTTACTGAATATGAGATTGTTCATATAGACAACTCTGAAAACAAACACTCAATATTTTCGGCCTATAACGAAGGAGTTGCCAGAAGCAAGTATCCTTATTTATGTTTTATTCACGACGATGTTTTTTTCCATAGTAAAAACTGGGGTGAAAAAATTATCAAACACCTTCAGCAACCCAATGTCGGGATTTGTGGTTTGGCCGGCCGTGATTTTGTTCCCCGCGTACCGGCTTCGTGGAAAGTGAATTTACCCAGCGTTAATATAATACAATCGGATAAAACAGGCAAAAAACATTCAAAAACCAGATTTAAACCGAAAGGGTTTAAGTTGGAAAGGCGTCCTGTAATTTTATTGGATGGCGTTTTGTTGTGTATGAAAAGAGAATTGATGGACAGGATCAAATTCGATGAGAAACTGAATGGTTTTCATGGATATGATTTTGATATCTGTATACAATCTACAGTTCAGGGATATGAAAACTACGTGATGTACGACATTGTCTTAGAGCATTTTTCCAGAGGAAATCCCGATGCGTCGTATTATCGAAACCTGATCAATATATTCAAAAAGTGGAATCAATATTTACCTTTAATAAAGAAAAATGCCTCTGTAAGCGAAACCGTCAGAATACAGAAAATTGAAAAAAAAGGACTTTCGAGGTTATTGGAAAAATTAGTTCGACGAGGGTTTTCTACCAATGAAATTATTTCTATTATCAGTTATTTTGCAAACCAAATTGATTTGAAAAATAAAAAACTGAGAATAAAAACCATTCGATTGGAAGTACTTACCATGAAGTTTCTCAACTTTCCGATATACAAATTAAAAAAACAAAAACACGAAGTATAATGACTGTTTTTAATAAAGCGTAAAAAACAAAATGGTTAATCTGCATATCATCACTCCAGTTAAAGATTCGTTGGAAACGACGCTTCGAACCATCGAAAGGATTATGCAATCCGAAACAAGTGTGAAGTTTTCGTATACGGTTTACAACGATTTCAGCACAAATGAAACTACCGAAAGGCTTGATGCCGAGTCAAAAAAGCAAGGATTTAACTTGATAAATCTGAAGAATATTACGACGCATCCTTCGCCAAATTACTTACTTATTTTACAAACGGCACAACAAAAAGCAAAGGCCGAAGGCGCTCATCTACTGATTATAGAATCGGATGTCATTATTGAAAAAGAGACCGTACAAAGACTGTACGACTATTGCCGTGAGTTGGATAAAGCAGGAATGATTGCCTCCGTTACCACCGATATGGTCGGGAATATTAATTTCCCCTATTTGTACGCTCAAAAATACAAGAACGGCATAATAAGCACGAGAAAGAGGCTTAGTTTTTGTTGTACCTTGCTGACAATTGATTTTCTGAGAAGTTTTGATTTCGGGCAACTCCATCCTCAAAAATCATGGTACGATGTGTATATTTCGCACAAATCAATCGAATCAGGTTTTAATAACTATTTGCTGACTTCGTTACCAGTATTACATTTACCACATAGCAGCCGCCCATGGAAACTCCTTAAATATACCAATCCATTGAAATATTACTGGAGAAAACTTTTAAACAATAAGGATAAAATTTGATGAAAACCAATGAGTATCCGTTGGTATCGGTAATCATACCAATTTACAATATGCAGGACTTCCTGTCCGAAACAATCGAGTCAGTCCTGAAAAGCACCTATCCAAGATATGAGCTTATTCTGGTTGATGATGGTTCTACTGATAACTCAGCTAAGATTGCCGAACAATATTCTCAAAAAGCAACTAATATAAGATTTTACGCACAGAAAAATGGCGGTGCTTCAAAAGCCAGAAACTTTGCGATTGAACAGTCCCATGGAAAATACATTTTACCGGTTGATGCCGACAATCTTATATCATCAGATTACATTGAAAAAGCTGTTGAAGTACTCGAGAAAAGGCTTGAGGTAAAAATTGTTACCTGCGAAGCATCATTCTTTGGCGAAAAAGAAGGCAAATGGAATCTTCCACCATTCAGTCTGAAACTTTTAGCCAGGAAAAATCTCATAGACAACTGTGCCATGTACCGTAAAACCGACTGGCAAAAGGCAGGCGGTTATTGTGACGAAATTTTGGGTAGGGAAGATTGGGATTTTTGGATTAGTATGCTGAAAACAGGAGGTGAAGTTGTTCGTTTACCCATTGTTGGTCTACATTACAGGGTACATTCAAATTCAAAACGCAAACGCACCAGACATCTTAAAAAAACACTTATCAGTCAACTAAACAGTCGGCATAAAGCATTTTTTTACAAACAAATAGGCGGAAAATTACATAAAAGCAGAACTTGGTCGAGCGTAATTAATTTCTTCATTCATTTAATAAAACCAGAAAAAATCTTCTCGGAAAACGATTTCGAAGACTTTGTTTACAATGCGCCAGAGCTTTTCAAAAAAGAAATTAACAAAAATGAATCTCAGACTTTTGTTTTTAAAAACACTGATTTGATTATTGAGAAATACATCTCAAATTTTAGATTTGGCAAATCGAAAGCTCAAAAAGAATTTGAAAAATGCGCTATCGACAACAGAATAGGTTTTTATGAAAAAAGATCCATCCTATGTTATTGCGAAAGTTACTTTATCAAAAAAAAAACCGAAATTAAACCAAAAGCAAGCTTAATAATTACAATTTATAAAAATACAAGGTTCCTCAAAGCTGTTTTGGATTCACTAAAAACCCAAACAGAAAAAGAATTTGAGATAATTATTGCTGAAGATGGTGAATCGACTGAAGTAAAAAGTTTTGTTCAATCTTATACCTTTGAGCAACCATGGCAACATATTACACAAAAAGATGAAGGTTGGCGGAAAAACCATATAATGAATCAGGCTATTATTGCATCAAAGAGCAATTGGTTGATTTTTATTGATGGTGATTGCGTTTTACATCCTCGCTTTATTGAAATGCACTTACGTTACTCCGAAGAAAATACTATCTTAGCCGGAAAACGGGTAAAGCTTGATGTGGAAACAAGCGATTTGATTTTAAATACAAATATTGATCCCCAAAAAATACTGTTTTGGAAGCTATTTAGAGGTAAGGGGAAAATTCAATTTCTGGAAGAAGGAATTTTCATATCGCCTGATGGTTTGTTTGGATTCATTCCAAAATTACGCAAGCTAAACACACTAAAAGGATGTAATATGTCGTTCTCAAAAAAGGCTATTATAGCTATTAATGGTTTCGATGAAGACTATATTTTACCTGCTATTGGAGAAGACATTGATTTATCGTGGCGATTCATACAAGCCGGTTTTAAGCATAAATCAGTTAGAAATATGGCAGTGCAATATCATCTTCATCATTCAGAAAACTGGACCAATCAGGAAGAGAATGCATTGAAAATGATGCAAAAAAAGAATTTGAATGAGTATATTTGCAAGAACGGGCTACAGAAAACAAGAGAAAAAGCATGAAGATTTGTAACTACTCACCATCCTTTATTTTTATAACCTTTTG
>DIFH01000041.1:6642-35375 GCA_002427615.1 Paludibacter sp. UBA5753
CTTCGCTTACTGGGGGTTATTCATATTTAGCCCCCGTCGGGGCAAAGATTTTATATACAAAGCAATCAACTAAATGGCTGAGTATTATCAAATTTTTTAGGGCGCTGAGTAGTTGCTAATAAAGATGCTAATATTTAGTAGTCATTTCCGTCCGAAATCGGCAGGGATTTCGCCCCAGACTTCGGTTTTCCATTTTAGGATTTCAGTACTGTATGTGTTGTCGGCAAGCCATTTTTCGGCACGCGCCATCAAATCGAAAAGCGTTTCATTCTCAGCGTTTTTCGCCAACAATGTTTTGGTTTTTTTTGCTTTTACCCATGCCAGGGCAGTTTTGCTGTCGGTATAAATCGGAAAATTGCTGTTTTGTTGTTTCAAAAAAGCCAAACCGTGGACAAGCGCCAGGAATTCACCGATATTGTTTGTCCCGTTTTTGAATGGCCCCTGGTGAAAAATCTCTTCTCCCGTCCTGGTATAAACTCCCCTGTATTCCATGAGCCCGGGATTGCCGCTACAAGCTGCATCTACGGCAATACTTTCTTTAACCGGCAAACCGGCTTGTGCAATTTGCTCTTTCGTTGGTTGAGCGGCTTTTGCATTTTTGCCCACAAAATCCCAATAAGGCGAAAGAAATGCTTCACGGGCTTCCGCCTCAGTCATAAATCCCTTGTATTTAGCTTCGGGATATGCGTGCACCTGACGTTTACATTCGTCCCAAGAACTGTAAATACCGGGCTCGCGACCATCCCAAACCACAAAAAACTTATTTTTTTTGCTCATTAACTTTATTGTATTATGAATTTTCGGCTGATTAATTTTCCGGATTTCTTTTATGTTTCCAGCGCTTATGTGTCCAAAGCCAAAATTCAGGATGTTCCTTTATTTTTTCTTCAAGCATTTGCGTATATCTATCTGTAATTTCAAATTCCGAAGTTTCCTGTGGAGAAAGAGCTATCGGATAAATTTCACACTCATAATAGCCCCTTTTCAACCTGTTAATATGAAAATAAAACACAGGGTAATCAAATTTTCGTGCAAGTTGTTCGGTCCCGACAATAACGGGAGTTTCCTGATTTAAAAACCTTGTCCAATGTTGAATATGACTGCGCAAAGGAGTCTGATCTGAAATCATCCCGAAAGTGGCATTCTTTTCTTCCTTTTTTAAACGAACCATCAGGCGTAACAGATTTTTCATATCCACTGTTTTCCCTCCGAATCTCGTTCTCCAACCATTCATCAATTTACCAAAGTTTTTATTTGTTAACTTTTTAAATATATTATAAACAGGACTTTCTTCAGGTAAATACATCGAATAACACGATGCCCATTCCCAGTTACCGTAATGCGCCGTCATACCCATTACGCTTTTCCCCTGCGCATATTGCTCTAAAACAACATTGATATTAACGGGAATAAACCGACGACTCATCTCTCGTTCGCTAATATGCATCATGTACATTATTTCGATTAATAAATCGCTAAAATAATGATAAAAATCCCTCTCAATTTTACGTAATTCTTTTGTTGTTTTTTCGGGAAATGAGTTTCTCAAATTCTCACGTGCAACTTTTTTTCTATATCTTACCAAATAATATACAACCGGATATAAAACAAAATCCGACAATAGATATAGCACAGGTAAAGGCAACCAGGAAAGCAACCAAATAAATGCGTAAAATATATGAAACATTGAATATAAATTTATAAAAACAATAAATTAGTGTGTGCAAGAAAACGTGCATATCTGCATTGCACTCGCTGCAAAACTACTCATCCCGTCTTGGCAGGACTCCGTATTTTCGCTGCTTCGTGCGCCTTGATCTTAACATTTTCTTATCAAACACCGTATTTTCTTGCTGACAAAAATTAACAGAGTTTACTTTATTCAAGCTTTCCTTGCGGTAAAAAATTTTCATCTCTCGTCAAAAAAATGTATTTTTGTGCCGCTTTTAAATTAAGGCCGCGTAGTTCAACGGATAGAACAAATGTTTCCTAAACATTAGATCCGGGTTCGATTCCCGGCGAGGCTACCATTTAATTCCGGATTATTTTGCCATCCTTCAGTTCAATCACCCTGTCGGAGAGCGCTGCTAATTCTTTATCGTGTGTTACAATCACAATTGTAAGCCCGAATTTATCCCGCAAATCGAACAACAACCTATGAAGCTCGTCGCGGTTTTTTGAATCCAGACTACCGGAAGGTTCGTCGGCCAATATCAAAGAAGGATTGTTAATTAATGCCCTGGCTACTGCAATCCGTTGTTTTTCACCTCCCGAAAGTTCTGACGGTTTATGTTCGGTGCGATCGCTCAAACCTAAATAGTCAATAAGTTCATTGGCATTGGCTGCTACTTCCTTCGAATCTTTTCGGGCAATCAATGCGGGAATCATTACATTTTCGAGGGCAGTAAATTCGGGCAACAGCTGATGAAACTGAAAAATAAAACCAATATGTCTATTACGGAAAGTGGCGAGTTCTGTTTCGCTCAGTTTACTGAAGTCGATGCCATCCACTTCTATTTCACCAAGATCGGGTTTATCCAATGTGCCAAGTATCTGAAGCAAGGTAGTTTTACCGGCGCCGCTTGGTCCTACAATCGAAACAATTTCTCCTTTCTTAATTTCCAGATCGACACCTTTCAACACTTCGAGTGTATCAAAGCTTTTGTGTATATTTTTTGCTTTTATCATTTATATTCAGTATTTTGACGGGATTAAACCATCACTCCGGTTTATTTTAAACAGATAACTCACTCCGGTTTTTGCGTACAAAGTTATCTGTTTATGCCGATAATCAAATCTTTTATTAGTAAAAAAAAATTACCTTTGTGTAAATTTTTTAAAGTTCAGGAAAGTTTATGTCGTCTGAGAATATTTTTGGCAAAATAGAATTCATCCGTAGCGAGCGCGCAAAACATATAACTGTGCGTATTCTTGTTGATGGATTAAGAGTTACTCTTCCCCATTCGGCCACCCAGGAACAAGCGCTGAAATTTATCAATACGATACAACACAAAATCTCAACCAAGCAGGAAAAACTCAGACGCAAAGAAAATGAAAACCCGACTTCACTGGATGAGAATACGCGACTTCAAACACTCACTTTTGAAATAGTATTGAAACGTACCAGTCGAAACGACATCTTTTTCTCGCTTAAAAACGACTTATTAACTATTGAATTTCCCGAAAATACCGACTGTTCATTACCGTTAACGCAAAAACATTTTTGGAATGGCATCAATTATTTCCTCCGCAAAGAAGCCAAACGGCTTTTACCGGATCGAACAAAACAATTGGCTGGCAAATTCGGTTTCTATTATTCCATGGTAAAAATCCAGTCGAGTAAAAGCCGTTGGGGAAGTTGCTCGCGCGAGCGCAGCATTAATCTTTCGTTTTACCTGATGTTGTTGCCATCGCATTTGATTGACTATGTGATACTTCACGAACTTTGCCACACCAAAGAAATGAATCACAGCGAGAAATTCTGGAAATGGATGGACAAAGTTACCGATGGACAAAGCAAGGAACTGAGGGCTGAACTGAAAAAATATAGTATGCCGACTTGAGTAAAAAAACAAGAAACGCAATAAAGTTAAAAAGAAAAGAGTTACGCTATACACTCTTTTTTAGAACTTTACGAACTTTCTTACTTTATAAACTTTACGAACTTATGAACTGGACACAACTTTTATCAACCAAACGCTTCGGCATGGAGGATTATCACGAAAACCGCGCTGATGACCGCAGTGAGTTTCAGCGCGATTACGACCGATTGATTTTTTCGGCTCCATTTCGTCGCATGCAAAACAAAACGCAGGTGTTTCCGCTTCCCGGCAGTGTATTCGTACACAATAGGCTGACTCACAGCCTCGAAGTCGCTTGTGTAGGACGTTCGTTGGGTGTAAATGTGGGTCATCAACTTAAATCGAAAGAGATAGAAGCTCCTTTCCTGGATGAAATTGGTTCAATTGTTTCGGCAGCTTGTCTGGCTCACGATATGGGCAATCCACCTTTCGGACATTCGGGCGAAAAAGCCATTGCCACTTATTTTTCGGAAGGAAAAGGAATGGACTTGCAACATTTAATGACTGACGAAGAATGGAAGGATATAACCTGCTTCGAAGGAAATGCCAATGCTTTCAGACTGTTGACTCATCAATTTAATGGTCGAAGAAAAGGAGGTTTTGTGCTCACTTACAGCACACTGGCTTCGATAGTAAAATATCCTTACGCGTCAATCCATTCGGATTTTAAAAAGCAAAAGTTCGGATTTTTCAAGACTGAAAAAAAAGATTTTGAAAAAATAGCGATCGAGTTGGGAATAATGAAATCTCCCGACAATTCAAACCATTTTATACGACATCCCCTGGTTTATTTAGTCGAAGCTGCCGATGACATCTGTTATCAGATTATGGACATTGAAGATGCTCACAAACTGAAGATATTGTCGTCGGACGAAACAAAATCATTGTTCCTTCAATTTTTCAACGAGGACAAAAGAAAACGAAGATTAGAAACATTGGAAATGGTAAGCGATGTAAACGAACAGATTGCTTATCTGCGTTCGTCGGTTATTGGTTTGCTTATCGAACAATGTTCCAAGGCATTTGTCGAAAACGAAAAAGCCATACTGAATGGCACATTCAATTCAACTTTAATCGAACAACTGCCCGAGAGAACGTCGAACGCCTATAAAAGTTGTTCGAAAACGGCTGCAGATAAAATTTACAGGTCACAAGAAGTGCTCGACGTTGAACTTGCCGGTTATAAAATTATTCTCACTTTGCTTGAGCATCTGGTAACGGCGGCATTAAGTCCCGAAAAAGCATACTCCAAACAACTTCTCATGCGCATTCCCGAACAATACGAAACCGATAGTCCGACAACCTACGGTAAGGTTTTGTCGATTCTTGATTATATTTCAGGCATGACCGATGTGTATGCGCTTGATTTATACCGGAAAATTACGGGAATGAGCATTCCGAGCTTATAGAAATAGCGGCAGAAATTACCCAAAAAAGTGGCGAAAACCTTCCCCCATTTTTTTTAATCCAACATACCTGACATACAAACAACTGTTATTCAACTTTATACTGGACTTTAACGGTAACTGACGCCGTTTTATTTTTTGATGAAGTATTGAACGAACCTCCCCAGCTATAATCTTCGGATGAATTTTGAGCCACAATCTGAAATACTCCCATGGTCGAACCGACCATTTTGCCAAGTTTTGCATCGCCGTTTTGAGCCATTGTTTGTGCTCTCAACAAGGCATCTTTGGATGCTTCGGCTAACATTTCGATTTTCAAATTCGATAATTTCGTGTAATAATATTGTGGCGACAACGAGGTGATTTCAATGCCCGAATTGATTAATTCGGTTATTTCGCGCGACACTTTCTCTATTTTCTCAACATCTTTCGAAGTAATGGATATTTGCTGGGTCAGCCGATATCCATCAAATACCGAGAACGCATTGCCTTTCTCGTTGTACGAAGTTGAATACTCTTTGGATATTTCGACGGCTGAAAAAGTCATTGATTTTGTTTCGATCCCTTTCACCGCCAAAAAATTATTAATCATCTCGCTTTGCTTCTTCAGATCGGCATAAGCATTGACCAAATCCATTTTTTTGACAGTAAACTGGCTTTTCCACACAATCAAATCCGACTCAAAATCACGTTCGGCAAGTCCGGTAACCGAAATAATATTTTCACTGCTGTTGCGGTTGATTATTGCATTTGAAATAATCAATATCGAAATAATAAAACTAACAGAAATAACGATGACGGAAATAAAATTATTTGACTTCATGGCAATATATATTGAAGGATAAATATGTAACCTACTTATTTTCAATTAGTCGGAATAAACCTTCAGCTTGTCGCCTAAGTTTAATTTATCACTCGTTTTGTTATTCCATTTTTTTAATTCTTTTATGGTGCAATCGTATTTCATGGCAATCGACGACAATGTTTCTCCTGAGCTTACCTTATGAGTTATCGAAGTCTTTGCAGAAATTGCATTTTTTGAGGCTAAATTGCTACTTCCTTCAGGAATCTGAAGTGTTTGCCCCCGTTGAATATTGTTGGAAGACAAGTTGTTGAATGATTTTAATTCGTCAATTGAAATATTATACATTTTGGATATACTGAATAATGACTCGCCGGAACTTGCTTTATGTGTAATTTTTGCGATATTCTGTTTTTGCGGTTCGTTAGGCGAAATTTTTTCAGACTGGTTCTCTGCAACTTCTTTACTCGTTTGTGCCGTTTCATCAGGCAGTTTCAGCACTTGTCCCGCCAAAATCTTTGCATTCGTCAGGTTGTTAACTTTCATCAACTCTTTCGGGGTGGTATTGTGTTTTTCAGCTATCGATGCCAGCGTTTCTCCTTTGCTGACTTTATGTTCCATCTCTTTTACCGCGCTTTCCTGAATATTCGCTACTTGCTTGTTATCATTTGCAGTTTTTATATTATCAGCAATAACCGGTTCTGTTTCGTTTGCCAGTTTCAGTTCCTGTCCCGGGAATATTTTGCCTTTTTTCAAATTATTCAGTTCTTTCAGTTCTTTAACCGAAATACCATAGAGCTTAGAAACAGCAAACAAGGTTTCTCCTTTTTTTACGACGTGTTTCGTAGGTAACAAACTGTTATTTTGATTCGAGAGCAGCTTGTCGTTTTCTGAAAATCCTGAAGAATCGTTCATTTGTTTCAATGAACTTTTCGCTAAAACAGGCTCAACAACCAGTATGGTTTCCTCATCTGTAATTTTCAACCGTTGTTTGATTTTCAGCTTGTCCTTTTTCAGCTTGTTTTTCTGTTTTAACTGCGCCACAGTCAGTCCGTATTTCTCGGCAATCGACGATAAATTTTCGCCGGCTTTTACGTAATGATATTTTGCCGGAATTACTTTCTTAACAGGTTGTGAAGGTATGGAGCTTACATATTCCTGACGTTTCACCGTTGTATTGTCGACGGCAATCTGCATTAAAGAATCGCCTGCTATAACGCGTGCTGCTTTTACAAATCTTTTCTGATAATAATTCTGCTGCGAATTGGAAATTGTAACTCCTTCTTTTACAGAAGCATGAATAAAATCAAATTCCCCATCTTCTTTTGCCGCAACAACAATACCTACATGACCCACTTTCCCGTTCCGACGACGGCCATTAAAAAAGACAAGATCGCCGGGTTTCAGTTCCGATTTATCGACTGAAGGAAACTGCGCAGCCTGATCGGCCGATGAACGTTCTAAATTATAGCCAAAATTTCGGTAAATATATGAAGTAAACCCCGAACAATCAAACGAAGATATTCCCTCCGAACCATAGCGATAAGGAGTATTTAAAAAAAGTTTCCCGTAATTTATCAATGAATCGGTTAAATTGATTTTATCGGTTGGTTTTAAAGGCGTCAATACAGTTGATTTCACAGAGTCGGAAGGGATCGCAACTTTGTTCTGTTTCTGGGCATAAAACTGTAAGGTTGAGAATAATATACCCAATAAAATAACCGTGTATTTCTGTAATGGCATCGTTTGAAAAAATGAGTCTGATAATTAAGTCATTGCAAAGATAAAATTTTAGATGGATAAAACTAATTCTTTTGGTTCTTTTTAAGAAAAAAGATTTTCTTTTTTTAAAAACCCATACTCAAACAAACACGGGTAAGGCTGACATCCAAATCAACATTTTCTCCCAGTATCAAAGGCAGGTTGTAATCCACATGTCCGGCAGGAAAATTGAAGCACACAGGATAATCGTAATCTTTTACAGCATCCGCAATAATTTCGGCAACGGTCAGCATCATCAACGGGTCTTCTTCGCATTCGCTAAACTGCCCGACCACCAACCCTGAAATTTTTGCCAATGCCCCACTCAACCGCAGGTTTTGCATCATGCGGTCGATGTGGTAAGGTTTTTCGGCAATGTCTTCGATAAAAAGAATATTGCCCTCGTAAGGCAAATCGAATTTTGTCCCGCTCATGCCGACAAGTACCGAAAGATTTCCGCCGATCAATTTTCCCCCGACTTTTCCCGGACGATTAAGCGGATGTGCCGGAATTTCGTAAGCCGGCATTTTACCGAATAAAATTTCTTTCAACCGTTGAATCTGTTCCGAATTTTCGGGAAGTTCGGTCAACTGTTTTGCCATTATCCCATGAATGGAAGCCAACCCAAGATTGGTAATGGTATTGTGCAGAATGGTGATATCGCTGAAACCAATCAACCATTTGGGCGATTGTTGGAAAGCGGAAAAATCAATTTTATCAATAATCTGCGTTATCCCGTAACCTCCACGACTGCATAGAATTGCCCTCACATCTTTATCGTCCAAGGCTTGTTGCAAATCGGCAATACGCTGTTCTTTCGTTCCGGCAAACCGGCCATATTCCAAGCGGGCAAATCTGCCTTCGGTAACCTGCAAACCCCAGGTTGAAAGTAGTTTTTTTGCTCCATCTATAAATAACGGGTCAATTGCTCCCGATGGAGAAACTATGTGTATCCGGTCGCCGGTATGAAGATAAGGAGGTATCATATAGAGTTATTCTTTCTTGCAAACACTACTCAAAAACATGAAAATCGGATAACTTTATTCTGTGCTCAGAATAAGAAAATCTACAGTTGCTTTTATCTCCGCAATAAGATCCGACGGCGAAAGGACTAACTGCAATCCTCTTTTTCCCGCGCTGACATAAATACGTTCGAAATTCAGACAGCTTTCATGAATAAAAGCAGGAAAATGTTTTTTCATTCCAATAGGCGAACAAGCCCCGCGAATATATCCGGTAACCGGCAAAAGTTCTTTCATCGGAATCATTTCGCAATTTTTATTTTCCGAAACTCTGGCGGCTTTTTTCAAATCCAGTTCTTCGGCTCCCGGAATGATACAAACGAAATAGCCGGTTTTATCTCCTTTCAGCACGAGCGTTTTGAAAACTTTTTCGATGGGCTCATTCAATTGTGCAGCGACATGAACGGCGCTCAAATCGGCTTCATCTACTTCGTAAGGAATTAACTGATAGTCGATTTTTGCCTTATCCAAAAGTCGGGCGGCATTTGTTTTTTCGATTGTCATGTAATTTTATTGAGAATTTAATTCATCCCAAAGTTCCCTCTTCTGTAAGGGATAAGGTCAATACTTCAACCACTTCCACAATTCTTTCCAGGTTACTTTTTTGCCGTACATCAAAATTCCCGTGCGATAAATCTTGCCTGCCAACCAGGTACTTCCGATAAACGACAAAACAAGTATACCGATGGACAAGGCAATCTCCCAAGCCGGAACATCGAACGGAAGCCGCACCATCATCACAATGGGCGACGTGAACGGAATAATCGAACACCAAAACGCTAACGGCCCATCGGGATTTTCGGCGGTAAAAATACCCGCATAAATAGCAAACATGATCGGAATCATAAGTGGCATTGAGAATTGATTGGTGTCGGTTTCGTTGTCGACGGCTGATCCGACGGCTGCAAAAAGCGACGCATACAGCAGATATCCTCCGATAAAATAAATGACGAACATGACAATTAGCTGCACATAATCCACTCCGTTTAAAGCTGTTATGAATCCCTGTATTTCGGCAGGCATGGTTTGCGTTCCAACTTGCCCCATTTCCTGTACTTTTTGTACCGAACTCATGTCAATGTCGTTGCCAAAAATCGAACTGACTCCCATCATAATGGCAACGGTAAGCACAACCCACAGCAGAAACTGAGTAAGCCCCACCATGGCTATACCAATGATTTTCCCCATCATCAGTTCGAAAGGTTTCACCGACGAAACCATTACTTCCACGATACGGTTGGATTTTTCCTGCACCACGCCGCTCATTACTTGTGCGCCGTAAATTAATATAAACATGTAGATGATAAAAGCCATTACCATACCGATAATCGTTGCCAGTTCTGCCGAGGCTTCTTTTTCCTCTCCATCTTCGCCCCATTTAATGGTTTTCAGGTCGATGTCGGTTTTCGAGTTTTCGACCATTGTTTTCAGGTTGGGAATATTGTATGAGGCTAATTTTTGTTCTTCGATGTAATTGTTCAGCAGTCCGGATACATAAGTTTTCAGTTCCAGATTTATTTGTTCGTTAGAATAAATGGTTGCAGCCGTCGAATCAATTCTCAGGTCGTTGGAGATGTAAAGTAAAGCGGTGTATTCGCCATCGTCTTTTTGTTTTTGTTTTTTCAGTTCGTCAACCGAAGCATCGGTAAACTGAAAAATATACGACTCGTTATCTTTCAGCACATCTTTGTAAAGTTGTGTTTTATCCACCACTACTATTTTTTTTACTTTATCATCCTTAATGCCTCCAAGATAAATGATAAGGGCAAACATGGCGGCAAAAAGGATGGGCGTAAGGAAAGTAAGCAGGATAAATGATTTTTTCATTACCCTGGTACTGTATTCTCGTTTTATGATTAAACCTATTTTTGACATGATGATAGAAATTAAAAGCCCCTAATTCCTAAAATAGAAATTGGAGAAATTGTTTTTTTAAAGTTTTTTTATCATAAAAAATATCTCGATAAATAATTCTTTGTTTGGACACAAATTATATTTTTTCCGCTTTAGGAATGAGGGGTTACTGTTTCTATAAAAATATCGTTCATGCTTGGCAAAATTTCCTGAAACGAAACAATTTCGGTTTGCTGCATGAGTCTTTGAAGCAGGGAATTATTGGTGTCGGCCTCCGCTTTTTTTATCGAGTATTCGAAAATTCCGTTTTTACGTTGTTCTTCAATCAATTCAAAACCATTTACGTCAAGCGTTTTATTCGTTTTTACCAAATAAGTGTTGGTAGTATGTGAAGCCCTGATTTCGGCAACATTTCCCTGTAAAACAATTTTGGATTTATTGACCAGCGAAATATTCTCGCAAAGGTCTTCCACAGTTCCCATGTTGTGGGTCGAAAAAATGATGGTTGCTCCTTTGTCGCGCAGTTCCAGAATTTCGCATTTAAGTTGTTCGGCATTCACAGGATCGAAGCCGCTAAACGGTTCGTCGAAGATCAACAACTTCGGATCGTGGAGAATAGTAGTTATAAACTGCACTTTCTGAGCCATTCCCTTCGAAAGTTCTTCCACTTTCTTGTTCCACCAGCCTTGTATTTCAAATCTTTCGAACCAGTATTTCAAAGACTTGAGAGCATCCTTTTTGGACATTCCTTTCAGTTGCGCCAGAAACAAAGCCTGTTCGCCAACTTTCATTTTTTTATACAATCCGCGTTCTTCGGGCAAATAACCGATGTGGTAAACATCTTCAGGAGTCATTTGCTTTCCGTTCAATCGCACTTGTCCGCTATCGGGCGCCGTGATACAATTGATGATACGAATCAGGGTAGTTTTTCCGGCGCCGTTTGGTCCCAAAAGTCCGTAGATTGAGTTTTCGGGTACTTCCAGACTTACACCATCCAAGGCGCGGTGTCCGTCAAATTGTTTTACGACGTTTTCTACTTCGAGTAAAGGCATTCTTATATTTGGTTTACTTGTTAAGTTATTTGTTCTCTGTTATTTGTCTCTCCTTCGCCGAAACGTTTCCGGTGGTTATTGTCTGCGTCAAATTATTTTACCCAATAAATAGTGTTTGAATGAAAACTCGGCGTTTTCTTTCTGACACTAAATATCTACAAATATCGGCAAAAGCAAATTACATTTTCCCTTCATCGGCAAAACTGTAATAGCTTCCGCGGGCAATAATGATATGGTCGAGAAAGCGGATGCCAATAGCTTCGCAACCTTGTTTGATGCGTTTGGTAATCTGATTGTCCTCGGGGCTCGGATGATTTTGTCCTGACGGATGATTGTGCGCCACGGCGATACCCGATGCCGATTTTTCCAACGCCATTTTCAGCAACATTGGCAGGTCGACAACCGTTTGTTGGCTTCCTCCCTGAGTCAGTCGTTTTATTTCCAATAGTTTGTTTGCTCCATCGAGCAGCGCCACCCAAAATTCTTCATGTGGCAGATCGATCAGAACCGATTCAAAAAGATCGAAAAAATCCTGACTTGAAACGATTTTCTTCCGTTCGATTACATCTCCTGTTTTGCGACGTTTCCCCAGCTCAAGAGCCGCCATGATGGTGATGGCTTTAGCCTCGCCGATTCCTTTAAAGCGTTTGCATAAATCGGTAATACTTAGCCGTGCCAGTTCGTTTATATTATCCTTGCACTCACGCATGATACGGCGCGACAGTTCAACTGCCGATTCATCTTTGTTTCCCGATCCGATGAGAATAGCCAATAACTCGGCATCCGAAAGGCTTTGAGCGCCTTTCCGTGCCATTTTCTCCCGCGGACGATCGTCTTCCGACCATTCACGGATTGTCAAGCGCTTTTCGTCGGTTACCATGTGCCAAAAGTACGAAAAAAGTTTTTGATATTTATGTTTTTTGTTAGCACTATTGTAAAACAGGATAGATTACCCTGCACAACGAGTGATACTGAGTTAAGTCATTTTTTCCTTCTCCAGAAAGTTACCTCACAAATTTGATTTTCAATATTTCTTGATGATTTACGAAGCGTTCTTATTAAATTGAACGGAGTCTTTTCCAATTCGAAATGGGGATTCAACAATTCTCTGATGCCTTCAAAAGAAGTCAACGGTTCGCCATCTTTTTTAAATCCGCCCGGCCAATGCTCGCGTCTAATATGCATATTTCCCCAGTCATAAGTCGAAGCAATAACCAGCAGTCCATCATCGGTCAGTCGCTCGTGAATATTTTCCAGAAACAGAATAGGGCAGGTAAGTTCTTCGAGCACGTTGGGTGCAATAATCAAATCGTAATCCGTGTAAAGTGGTTTCAGGTTATTGGCATTGTCCTGCATAAACAGAATTTTTTCTTTTCCAATGTCTAATCCGGTTTCCGACAAAACAATTTCGCGATATAACACCAATTCGCCTTCATCTTTTACAATGTAGCGCATAAACCCTTTTTCCTGCAACTGAATAGGCATGCGGATAAAGCGTGCCGAAGAATCGATTGCAGTGATTTTTTTAAAATACGGCGCCAGTTCAAAAGCAAGTCTTCCGGTATCGGTATTCAGGTCAAGTACGGTTTTGTATTGAGGTTCAACCACAAATTGCAGGATTTCGGCAGCCAGTTTTTTCGAAAAATTCAAGTCTGAATTTTCGCCCCACATATTTTCGCAGGAGTTGGCAACTTCAATATCGGTTTCGTATTCATCGTTGTGGATCACAAGCGGAGTTTCAGATTGCACCAACCGAAAACCTGCATGTTGGTAAAAATGACGACGAAAAGCGTAACGGGCGTGGCGCGTAGCTTCATTTCCTGTCGAAATCCACGAACCGCCTTTGATCAGGTTGTGTTTTCCATCGAAAGTAGGCGTCGAAAAATCGTCGTACATTGGGTGTACTTTAAAGCCTGCAAATCCGGTTATCGGCGTTTCTGTCCATTGCCAGACATTGCCAATTACATCATAAAAATCATTCATCTTAAATTTATCCACCGGGCAGGGCGAAGTAAAATGTTCAAGATTAATATTCCCTGGAGCAGTTTTCCAGTCAAGTTCATCGGGAATCTGACAATGTTCAGCCAGCCGGTACCATTCTGCTTCGGTAGGCAGCCGGTAAGTTTTACCTTCACGAGCAGTTTTCCAGTTACAATAAGCTTTTGCTTCGAGATAATTTACTTCGGCAGGCCAGTTCCATGGCATCGGAATTTCTTCGGCAACTAAACGCAACCAATATTCTTCTCCCTTTTTTCTCCAGAAAAGCGGCATTTGTGCCTGTTTGAATTCTCGCCAGCTCCAACCTTCTCCGGTCCAAAGTGATTCGTTATCATATCCTTTATCGTTAACAAACTTCAGAAATTCTCCATTCGATATCAGATATTTTGTGGTACGGAAACTTTCAACCTTTTCAGTATAATTTCCATATTCATTGTCCCAACCGTAAAGCGGATGATGGAGAGGTTTCCCGAGTCTCATTCCGGCGCCAGGAACCGGAAGCAATTCATTGATTGGCGCATCGCCTGTTTCAGTACAGATTTGCCCAAACTTTCCCTTCACAACTTCATCCAAAGGCAACTGGCGAATAAGTACCGACGAAGTTTCGAGATGTATTCGTTCGTGTTCAATACCCATCATGATAATCCAAAACGGATCCTCCCACTTGACCGGAAGATTAAGCGGAGCTGTTAATATTACATCTGAAATTATTTCCTTTGCCTCGCGGCGATAAGCCCGAACTTCGGAAACATCAGGCCAGTTATAATGTTTTTCATCCAGATCGTCCCAACTCATTTCGTCCACCCCGATGGCAAAAATCGATTCGAAAGCCGGATGAATACGCGTATCTATAATTTTTGCAAGGAAAAGCTTATTGATAAAGAAGACAGCCGTATGCCCCAGATAGAAAAGCAAAACATGGCGCAACGGGTCGCCGCGGTGATAAAAAACATCGTCTGATTTTAACTGTGTGTAAAGTTTTTCGTCAATTGCCCATGTTTTTTCGAAATATTCAAGAATTTCCTGACGTTTTGCATCCGGATTTCCGTTACTCAAATCGATAATTTTCGTAATTAATTCTTTCATAACTTACACCGCTTTATATAAATATATTTTATTCATATCGAAAGTTCCGTTTCCATCGGCATGCTTTTTTGTCTGCCTGATAGTAGCAACAGGTACAAAACCCATTTTCTGATAAAGGCGAAGCGCCGGAAAATTTTGATCCCAAACACGTATAAAAATACCGGTATAAAAATTCCTGTCTACATTTTTAATAAACTCAGATAACAGTTTTTCTCCTGTTCCCTTCCCTCTTTTTTGTTGTGTTACCATTAATTCGGCTATATAAATGCAATTATTTACGATAAAATCCCGGCTGATAATTTCAGGTAAATAACTGTCGTATTTCAATGGCAAGCTCAACACGGCGCCCGTCATGAGTTCATTCTCAAAAGACAGCACAGCGTTCCCTTTATCAAGCACCAAGCCAATATATTCAGTTAATTCAGCAAGGTCAATGTATTGTTCGGAAACGCCTGTCGAAAAGCAATCGATATATAGCGAAACGATTGCTTCACGATATAAAACTTCATTTGTTTGTTTAAAAACGATCATACATACTTATGTCAATGCAAATTTAAACAATTAACACTCAAACCATCACTTTAGTTGAAAAAAACATCCATTTGTTCTCAACCCAGAGCGCTAAAACAGCGCTCCATGTTGCAAAAAAGATACCTTGGAGTGATTCCAAAACACTCTGAAGTGCGCTTTAGACACTTTGGAACGACTTCAAGACACTCCTGACTGAAATAGCATTCTGTCAAAGCAGAACTAATTCAATACCTGAAACTGCTTCCTCCCACGAATTCGCGCAAGAGCGAAGTAGGCGGGATTTCTCTTTCGGGTATGGATACAAAATAATTTAAAAACTTTAACAGCCGGTGCGTTTCGGTGTATTCATCGCAATACTTTGGAACTTCAGCCAGAATCGGTTCGGCATGTCTTTTTAACACTGCCAGTTCAAACAATAAAGCCGAATTAAACATGACATCGGCATTTTCCTGAAAGGGGAAAATCCATTTTTCTTCACCTCTTCTCACGCTGGGCCAACGGGCAATAGTTTCGCGGGCAGAATAATTCCGGAAACGATAATCCCGGATAATCCGTCTCAACAAACGCGTATCGGTGGTAGGAATCCAGTTGTGATTGTCTATCGAGATGGTGGTTAATGCCGAAACGTAAATTTTAAAAGTAATATCATGCGGTATTTCGGGAATTAATTCCGGGTTCAGGGCGTGAATTCCCTCCATAATCAAAATACTGTCATTTTCTAATTTTAATTTTTCGCCTTTATAATAACGTTTCCCATCTTCAAAATTGAAAAAAGGAATCTCAATTTCCTCTCCATTTAAAAGCTGTTTCAGATGTTGATTAAACAGATTTAAGTCCAAGGCGTGTAAATGTTCGAAATCCCATTCGCCGTTTTCGTCGAGCGGGGTTTCCTCGCGGTTTACAAAATAATTATCGAGCGACAGCGTTACCGGTTTCAAGCCACTTACCATCAACTGAATGGAAAGCCGTTTGCTAAAGGTGGTCTTACCCGACGAGGAAGGTCCAGAGATAAGCACAAATCGCACTTTATCAAGACGCTGCGAAATCATGTCGGCAATTGACGCCACTTTTTTCTCGTGTAATGCCTCCGAAACTTTAATCAGATTGAACGACTGGTTGTTTTTACAGGCCACGTTAAATTCGCCAACATTATTCAGTTTCATGATTTTATTCCAACCCACGTATTCCTTAAAAATATCGTACATTTTAGGCTGGGAAGTAATCTCTTCGAGTTCCACAGGGTTTTCCCTGTTCGGAACGCAAAGCAACATGCCATCGTAATAAGGTATCAAATCATACAAACCCAGATAATCGGTCGAAGGCAACAGTACCCCGTTATAATAATCGATATACTCATCAATCCTGAAAAAACGGCAATACGGATTGCCTAAAGTCTCGAAAAGCGATAACTTGTCTTTCTGATTCATTTGCTTTGCAAATAAATCTTTAACCACTTTTGTTTGTTTTTCTTCGCAAATTATTTTTTTCCCCTGCGAAATAATCCGGTTTACTTTATCTTTAATCTGCGAAATTATTTCAGGCGTTATTTTTTTGTCGAAAGGATCCAACCGGCAATAATAACCTTTCGATATGGGATGTTCGATGCGCAATGCCGATTGCGGATACAATTCGGAAATCGCTAATGACAAAACCATACTTAAACTCCGGACATAAACCCTCATTCCCGATGGCGTGCTTACATCAATAAACTCTACATCCTTGGGCTTGTAAATCAGAAAATTCAAATCTTCAACTTTATAATTCACTCGTGCCGCAACTACCTTATGTTTCAGCTCAATACCTAAGTCGTTATATATCTCAATCAAAGAAACACCTGCAGGATAATTATGATAAGATCTGGTGTTTTTACAATATATCGTTATTTGTTTCTCCATAAAAAACAGGAAGTTTTTATTTAATATTTTATTTCCGTTGTAAAATTAAGAATTTTTTTTAATGTATTTATTTGAACGTATGTATTTTTTGAATTACTTTTGCAGCTATCTCTAAAAAAATCAGAAAAAATGAATTATACTTTTTATGATTTTATGACCTTAGTCGGCTCATTAGGATTATTCCTGTACGGAATGAAAATCATGAGCGAAGGGTTACAAAAAGTAGCAGGCAACAAACTTCGTTCAGCATTAGCCACCATGACTAAAAATCGCTTTACGGGGGTACTTACCGGCCTGTTTATAACTGCTATAATTCAATCTTCCTCGGCAACCACCGTCATGGTAGTAAGTTTTGTAAACGCAGGATTACTTAACTTATTACAATCGATAACCGTCATCATGGGCTCCAACATAGGCACCACGGTAACCGCATGGATCATTTCCTTATTTGGTTTTAAAGTTAGTATTGCCGCTTTTTCAATTCCTCTGATAGCCATTTCGATTCCATTTATTTTTTCATCAAAAAGCAAACGCAAATCCATAGGTGAATTTATACTTGGCTTTGCGTTTTTGTTTATGGGGCTTGATCTGCTCAAAAATTCGGTTCCCGACCTGAAGAGCAATCCCGAAATGCTTGAGTTTTTAACCCAATATACACAATCAGGGTTTGGTTCGGTTTTGATATTTCTATTGATCGGGACAGTTTTGACCATCGTGGTTCAATCCTCGAGTGCCACTATGGCAATTACACTCGTCATGGTAAGCAAGGGCTGGATTTCGTATGAATTAGGAGCCGCCATGGTCATGGGCGAAAATATCGGCACTACCATAACTGCCAATATCGCCGCCATACCGGCAAATGTATCGGCAAAACGAGCGGCATTAGCACACACAACCTTTAATGTTTTCGGCGTGATCTGGATGCTTTTCCTGTTCTTCCCATTCACCAATATGATAACCTATCTTGTTACCAATTTTGGACCCGGAGATCCGACACAGCTGACCAACTTTACAAACGGATTGGATGCCGGAACATTAAACCTGATTACTTCGGACAGCAAAAATCTCACTACAGAGCAATTTGCATTGAGAGAACAACTCCTGGATTATCAAGTCGCAACTTCGTATGGTTTATCGCTTTTCCACACCATGTTCAATCTTTGCAACACCTTTATAATGATATGGTTTGTGAAAATCATCGCCAACATTGTAACATTCGTTATTAAGAAAAAAGATACCGATGAAGAATTTCAATTACAGTTTATTTCTACCGGATTATTATCTACTTCGGAGTTATCGGTGCTTCAGGCATGGAAGGAAATGAAAGTATATGCCGACAGAACACTAAAGATGTTTAAAATCACCCGTGAATTATATTATGAACAAAATGAAAACGACTTTGTAAAAAAATTCAGTCGCATAGAAAAATACGAAAGCATAAGCGACCGCATGGAAGTTGAAATTGCCAAATATCTGACTAAAGTCTCCGATGGCAAATTAGGCGAAGAAAGCAAACATCAGATTCATACCATGTTGCGTATTATTTCCGAAATTGAAAGCGTAAGTGACGGATGCTATAATATAGCGAGAACGATTGTTCGTAAACGCGACGACAAAGCCGTTTACACAAAAGACATGGATGCTAATATTGACTTGATGATGAACCTGGTGGAAGGAGCTTTACAACAAATGAACGAATCAATGGAAAACAACCAGATCAGCAACGAGGAATTCAACCGGTCGGTGAATATTGAAACCGAAATAAACAACTTCAGAAATCAGTTGAAGTTACAGAATATTGCCGATGTAAAAGCCAAAAAATATGATTACCAAGCCAGTGTAACTTACATGGACGTCATAGTGGAATGTGAAAAAACCGGCGATTACATAATTAATGTAATTGAAGCGTTAAACGAAGCAACTGTTAAAAATTAAATTTATTGTTCTATAATAAAACGGCTTAACTTTTTCTGCAATTAACAACCGTCCGACCGCTTTGAGCGGTCAGACGGATTGACAATACACTTTTACCTGATTTCATTTATTAAAAAAACATATCAACATGGATTATTTATTAATTTTGATTGGATTTGCCATACTGATTGTTGGAGCTCATTTCTTAGTAGATGGCGCCAGCGGATTGGCGAAACGTTTCAATGTTTCCAATTTAGTTATCGGGTTGACGGTTGTAGCCTTCGGTACATCAACCCCTGAATTAGTGGTTAATCTGGTGGCTGCCTCCAAACCCAATACGACCGACATTGCACTTACCAACATCATTGGCAGCAATATGATTAATGTTTTCGTTATTTTAGGTTTGTCCGCTCTTGTTTATCCCATCAAATCGCAACTCAGTTCGCGCCGGTTCGATATTCCAATGAGCCTGATTGCCCCTCTGCTGGTTTTATTACTTGCCTGGGGAATGGATGACACCGTTTCGCAGACAGATGGAATGGTTCTGCTGATTTTCTTTTTATGGTTTATGTATGTCATGATCAGGAAATCGATAAAGCACCCCGAAGAACTTGTCGCTGGAAAGATAAAACCAATGAAATTGTGGTTGGCTATCATCATGGTTTTGGGGGGATTGGGCGCATTGATTGCCGGAGCCGATCTGATTGTGCCGAGCGCCGTCAGGATTGCCGAGGTATGGGGCGTCAGTCAATCGGTTATCGGGCTCACCATCGTGGCTTTAGGAACGTCGCTGCCTGAGTTGGCAACATCGGTGGTTGCAGCTTTTAAGAAAAATTCTGACATCGCTCTCGGTAATGTTATAGGCTCGAATATTTTCAACATATTTCTCGTACTTGGTATAAGTTCTATTGTCCGCCCACTACCGGGTTACAACGGCATGATGATCGATTTACTGATTGTTGCCCTTGCAAGTATTTTAATCCTTATTTTTGTAAACAGCAACAAAAAACATCAAATCAAGCGCTGGCACGGAGGCTTACTCTTACTTATTTACGCCGTTTATCTGGTTTGGATGATTTCAAAACCTGTTTAAATCCATATTTTTTTATTCCGAATCATTTCAAAAAAACAAAAATGAATCTATTTAACGTTTATCCGCTTTTCGATATTGAGATAACCAAAGGCGTTGGGTGCCGAACTTATGATAGCCAGGGAATTGAATATCTCGATTTATATGGAGGACATGCTGTTATTTCAATCGGCCATTCCCATCCCTATTATGTGCAAAAACTCACCGAGCAAACCGGAAAACTTGTTTTTTATTCAAATTCTGTCATCAATAAACTTCAGGAAGAACTTGCCGACAAACTCGGAAAAATATCAGGTTATGATGATTACTCACTGTTTTTGATCAACTCAGGCGCCGAAGCGAATGAAAATGCTTTGAAACTTGCTTCGTTTCACAACGGCAGAAGCAAAGTCATTGCATTCAGTAAAAGTTTTCACGGGCGTACCTCTGCGGCTGTGCGCGTTACAAACAATCCAAAAATTGTGGCGCCTATTAACGAAGGATTTGAAGTTGAATTTTTCGCACTGAACGATATTGAATCCGTTCGTAAATCATTAAATAAAGGCGATGTTTGCGCTGTAATCATTGAAGGAGTTCAGGGAGTCGGCGGTATTCAGGTTCCTGATCCTGAATTTTTACGCGAATTAAGCACAGCCTGTAAAGCCAACGGAACCGTTTTAATTCTTGACGAAATTCAATCGGGTTACGGACGCAGCGGAAAGTTTTTCGCACACCAATACGCCGGCATACGACCCGATTTAATTACGGTGGCTAAAGGTATGGGCAATGGTTTCCCTATCGGCGGCGTACTTATCAGCCCTGCTTTTGAAGCATCACACGGATTGCTGGGTACAACATTTGGCGGCAGCCATTTAGCCTGTACCGCAGCCATTGCCGTACTCGACGTGATGAAAGCGGAACATTTGGTCGAAAATGCACAAAAAATCGGAGATTATTTACTCGAAGAACTCAGGCAACTCCCACAAATAAAAGAAGTAAGAGGCTTAGGGTTGATGATTGGGATAGAATTTGAAGAACCGGTGAAAGAACTTCGCACAAAATTATTGTTCGAAAAAAAGATATTCACCGGCGTTAGCGGCACAAATACCATTCGGCTTTTGCCTCCGCTTTGCCTGTCAAAATCGGATGCCAATTTCTTTCTTGAGCAACTCAAAGCGCTACTCTAAAAAAATGAAATATACATTTGGATTAATTTTATTTTTATTTATTTCATGCGTTAATATTTTCTCTCAAAACATCAATAAAGATAAAATCTTACTGAAAACAGGCGAGGTATATATTGGTGAAATTGTGATGAGTAACAATGAAATCGTAATGATAAAAAGGTTGGATGGAACAAGGTTTCAGTTTCCCGTATCGGAAATAAAATCTATCGAAAAAGTAAAATCAGACGAAATAGATGACAATACAAACGCTGATATTTCAAGCCTGAATGCTCATGAAGGAAATATATGTGGACTGTTGGAAATATCGGGCGGTATAGGTTCTGCAAAAAATAAATTTGGAATATCCCCGGGCGGACAAGCGTCGTTAACTTTCGGCACCAAAATGCTTCAGGGGAAAGCCCTTTTTACCGGTGCAGGTGTAGGTTATTTCAGTGTTATTGAAAAAAAGAGTTCCGAAATTATCAGTTTTGTGCCTTTATATTTCAGAATAAAAAGCAATTTGGTTACAAAACCTACTTCACCTTATGTTTTACTCGACGCAGGATATGCATTTGCGTTGAACCCCGATTACGGAGGCGGGCTTTACTCCCGCTTGTCGATTGGAATTAACCGCAATATCACCGGTAAAACTGCTTTTTATATCGGCGCCTATGGGGCAATCCAGTCTTTTTCGGGCAACTTGACTGAAACTAATGAGCAGGGAACTTTTAACTACAATGGAACTTCCGGGATAATAAACTGGGGGATAAATCTGGGATTGCAATTTTAGTTTCACCATTAATGTTAAGTTTAATGTCTATCCATCCTATGAATTTGAGTCATCGGATGAATAATCGTTTATATTTCCAACGGACAAAACATTGTTAATTTCGCGCAAAAACATTTCAGCTATTGCATTAAATATGAACAAACATCGGCAATACATTTTGAAACAGGAGTAAATGTAAACCCTGTTGTATGCTGGATTTTATGGCTTGAATAAATTTCGCGATGAGTTGCCGAGCGAGCCATACTTCTGTCGATTAAAGGCTGAAATCTGAAAATTTTTCCAAGAACTTCTGCAAGGGCTCCTACAAACCACAACGTTTGCCGTCCTACACAAATCCACGGACGGGATTTTTCAAAACCATCAGCCATCCAAGAGAGAATTTGTTTGTTTGAGCAATTTTCTCCAACCAAAATAAACCGTTCGTTACAAATTTCACTTTTTGTCAGCATTATCATTGCACAAGCCACATCCCTGACATCTACATACCCGCTGCCTCCCTGCGTGTAAAAAACCAACCCTTTACGGACTTGTGAAAATAATTGAGAACTTCCGGTTTCGGCGCCCGAAACGCCCAAAATAACTCCCGGATTGACTATTACAGCATTCAAGCCCGCCTGAATGCCTTTCCAAACCTCTGCTTCGGAATAAAACTTACTGCGCGAATATGCCGAACGGCTTTCACACTCTTTCCATTGCGTTTCTTCGTCGATTACTTCCCCGCGTTCCGGCTGTCCGCAGGCAGCTATGGAGCTTACAAAACAAAGTTTACTGATTTTTGCATCGATCGAAGCTTTCACTATATTTTTTGTTCCCTGCACATTGGTCTCAATCATGGCGTTACTGCCATTGCCGAGCGAAACTATCGCCGCGCAGTGATAAACCACATCGATCTGACTGAATGCCTTTTCCAGCGATTTTTCATCCAAAACATCCGCTGTTCTCCAGTCAATCTTATTTAAATATAGGTCCGGCTCATTCGTGTAAAAGCTGAAAATCGTTCGTAACGGTTGCAAATTACTCGTAATTCGTTTGATAGCTGCAACGTTTTCATTTTCCTGTAATAAATGCCACAATAAATGTCCGCCAACCAAACCAGTTGCTCCGGTAACTAAAATCATTTTTTCTGTTTTTAAATTCGATGGTCAAAAATACGGAAAGAAAACTGTATTTTTGCAATTAATTCATAAGATAATTGATGAATAACGTCCCGAAAAACCTGATTTTTGTCCCATAAAACTTCATTATTTTAAAATTGAAAATTTGTAACATGCAGTATATATGCGTTTATTGTGCTTCGAGCACACAAATAAAACCGGTTTATTTTGAAACTGCCGACCGATTGGGGAAAATTCTTGCAAAAGAGGGAATCCATTTGGTTTATGGAGGAGGTTCAAATGGTTTGATGGGGCAAATTGCCGACAGCGCTTTGGCTGCAGGCGGAAAAGTTACCGGCATAATTCCACGTTTTATGTGCGAAGAAAAATGGGATCATAACGGGCTGACTGAATTGATAATAACCGAGACCATGCACGAACGGAAAGAAAAAATAGCTATGATGGCCGATGCCGCCGTAGCATTGCCCGGCGGTTGCGGAACCTTGGAAGAATTGCTCGAAGTGATCACCTGGAAACAGCTCGGAATATTTACAAAACCCATCATCATAGTAAATGTTGACGGCTATTTCGATTCGCTTGTCGCCATGCTCCATCGTGCTGTTGAAGAAAACTTTATGCGCGAAGTTCATCGTGATATATGGAAAGTAGTTGAAACCGCTGAAGAAGTAATTCCGGCTATACTTAATTCGCCCAAATGGGACAAGAGTGTACGCAAGTTTGCTGCTTTTTAATTTGTTTATCTTATGCCGCTACCCGACACAATACGTTTAACATCCGACACTGTAATGACTATTTCGGATTCGTTACAAATAACCGATTCGTTAACAGTTGTCGATTCCACAAACCTGATTGACACGCTAAAAGCACAAGTGTTTACAGGCTTTGCAGGCATCCCTCATCCTTCACTTCCGTGTTCTGAAAATTGGGTTTTTGGTGTAATTCTGGTTTTATTTTTGATTCTTGTGGTTTCGTTAATTCAAAACTTAGCCTGGATCAGGGAATCGATTCGTACATTTTTTCAGGTAAAAGAACGTTCAAGTTTTTTCAGCAAAAACACGGTAATTAGTTTTCGCACCAAATTTTTACTTGTAATTTTTAGTTCGGGCGTGTTTAGTTTATATGCTTATTATTGGCTGTACAACCCCGAAAATGGATTTCATCTTTCCATTTTTTTATGGTTTTATCTGATAACAATCTCATTTTTAATCGTCAAATTCATTCTGTCTCAATTGATCGGTTATGTTTTTCTTGACTCAATTTCAATAAGGCTTGCCAAAGAGAGTTATTTTAATGTGCTTACATACATGGGAATAACATTATTTCCTGCGCTTATTTTACAAATTTATTTTCCATCTTATCTGAATTCTTCCGTCGCTATTTTCAGCCTGGCTCTGTGTGTTTTAGCTGCTATTTTAATCATAATTAAACTATTTCAAATATTTTTCAAGAAAAGTATAGCATCTTTTTATATATTGTTGTACCTTTGCACCCTCGAAATTTTGCCTATAATAATTTTATTGAAGGTATTTCGACTGATAATATAATGTGTTTAATTGTTAAAGTTCATTGCTTTGAAAATTAAGAAGATTCTGGTTTCACAACCTCAACCAACCACTGAGAAGTCTCCCTATTATGATATTGCCGAAAAATACAACGTGAAAATTGATTTTCGTCCGTTTATCAAGGTGGAGCCGATTTTTGCCAAAGAATTTCGCACGCAACGCATATCTATTTCAGACTATACAGCTATAATTTTTAATGCGCGTCACGGGATTGATCATTTCTTTCGTTTGTGTGAAGAATTACGTATTACCATTCCTGAAACAATGAAATATTTTTGCGTTTCGGAATCAGTTGCAGTGTATCTACAGCGTTATATTCACTACCGGAAAAGGAAAGTGTTTTATGGCGCCACAGGTAAAATGACTGAATTGGTAACCATCATGAAGAAACATGCCGAAGAAAAATATTTATTGATTACTTCCGATGTCCAGAACGAAGAAACCATGTCGATTCTGGAAAAATCAAAGATCGCATTTCATAAAGCTGTCATGTACAAAACCGTAAGTAATGATTTCGATCCGAATGAAGAGTTCAATTACGACATGTTATTGTTCTTTAGTCCTGTAGGAATCAGTTCATTGTTGAAAAATTTCCCGAATTTCGAGCAAGGCGATATTCAGATCGGATGTTTCGGCGCATCTACCGCCCAGGCAGTACGCGACGCGGGTTTGCGGTTAGACCTGGAAGCCCCTGTACCGGGGGTGCCTTCGATGACAATGGCTTTAGAAAATTACATGAAAGAATACGTGAAGAAAAACAAAAAGTAAACAATCAGAATAATATCATTAACTTTCCCAAAAGTACCGGAGTTTTTCCTTACTTTTGGGATTGTTTTTTATAGAAACCCTACAACATGAAACCTTCAACAACATTTTCGAAAAAGGAGCATTTGTGCGGCGAGATTCGCGTCAACCATTTATTTACCAATGGCAAAGCATTTATCGTCTATCCTTTGCGTGTGGTTTATCTTGTTGGAGAAAATAAAGAAGCAATTCCGGTAAAAGCGCTCGTCAGTGTTCCTAAAAAGCGGTTTAAACGAGCCGTAAAACGTAACCGGCTGAAACGCTTAATACGCGAATCATACCGGCTGAATAAATTTCCCCTGATCGAAAAATGCATCGAAAAGAACATTAATATTCAAATAGCGTTTAATTACGTGTCGGACGACGAAATGGATTTTAATAGGATTCAATCTAAAATGATTGTTGCTTTACAAAAAATTGCAGAAAATTTAAACGAATAACATGTTGTCTGTTGCATTCACTCCGATATTATTTTTTTGGGATAAATTGAAAAAAATTCTTCGCCATATTGTTCTTTTGCCGGTCTATTTGTACCGTTACAGCATTTCGCCGCTAATTCCACCGCGATGCCGTTACACGCCTACCTGTTCGCAATACACTGTCGAAGCAGTATTGAAACACGGTATTTTGAAAGGCGGATGGTTGTCGATCAAACGCATCCTGAGCTGTCATCCCTGGGGCGGTAGCGGTTACGACCCTGTTCCCTGAAAAAATATAATTAGTCCTTTATTTGTTACATTTTATAAAAATTGTATCTTTCTTCTTTAAATTTTTCAAGATTTTTATTTCATCCGCTTATAAATCGTATATTTTTATGTAAGTTTGCCATCCGCTTTGTTTCAAAAGCGTTGATTTCAATTTGAATTACACGTGGAGAAATATTATTCTTGCGCCTTTTTCGTGGCTTTACGGTTTGATAACCGCAGTTCGCAACTGGCTATACGACAGAGGAATATTATCGTCGAGGAGTTTCAACCTGCCGGTTATTTCTATTGGCAATCTGGCAGTTGGCGGCACCGGCAAAACGCCGCATGTCGAATTCATTCTGAATTTATTGAAACCCGGCAAAAAAATTGCGATATTAAGTCGCGGATACAAGCGCAAAACAAAAGGTTTTGTATTAGCCGATAAAAATTCAAACAGTAAAATAATCGGAGACGAACCATTTCAAATATTCAGCAAACATCGGGATGTGATAGTCGCCGTCGACGAAAAACGGGTTCATGGGCTTGAAAAATTATGTGAAATTTACCCCGATTTACAAGTTGTAATACTCGATGATGCTTTTCAGCACCGGCAAATCAACCCTGGATTATCCATTTTATTAACCGATTTTTCTAATTTATATACGCGCGATTCGCTTTTGCCTGGCGGGAACCTGAGAGAAAGTAAAAAAGGCAGCAAGAGAGCCGACATACTTATAATCACAAAATGTCCGGTCAATATCTCGCCTATTGAAATGCGTCTGATTGAAAAAGAAGTAAAAATTAAGCCTCATCAATCATTATTTTTTTCGAGCTATATTTACGATGAAATTAAGCCTGTTTTTCCTGATTATATATCGGAAAAAATGACTTACAACAAGATAAAGAAAACAAAAACAGGCGTTTTATTAGTAGCAGGCATCGTTTCTCCTCAGCCTATCGTTGAGCAAATCAATCAGTACGCGAACTCTTTGCAAACGCTGTTTTTCAAGGATCATCATACCTTCCAACAGCAGGATTTACGATTGATTGAAAATAAACTGAACAAAATGGCCGATCAGGAAAAAATCATGCTGGTAACAGAAAAAGATGCGGCCAGAATTGTTTCGATGGCTTATTTTCCCGAGTCATTAAAAAGCGTGATTTACACCATCCCAATCAGGGTGAAAATATTACACGATCAAGAACAGATTTTTACAGATAAAATAATTAGCTATGTTGCAGAAGATTCAAGAAACAACTGACTTTTTAAAGTCAAAAATAAAAAACAGCCCTAAAACGGGTATTATTTTAGGGACGGGTTTAGGAAATTTAGTCACACAAATTACCGATAAAACGGAGATTCCATACGAAACTATTCCAAACTTTCCGGTATCCACCGTCGAAGGCCACAGTGGAAAACTAATTGTCGGCAAATTGGGCGATGTTGAAGTATTGGCTATGCAGGGACGTTTTCATTATTACGAAGGATACGACATGAAAGCCGTAACTTTTCCGGTTCGCGTGATGAAAGCTCTTGGCATCGAAACTCTACTCGTTTCAAACGCGTCGGGTGGCGTTCATCCTGATTTTGAAATCGGTGATTTGATGATTATTACCGATCATATCAATCTTTTCCCCGAACATCCGTTGCGTGGAAAAAACTTTGCCGAACTCGGGCCCCGCTTCCCCGATATGAGTGAAGCATACTCGAAAGAGTTGATTGCCAAAGCAAAGAGTATCGCCGCAAAAAACAACATCAAAGTTGTTGAAGGCGTGTATGTCGGCACTACCGGACCAACATTCGAAACTCCTGCCGAATACCGTTATTTCCGCACAATCGGCGGTGATGCTGTCGGGATGAGCACCGTTCCCGAAGTGATAGTGGCAAATCATTCCGGCATGCGTGTTTTCGGCATGTCAATAGTAACCGATTTGGGCGTACCTGGAAAAATTGTAGAAGTAACTCACGAAGAAGTACAAGAAATCGGCAACAAAGTCCAACCATTGATGACGCTGATCATGAAAGAATTAATTCGGGAAATTTAAAAGCCCAAAATTCAATCAAACAATACGATAAAGGCTGAAATTCAAATTTGAATCTCAGTCTTTATCCTTTTTGACAGTCGTTCTCTTATCATCAATCATTTTTCCAGCCACCTTTTGGTTATATCGCCGAATGCATCAATGCGCCTGTCGCGGAAAAAAGGCCACAAACGCCGCACCGTTTCGGTACGGGATAAATCAATGTCAACGATCAGGTTTTGATCGGTATCATTCGGAGCCTGTGCCAATACCTCGCCTTGCGGTCCCGCCACAAAGCTGTTTCCCCAAAACCGGATGCCGTTGGTAGCTCCCGAAGGATCGGGTTCATAACCTGTGCGATTACATGAAATAACATGAAGTCCATTTGCCACTGCATGAGCCCGTTGTGAAATCATCCAGGCATCTATTTGACGTTGTTTCTCATCATTGGTATCCGTACTTTCCCAACCAATAGCAGTTGGATAAATCAATACTTCAGCTCCCGCCATAGCCATCAATCTGGCAGCTTCGGGATACCATTGATCCCAGCAAACCAATACCCCCAGTTTGCCAATCGAAGTCTGAATGGGTTCAAAACCCAAATCACCGGGCGTAAA
>DIFH01000043.1:0-22969 GCA_002427615.1 Paludibacter sp. UBA5753
TACTTTTTCAGCAGACCTTAATTAACTATACGGTATAAAATCTCGATCAAGTTTAATTCAGGAGAATATGGCGGTAAAAAAAACATCTTTATCTTTCCATTCTTGTACTTATGTCCTAAACTTTTTCAATTTATGAATGAGACAATTATCAAATATTACCACCATTTTTCTCACTGTTTGATCAACAAAACCATCCATAAAGTCAATTATTTTATTGTATCGAACCTTGATTCAAGCGCTTGAAAAAACAAGTCATTCCTGTGAAACATCAAACCAACAACATTTAAAAATTTACCTTTGGCTGCCCTGCCGGTAACAATATGTTATTCCAATAACTTAATCAATACTTTAATTTTATTCGGGTCAATTAAATCAAAGTAATATCTACACAAAAGCGCCGTTCAAAAAAAATAACTAATTTTGTAATCAATAAAAATAAATTTCGTTTACATACTTATGAATTTATCCCGTAGAACAATCAGCATTTATTTCTTTGGTTTATATACACTCCTCTTTGCCCAGGCTCCGGCCGGTTATTACAATACGGCAGTGGGGAAAAAGGATGCTGAACTGAAAACTGCTTTGCATACAATAATAAAAGACCATACAATGCTGGAGTATTATAGTTCAAGCACTTCGTTTCAAAAAACCGACTGGCATCCCGATGGGTATTTTTGGGATATGTATTCCAACAATAAACGCACAAGATGGTCGGGCATGAATCGCGAACATAACTTACCCAAAAGCTGGTGGAGTACCAATCCCGAAACAACAATAGCTTATACCGATTTGCATAACCTTTACCCATCGGATGCGACAGCCAATACTGCCAAATCAAATTATCCGTTGGGCGTTGTGGGTGGAACGCCGACATTTTCAAATGGCGTTGTCAAAGTCGGATCCAACTCTTATCCGGGATATTCGGGAACAGTTTTCGAACCGGCAAATGAATATAAAGGCGATTTTGCCCGTGATTATATGTATGTGGTTACCTGTTACGAGGATTATGCAAATAACTGGCGAAGCCTGGGAACAGCAAGTATGCTTTACAATGGAGTAACCTATCCTGTGTTTCGTCCTTATGCGGTGAATCTGTTACTCGAATGGAGCCGTAACGACCCGGTAAGCGACAAGGAAATCAATCGGAATAATGCTGTTTACGAACTTCAGGGGAACCGTAATCCTTTTATCGATTTTCCATCGCTGACCGAGTATATCTGGGGTAAATACAAAGGCGAATCGTGGCCGGGGGATGATTCCCAGCCCGAAACCGATGCCACATTTTATTGGAGTTATAATGCTGCGGATAAGACCCTTTTTGTAAAAGTAAACCAGCCCGAAACCACAACCTATTCTATTTATTCCATCAGTGGGGTTCTGCTAAAAACTGCTGACCAAATCAACAGCAACTCAAAAATTGAGGTATCAACCTTGGACAAAGGAATGTATATCGTGAAATTTTATTCGGGAACAAAACGTAAAACCGGTAAGTTTGTCGTAAATTAAAAGAAACAATCGTTTCAGCATTGAAAGCAATTGTTTTGTCAATTATACAAACTATTTTACAGGATATTTGTTACTTAAATATATTGAAAATTAGTATTATACAACTTTAAATTTAATGTTATGGAACTTTCTGACGCCTTCAAACTAAAGTTTCCGACTTATTTTTTTGTCGTGTTGTTCACATTTATATGTTCAGGCACGCAACTCCAAGCATCTGTTGCCGACAAACCGGATTCTTACATCGAATACAAAGGATTTGTTACCGATAAAGTAACGGGAAAGCCTTTGCCTTTCACCAATATCTTGCTCATCGAAACCAATATGTCCACGGTTTCCAATAGCGAGGGTGAGTTTTCTATCAAGATTTCCGATACCGTTACCAATGGAAAACTCTCTGTTCGTTTTATGGGTTATAAAAACCGGACGATTTTGTTGTCTGATTTAAAAAATGAAAAAAACAAGATAGAATTAGAACCTATCGCCGTTGAATTGCCCGAAGTAAGCGTTATCTCGAAAGATGCCGAATCGCTTGTGCAGGCTATGATGGAGAAAAAAGCCCAAAACTATTCTGTTGAAGAAATGCAAATGACGGCGTTTTACCGCGAAACCATAAAAAAGAACAGATCCTATGCGTCTTTGTCGGAGGCTGTCGTGGATATTTATAAACAGTCGTACACCTCATACAAGCCGGATGTGGTGAAGATGTACAAAGCGCGCAAAAGAACCGATTATTCTAAAGTGGATACCTTGATATTCAAATTAATGGGAGGCCCGTTCAACACATTGTATCTGGACTTAATGAAACATCCCGATATGATTTTTACCGACGATATGATAAAAAACTACGAGTTCCGTTTCGATCGTTCAACGCGTATGGATAACCGGTTGATTTATGTAGTTGATTTTATTCAGAATAAGGATTATATTGAACCGCTTTATTATGGAAAATTGTATATCGATGCACAAACATTGGCTTTGAAAAGCGCCGTTTTCAAACTGAATATTGAAGATAAGGAAGCTTCGAGCCGGATGTTTATTATTAAAAAACCGCTGAATGCCAAGGTTTATCCTGTTGAGGTCAATTATCGGATTGACTATATAGAAAAAGATGGGAAATGGTATTACGGTTATGGTCGAATCGAACTCGGGCTGCGTATCAACTGGAAAAGAAAGCTATTTAATACGACTTATTTTTCGACCATCGAAATGGCAGTTACCGATTGGGAAAAAGCCGATGATGGAAAACCTCAAAGAAAAGATCGTTTGCGCCCTTCGGTCATTGTAAGCGATGCAGCCAGTGGTTTCTCCGATCCCGATTTCTGGGGCGAATTCAACGTGATCGAACCTGAAAAATCAATCGAAACTGCAATTAAAAAAATTCAGAAACAGTTGGAGAAGAAAAAATAATTTAATGCTCAACATCTATCGCGCTTCTGCCGGTTCAGGCAAGACGTACCGGCTTACACAGGATTATATTCACTTGCTTTTCGACCCGCAACGGGAGCGGGTGCATCGTCGTATTATGGCGGTAACATTTACCAATAAAGCCACCGACGAGATGAAAACACGGATACTGAAGGAGTTGTACGCGTTGTCGCAAGGCGAAGAATCAAACTACCGCACAGGTTTAATGGCAGAATTCCACATGGACGAAGAAGCGATTAATCGCAAGGCTAAACATATTCTCACCACCATTCTGCACGATTATTCATCCTTTTCCATCAGTACCATCGACCGTTTTTTTCAACAGGTTATTCGCTCATTTGCCCGCGAAATTGGTGTGCATGGCGGTTACAACCTCGAACTGGATAACGAAAGCACCTTACAACAATCGGTCGATAATTTGTTTCTCGATTTGTCGAAAGATGAAAACAAACAGTTGCTTAACTGGTTGACCCAATTTGCCGAGGAACGCATCGAACAATCCGAAAACTGGAATCCGCGCCGGAGCATCGAGGATTTAGGACAGGAAATTTTCAAGGAAAGTTATCAGTACAAAGCCGAAGACACCAACCGAAAGCTTCACAACCGCGAATTTCTACAAAATTATCGCGCCAAACTCCGGAAAATTGAAAACGATTTTGAGGAAAAAGTAAAAACAGCAGCTCAGAACGGATTGACTATCATGGCGAAATACGGCTTGAAACACGAAGATTTTTCATATTCAACTACCAAAACTTTCGATAAACTTATAAAAGGAGAATACGAAATAGGAAAACGCTTTGTGAGTTATGCCGACGACGTAAACAATTGTTATTCGAAAGCTAAACCGCAAAACATAAAAAATGCCATTGAGAGCGCTTATGACGATGGGTTGCAATCGAGCATAAAGGAAATCATTCGTTTGCTGCAAGAAGAAATCGTGCTTTACAATTCGGCTGAAATTGTACAAAAACACATCAATACGCTTGGTATTTTGTCCGACCTGGCATTGCAAATCAAAAAACTGACCGAAGAGCAAAACTCCATGCTTATCTCGGATGCCAACATGTTGCTCAATCGCATTATCGACAACAGCGAAACGCCTTTTATATACGAAAAAACCGGCATTCATATCGACCATTTTATGATTGATGAGTTTCAGGACACGTCCACTTTGCAATGGAAAAACTTTTATCCGTTAGTTTCCAACAGTTTATCGTCCGGAAAATTCAACCTCGTGGTGGGCGATGTAAAACAAAGCATCTACCGGTGGCGAAATTCCGACTGGAAATTGCTCGACGAACAAATCATGCACGATTTTCGTCCCGAACAATTACACGAAGAAAATCTGGACACCAACTGGCGCAGCGATCGGAATATCATTGAATTTAACAACGAATTTTTCCGTTGTGCGGCCACTTTGCTCCAACAAAAACTGAACGAGAGTCTTCTGCCTGTTTTGCCGGTTTATCCTTCACTGCAAAGCCTGACGCATCGTATCGAACACGCTTACGGACAATTGCATCAGGAAATTTCGCAAAGAGCCGGAAGTGGATATGTAAATGTGTCGTTTATCCCGCGCGACGAAAACGAAGATGGTTGGAAAGCCGAAAGCCTGAATCGGTTGCCTGCTTTGCTCGAAAATTTGCAAAGTCGCGGTTATCGCCCGGGCGATGTGGCTATTTTGGTAAAAAGAAATGAAGATGCCCAGGATGTGATTCGTAAACTACTGACCTATAAAACTTCGCCTGAGGCAAAACCAGGTTTCAGCTACGATATTATGGGTAACGAAGGCTTGATGATTGCTTCGGCCGCTTCGGTGCGTTTTGTGCTCGGCATTTTGCGGCTACTGGTCAATCCGGACGACAGTATTCAGCAAACCGTAGTTGGTTACGAGTATGCCCGCGCTTGCCTCAATTTGCCCGCAAACGAAGCTTTGAACGCCTGTTTCGCGGGATCGAGAACCGGCAATGAGTTTTCGACGCTTTTTACCAAAGCAGAAAACGAAAAACTCAAGGCGATTAAAAACAGTTCGCTTTACGATATGGTGGAGCAAATCGTGAGTTTGTTCAACGTGGGTTTGTGGAACAATGAAGCGGTTTTTATACAGGCATTTCAGGATGTGGTTTTCAAATTCACTTCAGGAAAAACCGCCGATTTATACAGTTTTCTGAAATGGTGGGATAAAAGCGGTGTAAAACAATGCATTTCTACGCCAGAGAATCCCGATGCTTTTCGCATTATGACCATTCACAAGTCAAAAGGGCTGGATTTCAAGGTTGTGATTATTCCTTTTTGCGAATGGGAAGTCGATAAAAAATCGGGCTATTTCAAAAATGTACTTTGGTGCGAACCGAAAACAGCGCCTTTCAGCGAACTGCCTTTATTGCCGGTGGAATACAGTGCAAAATTGGGGCAATCTATTTTTGCCGAAAACTATTTCGATGAGTTGATGCATCAGTTTATCGACAATCTTAACGTGGCTTATGTAGCTTTTACACGGGCAAAACATGAGTTGATTTGTGTTGCTCCCATTCCGAAAAGCGAGCCCGAAAGTGTGGAGAAAATCAATTCGCTTGCCGGCTTATTGCTTTATAGTTTTCAAAATAGCATTGAAAATCACGCAGAAATAAATCTGACAGAAAATTTCAATCAAGAAAACCAGATTTATAAGCTGGGCGATCCAACCACTTACACCTATCCCGAATCAAAAACGGATGACAGCAACGAAAAACTCGAAAATTATCCATCTGTCAGCAGTGCGAACCGGTTGCAAATCCGCCATCAAAGCCTGAATTATTGGCTCGAAAGCCAGAACCTGACCGATAGCCGGTTAAATTATGGTATTATCATGCACGATATTCTGCGTAATATTACCCGCAAATCCGACCAATCGAAAGCCATCCATGAAATGATTAGCGAAGGACGCATCAACGAAAATGAAAGCAAAACCATTATAAGGGAAATGGAAAAGTTTTGGGCTTTACCTGAAACATCGGACTGGTTTGCCGACGATGTACGCGTACTGAACGAAGCCACCATTCTCACTCCAACCGGCGATTTGTATCGCCCCGACCGCGTCGTGTTTCGTAACAAGCAAGCCATAGTGGTTGATTATAAATTCGGCGATAAGGAAAATGATAGCTATTTACAGCAAGTAAAACAATACATGGAATTGATAACCGGAATGGGTTACGAGGTGAGTGGATATGTTTGTTACGTGAGTCTGGAGAAAGTTGTTGGAGTTAAATAATAAAAAACCATAGATCCTCGTCAAAATAAAATACACGGAATTTTATCTTTTTTCTTTCTAAAACATCGGTTATTGTCTATTTTCATTCCAAAAAGTAAGTTTATTTGGCAAATTTAAGTTTTAAACAAACAAAATGTCATTTTGTGAGCAATTTATAGAATTTTTACACTATCTTTGTGCTTCATTTTTTATATTTTGAACGTGGAAAAAGAAAGTGCTGTATTATTGCTATTTACCGGAGGAACTATCAGTATGTCAGAGGATCCGGCTACAGGCGCTTTACGTCCCATCGAGTTTGACCGACTTCAAGAATATTTGCCCGAACTTAAACAAACGGGAGTACGAATTAAAAGCATCCCTTTTTTACCACTTATCGATTCGTCGGATATACAACCCGATACCTGGGAAAAAATAGCGTTGGCTATTCAGGAAAACTACGACGATTTTGATGGTTTTGTGGTGTTACATGGAACCGATACAATGGCTCACACTGCATCGGCATTGAGTTTCATGTTCGAGAATCTTTCCAAACCGGTAATCCTTACAGGCGCCCAGCTACCTATTGGCATGATGCGTTCCGATGCCAAGGAAAACTTATTGACCTCCATAGAAATAGCCTCGGCCAAAGAAAACGGACATGCCATTGTTCCGGAAGTTTGTATCTTTTTCGAAGATACGCTATTCCGTGGCAACCGCACTACCAAGAAAAATGCGGAGCACTTCAGCGCTTTTAATTCATACAATTATCCTCCGTTGGCTAAGGCCGGAGTCCATATCAAGTTTTTCCGTTCGTACATTCATTATCCCGAGCCCGGAACAAAGCTGCGTGTTCGAACAAAAATAGATCAAAATATTGCTATTTTAAAGATTTTCCCGGGAATTACTCAACTGACTGTTCATGCCATTTTGAATATTCCCGAGCTTAAAGCCGTTGTGCTTGAAAGCTTCGGAGCAGGAAATGCGCCACGTCATGCCTGGTTTTATAACGAATTGAAAAATGCTACCGAACGTGGGATACTGATTGTAAATAAAAGCCAATGTAGCACGGGTACCGTTGAAATGGGACGTTACGAAACCAGTTTAAATCTGATGAATGCCGGACTGATCAGTGGTTACGATTGCACCACAGAGGCGATTGTTGCCAAATTAATGTATTTGCTCGGCGAATACGAATCGTTGGATGAAGTAAAACATAAATTGAGTATCAGTATGTGCGGAGAAATGACGATAAGCTAAATCTGCTTTTAAATAACCATCAAACAAAAACGCTTTCCCATTACCACGGAAAGCGTTCTTTGTTATTTGTAAATTTCGTTGAGTAAATTGGCCAGTTGAATTCCACCGCGATAAAGCATTTCGTCAAGATCGCCGGCGAAACGATAAACATAGTGGTAATTGTTGGCGTCCGATTTATCGTACGCGTAAATAGCATTACGAACCAAATACGCAGCTTCTACCGATTGCAGCACCGTGAATTTTTGAAATTCCTCATTTCGCGGCTTGAATTTGTCCTGCAAATAGACACTGAATTCTGTGTATGACATGTTTTTACTTTCGGTAATTTGTCCATCCCACACCGCATGTACATTGGTTTTTTTACCGAACCAGTTCATTTCCACTTTATTCCCGCCCAAATCTTCGGCACGCCCCAAATGCATCGGTTGGTGTAAATCGCCTGTAAAATGAACCAAAAACTTCAAAGCTTCGGCATCCGAAGGGTTTTTCTTTAAACGATCGGTCATCAAATTTATGGCATAAAACAAATGTTCCCCCTCGGCGGTCGGATTCTCGAGCAAATGTTTCAAGTCCTCCGTTGTCATGCTGTCCTTCAGATTCTGATAATGCCATTTGTAGCTGTAATCATAGTTTTTATCGCTTCGTACCTCATCAGCCCAGGTTGCCTGATATATAATACCATGTTTACCAAGCGCTTTATCACATTGTTTGCGCGCTTTGTTTGTGAGATGTTGATAGGCAATGTTTGCCATGATCCGATGCCCGACAGCATCGTAAGCCGAAGCAAAAAGGGTAATCCAAAGTAAACTTAAAGTAAGTATGTTCTTTCTCAATTTCATAATAAATATTTTTAATTCAATTAAAATGATTATCCGCAATGTGTACCAATTTATATTTCGGTGCGCCGTACCTCCGGTTTTACGGGTTTAACTATTTCTACAAAGATTATCTGGATTCTGTCCATTTTAGGGGTAATTATCTTTATATTATTTGCTTAAGGTACTGAGTGCCGTTACTATTTGTAGCCGATAACAACCAAATAAATCTAAGGTGCAGAGCGCCACAATATATTATTTGAAGCTTTGGGATATTTTGCGAAATAAGCATATTAATTTAATAGCCTGCCAGCAATAAGCCAATATCGTTTGACGTAATGTTGTAATAATTGCCAATCAACCGGTTAACGAGCACGCCTCCATACACATAAGCGCCGTTTCGGAAGCCTGAACTTTCGGCTATCGCCATTTTTACGCTTCCCGAATGGCCGATCTTGAGTAATATAGGAGCAAAAATATTACTCAATGCCATAGAAGTTGTACGGGCTACGCGCGCCGAAATATTAGGAACACAATAATGAATAACCCCATGTTTTTCAAACGTCGGATTCTTCAATGTACGGCATTTTGACGTTTCGAAGCAACCGCCCTGATCGACACTTAAATCGATGACTACGGCACCCGATTTCATTGTTTTAACTAATTCTTCCGATACCATAAATCGTTCCGAACCGTTGATGTAGCGTAAATTACCGATAACGGCATCGGCCGAAGCAAGCGCTTTGAATAAAACAGCCGGATGAATAACTGAAGTGAAGACCTGTTGTCCCAGATAATGCTGTATTTTTCGAAGTTTATTTATATCGTGGTCAAAAATTTTGACCTGAGCTCCTAATGCAAGCGCCGTACGGGCTGCTACAGTTCCTGTTATTCCTGCTCCGAGGATCAGCACTTCGGTAGGCGAGATGCCTGCCACTCCTCCAAGCAGCAAACCCTTTCCGCCCCGTTCGTTGCTCATCAATTCCGCAGCCACTGCAATGGCTGTGCTTCCTTCAATTTCGGAAATGGAACTGACCACAGGAAATGCTTTTTGTTCATCTTTAATCAACTCATAAGCAATGGCATTCATCTTTTTATTCATCATCAGCGCAATACTTTCCGCCGAAAGATTGCTCAATTGTAACATAGAAAAAATGGACGACCGATCGTTCATCAATTCAAGTTCTTCAATCGTAGGCGGAGCAATTTTTAAAACAATGTCGGCGCCATAAACTTCCGCCGCTGAATCGACCAGATAAGCTCCAGCCTCGCTGTATTGCAAATCGGAATAGGACATCGGCTCTCCTGCTCCGCGTTGAACATAAACACTATGACCTTCTTCAGTAACAATAGCAACGCCTTCGGGGGTCAATGCAAGCCGGGTTTCCACCTGTGCATTTTCCTTAGGCAAACCAATAGACAGACGTGGTTGTCGTGCCAACTCACGAAGTAAACACTCTTCAGGGAAAAGTGAACGTTGAGTTTCGGAATTGAGTTTCATAGATATTTGTAATTTTTCTGACAGACTACAAAGCTAAACACTATTATCGATATAGACAAATATTTTTGAATTTTGTAGACATTGTCTTGTTAAAATTGTTTTATTAACTTTAATTTTACTACAAAACCAATGATTTGTGTTTTTTCGCTGACAACTAAACTTAATCTTTGCAGATCGTTATGGAAAGATTTAAACTCAACCGACATTTTGCCCTCTTTGCTGCCAATATATTTTTCGGACTGAATAATCTGATATTGTATTTCCTTACGTATTTATACTCTTTCGTCCCGTCGGCTAAATGTTGCTATTTTGGCTGTCGCCGCTATTTGTAAAACACGAATGATTCTGGGAAATAAAAACACAAGTGCAGGGTCTGAGAATTTCCGGGGTAATCTCTTCGTTTTTTGGCGGTTCTGGTCTTTACCGGTGTTTATTTTGTGACTCAAAATAAGTCGAGAACGCAAGTGGAAGCTGAAATGCAAACTAAGCAGAATCAGTCGAACAAGGCATGAAGAACTGGAAGCGAATTGAGCCCATGAAAATCAGGTATGTGCAGTTTATAATATTCAATCAGGATTTCAACGAGTTTCAAACGTTGATCCCGCGTTAATTTGACAGTTTGCATGTTTAAATAATCCGACTGCATTATCTGGAGAAAATTTGCAGTTTCTTCGGGCAGTAGAAAATGTGTATGTAAAGGTTTTTCTTTAATAAAAATGCCGTTCATTAAATCAAAATACTTATATTCAGCGCTTTCTCCATTGGGTTCAAAACCAAGATAACGGCTGAGTTTCATCAAAAACACCAAATGAAAATTAGCCAGTCCTTCTTCGCAGCAATCCAACACCTGAATCGAATTTTCGAGAAAATGATATAAATTCTCGTCAGCTTCAGTTTGTTTCAAAGCACGAAACAAAACTTCGGACACAAAAAGAGCCAAGGAATTTTTTACGGGATGAAAAGGAATTCCCGTAAAAGGATAATATACACGTATATCTTTTATATTTTGTATGTCTTTTCCCGGCGTATGATAGACATCCAATTCTACAACCGAAAGAGGTTGAAGAAATGCCGCCCTGAATTTCGATTTCTTCTTGTTAACTCCATGCACCATATACGAAGTCCGTCCGAATTGATTTGTGTATATCGTAACTATGGTCGAACTATCGGTATATTTAAGCGAATGAAGTATAATTCCGTTTGTTTTAATCAGCATACAAAGAATAAATAAGTGAACAAATGTAGTAAAAAAAATTCTCATTGCCGTATCCGAAGAGTATCACCTGTCCTATTAAATTTCATAAACCTGACTGACAAATAGGCTTTTACAAATATTCGGAAAATATTCAACCGAAAGTTTTTGCCAATCCAAAAAACTGCCGTATATTTGCAGCCGCAATTGAGAAAAAGCAGCTACTTAAAAACAAACGCACTAAAACATTATGGTCCATTCGTCTATCGGTTAGGACGCCAGGTTTTCATCCTGGAAAGAGGGGTTCGACTCCCCTATGGACTACAAAAAAGTAAACAAAAGATATTAAAAAAAACATATTTGAGATGGCAAATCACAAATCATCAATCAAAAGAATTCGTCAAACCGAAAAACGTAAATTGCACAACCGTTACTATGCAAAAACTGCCCGTAACGCCGTTCGTAAATTACGTATGACAACTGACAAAGTAGTTGCAACTGAAATGTTGCCTAAAATCAGTTCTATGCTTGATAAATTAGCTAAACGCAACATTATCCACAAAAACAAAGCTTCGAACCTGAAATCGAAACTGACTGTTTTTGTAAATAAACTGGCGTAATTGCTTCTTGTAAAAAACACAGAAGCCCTTTTCCAAATGGAAAAGGGCTTTTTTTGGTGTGCCTGAGCATGGTATCAAGCCGGCTCACCCTTAAAAGTTACAGGAATCTTGCCTGAAGGATAGATTTCTTTTGTCATGTACTGAAATCTTTCATTCAAAAAGAGTATTCTGCAAGTTTAGCCTGTTTTAAAACTGTAATGGCGTTTGCTTGTTTGCCTTGAGTCCCATCAAATATTTTCTTCGCATCAAATAAGAAGATGGTAAAGCACCGTCATTTATTATTGATAATCAGGGCCGCAATAACGCCCGGCACCCAACCACAAAGTGTAAGCAGAAACACGATGATAAACGATCCGCAACCTTTATCCAGAATGGCCAAAGGTGGAAAAATAATACAAAGTAGCACGCGCCAGAATGACATGAGAATTGATTTTTATTTTTTTAAAAGTATAAAGTAAGTTTAGTTGTAACTACTCAGCGCCCTTTATTTTTATAACTTTTTTGATTTTCAGTTCGACTTTGTCGAACTGAAAATCAAAAAAGAGGGGGATTGTTTCATTATCCCCCAGTTGCGCTTCGCTTACTGGGGGTTATTCATATTTAGCCCCGTCGGGGCAAAGANNTAAATGGCTGATTATTATCAAATTTATTAGGGCGCTGAATAGTTACTATTTATAACACTCAACGAAAAACTTAATGCGCTTCCAACCAGTTGGCTCCCACACCGCAATCAGCAATCAACGGAACTTGCAGTTTGATGGCGTTTTCCATTTCCTCCACCACTATTTTTTTTGCTGCTTCGACTTCGGCATTCGGAACACTAAAATTCAATTCATCGTGTACCTGCATGGTCATCTTGGTTTGCAGATCTTCCTTTTCTAAGCGGTTTTGGATTCGTACCATGGCTATCTTGATAATATCGGCAGCCGATCCCTGAATCGGGGCGTTGATGGCATTACGTTCGGCATAACCCCGGACGATACTGTTTTGTGAATTAATGTCTGCAAGGAAGCGTTTCCGTCCGAAAATAGTTTCCACATAGCCGGCTTCCTTGGCACGTTGTATGGCTTCGTCCATATAACGTTTCACATCGGGATAAGTAGCAAAATATTCGTCGATCAGTTCTTTGGCTTCGCCACGCGGAATGGCAAGCCGCTCTGCCAGTCCGAAAGTGGAAATGCCGTAAATTATGCCAAAGTTGGCGGTTTTGGCTTTGCGGCGCATATCCGAAGTAACTTCGTTGAGAGGGATTTTATAAATTTTAGCAGCTGTAGCCGTGTGTATGTCGAGCCCTCTGTTGAATGCTTCGAGCATATTGGCATCGCCGCTGAGGTGCGCCATGATGCGAAGCTCAATTTGTGAATAGTCGGCGCTCAGGAAAACGCTGTCGTCGTCCGGGATAAATGCCTTGCGGATTTCCTTGCCCTGCGCGTCGCGAATAGGAATGTTTTGCAAATTCGGATTGGTAGAACTTAATCTGCCGGTAGATGTAACTGTTTGATTAAATGAGGTGTGTACTTTTCCAGTCTTCGGATTAATCAGTTGAGGCAAAGCATCGATATAGGTGCTCAGGAGTTTTTTCAATCCACGGTAATCTAAAATTTTCCCGATAATCGGGTGTTTCGAGCGGATTTTTTCCAATACATCCTCCGAAGTGGAATATTGGCCTGTTTTGGTTTTCTTGGCTTTGTCATCAAGTTTCAACCGGTCGAAAAGAATTTCACCTACTTGCGCCGGCGACGACACGTTGAACTCATAGCCCGCCATTTTGTGAATTTCTTTTTCGAGTGCGAGCATTTCTTGGGTCAGTATTTCGGAACTCTGGCGCAATGCTTCGCTGTCGATGCGTACGCCGTTTCGTTCCATAGTAGCCAACACTTTCATAAGCGGCATTTCTATTTCGTAAAATAGTTTTTCGAGTCCGTTTTCAATTATTTCCTTTTCCAGGATTTGCTTCAGACGGAAGGTTACATCGGCATCTTCAGCGGCATAATCGCACAAAAGATCCAAATCGACAAACCGGATGTCAATTTGATTTTTACCCTTTCCGCCTACCAAGTCATCGTAATGGATCGTGCGGTAATGAAGATAAATTTCGGCTAAATAATCCATGCCATGGCGCAGTTCGGGTTGTAATAGATAATGGGCAATCATGGTGTCGAACAATTTTCCTTTCAGTTCGATGCCATACATCGACAGCATAAGCAGGTCAAATTTGATATTCTGACCAATTTTTTCGATATGTTCGCTTTGGAAAAATGCTTTGAATTCGTGTAATAATTCTAACGCTTCGTTTTTATCCCCGGGTAAGCTAACGTAATAAGCTTCGCCTGCCTTATAACAAAACGAAAGTCCTACCAGTTCGGCCGAGAAAACATCCACTCCGGTAGTCTCCGTGTCGAAGCAAACCGATTTTTGCATAAAAAGCTTTGAAATCAAATCGGCACGTTTTGCTTTCGAGTCGACAAGCGTGTAGCTATGCGCCACATTTCGAAGGGTCAACATGCCGTTTACGGGAGCTTCTTCCAAAACTTGTGGGACATCATCGGCCATTTGTTTTGATACTTTTAAAGGCACAGGTTTGTCGGCTTCGTCAAAAGCATCGAAAAGGGACATTTGCCCCTTTGGCGATTTGGGTTTGGCAAACTGAATAGTTGTTGCCGGTTCGTCGGGAGGAAGCGAAGTAAAAGGCTTCCTGAATTTCGATTGCGACATGGTACGAAATTCCAATTCCTCAAACAAAGCCTGCAAATCAACTTCGTTAATTGGTTCTATTTCTAATGATTTTTCGTTAAACTCTACCGGCACATCGGTTTTTATAGTTGCCAGAAAACGGGAAAAAGTTATCAGTTCTTTGTTTGTTTCTACTTTGGTTTTCAGGGCTCCTTTCAGTTCGTCGGTTCTTGAAAGCAAGGTATCGATGCTGCCGAATTCTTTCAGCAATTTCACGGCGGTAACTTCGCCCACACCCGGACAACCCGGAATATTATCCGATGCGTCGCCCATGAGTCCCAACAAATCGATGACTTGTTCGTGACTGTCGAGATTGTATTTGGCTTTCACTTCTTCGGGTCCCATCACTTCAAAACCGCCCGTATGTTTGGGTCGATACATGAAAATATGTTCGGAAACCAACTGTCCGTAATCTTTATCGGGCGTAAGCATAAACACTTCAAATCCTTGTTTTTCAGCCTGTTTTGCCATAGTTCCAATCACATCATCGGCTTCGAAACCTGGAACTTCGAGAATGGGAATATTGTAAGCCTGTACAATTTTTTTAATAATCGGAACAGCCAATCGGATATCTTCAGGAGTCGATTCGCGTTGTGCTTTGTATTTTTCATAAGCTTCGTGGCGGAAGGTTTTCCCGCTCGGGTCGAACGCCACGGCAATATGTGTGGGTTTTTCGCGCTTCAACACATCCTCAAGAGTATTGACAAAACCGTAAATAGCCGAAGTGTTAAGTCCTTTTGAATTTACACGAGGTGTGCGGATAAAAGCATAATATGCCCGGTAAATAATGGCGTAAGCGTCTATTAAAAAAAGTTTTTTCATAAAATTTTTGTCTTGCTGTCAACTTATATACGTTGACAATATATAAAAACAAAGATACATTTTTTAGGGCGAAACTACACGGTTCACTTATATTTTCGCCTTCATTTCCACCTCCACCTCCAGCATTTTCCCATCGCGTTGAATAATCATCCTGAGCGGTCTTTTACTTGCATGCTCAAAATAGCCCCGCACCTGAGAAAGCGTCATACTGAAAATTTTTTGAAAATTAATCTCGTTAATCAAATCTCCTACTTTTATTCCGGCTTGCTCTGCCGGTGAGCCTTTCCAGACATTGATTACTTCTATTTGTGGAAAAAACGCATAAGCCTGGGCCACTTCCAATCCTGCGATATTATAAACAAAAGGCTTTTTGAAGTTGCTGTTGGGTTTAAAATAGAATTGTTTATTAAACGGATCGATAATCAGATTAAAACGGCTCAACAATTGGCTTCCAATCGTTCCGTCCCTGTCCGAATTCTGTATGATTCCCGCAATAACAGCCGAATCGGGGAAAACAACAATCGGATTTTTCACGCAAAAGTTGGCAATACATATTTGCGGCACCCGAGCGAAAATTCCGGTTACTTCTCCACTCAGTCCCTGACCAATCCGGCCGTGAATCGATTTTTCGGGAATGGTAATGGCTTTGTTTGTTAAAGTCTGAAACCACGCATTGAGTTCGGCTCCGGTGTCGATCAGCATCTTGATACTGCGTCGGGCGCTATCGGTTTCGAGCACCGAAAGATTTATGTACATTTTTTGTTTCTCAACAGTCATTGGCATTACCCCGTAACCCTTGGGAACATATATTTTGTCTTTATCATAAAAACGAACCTTTCGAGCGGTATAATCTATTTGCACAATATAGTCCTGAAAAAAATCAGTTCCAAGTAAACCGTTAATCTTTGTTCCCGTTTGGCGGGTAAGATTAAAAATATCTTCCTGAAGAACAAAAATTGTTTTGTTGAATAATTTAAACTTTCTCCCTATGAAAATTGTATTACCATTACTCTCCAATGCATTCATAGTTACACCGCTGCCTAAGCCCTGCAAATCGCGTATGTTATTATATGTGAGCAAAACGCTGTCGCCAGGAAGCAGTTCGGTAATGATGGTGCTGTTAACGCCTGAATCGAGAATAAATCTTAACCTGGACGATTGGTTGATTCTGACTTCGACCACAATATAACTTCCCACCATCTCGAAAGGAATGGAGACAAGCGGTTTGTTGGGACGATGAGCCATGCAAACCAATGAAAAAAATAAATAAATTACGAGAAATACTAACTTTCTCATATCATGTGATTTTTCAATATGCGAAGATAGTGTTTTTTTATAAATGTTTCATACAACTTTTTTTATACATTTGTGTTTCATAAAATAATGTGTGAATATCTTTAAAAATCACCCTTTCCTTTATAATTTACAAGTAAAATATTTCAAAAAAGATGGACATTAAAATTAAAAAGACCGTTCTATCGGCTCAACGGGCAGAAGTAACCGAGCATCTGATTTACATGCGTTTATCAGAGCAGTGTAAGGATGAAAACAATGCTGATGTTTTGCGAAAAATAGGACTTCAGGAAAAAGGTCATGCAAAATTCTGGCAAAATATATCGGGCGAAGATGTGAAGCCTGATATGTGGCGTGTTATCCGGACTGTTTGGCTGGCTCGCCTGCTCGGATTATCGTTTGTGCTGAAACTGATGGAAAAACGCGAAGGAACGGGATCAAAAACTTATAATCAATTGGCTGAATATTTCCCTGAAGCGAAAGATTTTTCGGAGGAAGAACATGATCACGAAAAGAAATTGCTGGCTATGTTGGACGAAGAAGGTTTGCAGTTTGTAGGTTCCATAGTTTTAGGTCTAAACGATGCATTGGTTGAACTTACAGGCGCTTTAGCCGGCTTCACACTGGCGCTGAGCGACAATAAAATCATTTCGCTGGTAGGATTGGTTACCGGTATTTCTGCCGCGCTTTCGATGGCAGCTTCCGATTATTTATCGTCGAAAGCCGATGGCGATGCGCAGGCTAAAAAATCAGCCGTTTATACGGGTGTAGCTTATTTGTTTACAGTTATTTTACTGATATTGCCATTCCTTTTATTATCGAGTAAATTCATGGCATTGGGCATAACTTTGGCAACAGCCGTTTTGATTATTTTTTGTTTTAATTACTATATTTCCACGGCGAAAGACTTGAACTTTAAAGCCCGCTTTTTCGAAATGACTTTTATAAGTCTGGGTGTGGCAACTTTTTCGTTTTTTGTGGGTTACGCGCTGAGATATTTGCTTGGGGTGAATGTATAAAATTCGTTTTATCGGAAGAGGCGTACGACGCCTGAATATTCCAATTTACAGGTTTTTTGTGTTTGTCTAATAAATTGATTTTCAGATTTTTTCTGTCCGGTCATCGGCTTTAGTAAGCTCTTTTTCTCCTTTTCGATAATAATAAACCAACCCGAATTGTTTGCATTTCGTAAGTCGGGTGTAAGGTTTTTCGTCCTTGAATTTAGCTTCCACCTGATTCCAGATGTCAAGGATAATGGCATCGCCTTTTTTCCGTGAATTTACCAGTTCTTCCCAACTTCTGGCAGTAGTATTTTGATATAATTTTTGGGTGGATTTATATTCCTTGAAAATTTCGTAATGAACCTGTACTTTGGCAATAGCAGGGTTGTAAATAGGCAAACCGCCGTTACGAACTCTCTCATTTTCACCATCGATAATAAATTTACCCCATTGAATCAACGCCGCCTCGGTGGTTAAATCAGGAACAGTGTGTATTGCAGGGTCGAGATGGTAAAAAAGTTTATGCTCTTTCTTTATGTCGCCTCGAATTACTGCAAGATTCAGAACCTGAATAAAATGCGAAATGTATAATCGGGCATTGTGAACTATTTGTTGATACCGTTTATTAGCTGAAACCTGATTATCAAGCGTTTGTTGATATTGGCTTAATTGTTTCTCAAAAATGCCCAGGTAAGTTTTAGCATCGTGAACCGTTTTGAAAGAAACGACCTGATCAACAAAGTCTTGCTTTTCTGCCTGCTGAATAGCCGTTCGTAACGCACGTAAACGGGCTTGATCGGTATTGGGAAGTCGACGATAAGGCATAAAAATTTACAACTTACAACTTACAATTTACAACTTGAGGGCAAAAGCCGTCGACAATCGTAAACTGAAAATCTGAATTTATGAATTGAAAATCGTTTATTACCCGCAAAGATAGAAAATTTAATCGCTTCTTGACATTAAATCTTCGGCTAATTTTCTCAATTCTTGCTTTTTATTTGAAAGAACGGTTACTTTTTCGAGGTTTGCGACTGCCTTTTCATAAAAAAACGACATCTTATCTTCGCATATTTTTTTAACTTCCAGGCGGTTATACAAATTTGTTACTGCTTGAATCTTATCATCCGGATTTACATCGCTTAGGGACAACCAAGCGTTTAATTCAACAGCATCTTGATCTTTGGCGAGTTTCAAAGCATGAATTAACAAATAAGTTTTCTTATTGCAAAGAATATCTCCGCCAATTTTTTTGCCAAACGCAGCTTCGTCGCCATATACATCCAGCAAGTCATCTTTCAACTGAAAAGCCAGGCCGATATTGATTCCGAAATCGTAAAGTCGTTCCGCATCTTCTTTGCCCGCGCCGCCAATGAGCGCTCCCGTTTTAAGGGCGCAACCCAACAAAACAGCTGTCTTCAACCGGATCATTTCTAAATATTCATCAGCGGTTACCTCGTTTCTGCTTTCAAAATCAACATCATACTGTTGACCTTCACAAATTTCGATAGCCGTTTTCGAGAACAAATCCAACACTTGTTTCAGATATTTTTCAGGCGTTTTAGCTATCAGTTGGTATGCGACAATCTGCATAACATCTCCCGAAAGAATAGCCGTATTGTTGTTCCATTTTGCATGAACCGTAGGACAACCACGGCGAATATCGGCGCGATCCATGATGTCATCATGCAGCAATGTAAAATTGTGAAAAAGTTCCAATCCCAAAGCAGGAGCGATGGCAGGCTGCAAATCATCCGAAAACAAATTACAAGCCATCAAGGTGAATGCCGGACGAATGCGTTTTCCTCCCAACGAAAGCACATAGCTAATCGGGTCGTAAAGTCCACGCGGTTCTTTCTCCCAGTCAAGATTTTCTATTTCCGAGCTTACAAGCTGCGTTATTTCGTTGAAAGTTTTCATAAAGTACTTATTAACCTGTCTCTTTCCCTTCATAGAGAAATTTAGAGAACTTCGTTTTCAATAATATCCGTCATTACATCTTTAATATTCAGTCCTGCTGCACGAACCTGTTGAGGAATAAAGCTGGTAGCAGTCATTCCGGGAGTTGTGTTTACTTCGAGCAGATTGATTACATCTCCTTCGGAAATAATATAATCGATGCGTACTATGCCTTTACAGCCCAGAATATCATAAATTGCCGCCGTTAGTTTCTGTACCCGGGAAGTCAGCGATTCGCCAATACGGGCAGGCGTAATTTCCTGAACCTGACCTTTATACTTGGCATCAAAATCGAAGAATTCATTCTCCGGCACTACTTCTGTTACAGGCAACACCACCGTTTTTTCTTTGGTTTTGTACATTCCGCAGGTGATTTCTGTTCCCGACAGAAAAGCTTCTACCATCACTTCATTGCCTTCGGAAAATGCCTTTAAAATAGCAGGTTGAAGTTGTTCTGCCGATTTTACTTTCGTCACGCCAAAACTGCTTCCGCCCACATTGGGTTTTACAAAACAAGGCAGGCCGATTTTCTTTACAATTTCAGCATCGGCAACTGTTTGTCCGGCGCGCAACACCAAAGATTCGGCAACTTTTATTCCAAATCCTTTCAGATACTGGTTACAGGTAAATTTATTAAAGGTTATAGCCGCCGCCAACACACCACAACAGGAATAAGGCAATCCTATCAATTCAAAATATCCTTGCAAAATTCCATTTTCGCCGGGCGTTCCATGTATGGTTATATAGGCAAAATCAAAATTCGTTCTCACTCCATCGCGTGTAAAACTGAAATCGTTTTTATCGATAGCTATTTTCTCATTTTCTGACCATTCCACTTGCCAGGTTTGGCCAACTATGGTTACAATAAACAAATTATAACGATCTTTGTCCATAAACGAATAAAGTCCTGCCGCACTTTTAAGCGAAACAACTACTTCAGATGAATCACCTCCGGCAACAATTGCAATATTTTTTTTCATAAAAAAACCTTATCCCCTGAAGGGAAGTAAATATTTGTATTCTAATTTTTTACAAGTCAAGATATTCTTTGCCGTAATCCCGCCACATACGGATCAGTTCCTGCATGTCATCCGGTAATTCACTGTCGAAATACATATATTCTCCGGTGCGCGGATGTACAAAACCAAGTGTTTTGGCATGTAATGCCTGGCGCGGACAGGCATAAAAGCAGTTCTTCACAAAAAGTTTATAATAAGCCGAGGTCGTTCCTTTCAAAATCACATTGCCTCCATATCTTTCATCGTTAAAAAGCGTATGTCCGATATGTTTCATGTGAACACGGATTTGATGTGTGCGCCCTGTTTCCAGCCGGCATTCGACCAAGGTTACATAGCCCAGGCGTTCGAGGACTTTATAATGAGTAACCGCATGTTTTGCAAACGGATTCTCGCCTTCGGGAAAAACGGTAAACAACATCCGATCCCGCGGATCGCGGGCTAAATCACCGACGATTGTCCCTTCATTTTCTTTTACATTTCCCCAAACTAACGCATGATAACGTCTTTGTGTGGTTTTTTCGAAAAACTGTTTTCCCAGATGTGTTTTGGCTTCTTCGGTTTTGGCGATCAGCAACAATCCCGAAGTATCTTTATCAATACGATGCACCAAACCTATTCGCGAATCGTTAGGATCAAATTCGGGATGATCTTTCATGTGAAATGCGATGGCATTCAACAGCGTCCCGTCAAAATTACCAAATCCGGGATGCACAACCAGACCCGGTTGTTTATTTACCAGAATAATGTCATCATCTTCGTAAACAATATTGATAGGAATATCCTGCGGGATAATTTCGAACTGAGAAGGAGGATAAGCCAGGAAAATAGTAATGATGTCGAATGGTTTAACACGGTAGTTGGACTTTACAGGTTTAGCATTCACACAAATATTTCCTGCATCGGCGGCTTCCTGAATGCGGTTCCGCGAAGTACTTGCCATACAATTTACCAAATACTTATCGATTCGCACAAGCGCCTGCCCCTTGTCAACAACAAATCGGAAATGTTCGTAAAGCTCCTGTTCTACGCTCATTTCTTCAATATCATCCTCTTCTATTTCTTCAATATATTCTTCGCCCACAGTCAAGTAAATTTATTAACAAATTATCAGAAAAATTCTTCATCGGGTTCAACTTGTTCCTCTTCATCTTCGAATGTCTTGTTTAACATCGATTTATCTTTCGAAAGCCACACGTCAATCCTTGTTCCTGCCGGAACCGAACGACCGGCTGCCGGACGTTGACGATAGATAATATATTCATTCTCGTTTTCGTTAGGTTCTACATCATAATCAATCGCGCCAATAACCATGGAATCGGCAAGAGTTTCTTCACGGGCTTCTTCGAGCGCCAACCCTTTAAGGTTCGGAACCAAAGAAGATTCGCCACCCAAACCGCTGCCGACTACCAATACCAAGGAACTTCCTTCCGGAACACGTGCGCCGGCCGGAATGTTTTGTCCGCGATACTTTACTGCTATGACCAGGTCTTTATATTCCGAAGGCGAATACTCAACACTGCTTACGCTCAAGCCAATCGCTTTTAACATGGCATCAGCCTGACGGTACGAAACATCATTGACATCCGGCATCGGAACTTTACGTACCTGACGGGAATTGATAATAAGATAAATTGGACGATTTCGCTTGACGGTAGAGTTAACCGGCGGAATTTGTTCGATAATTGTTCCAAGTTTTTTATCCCTTACGAAAACCGAATCAATTACCTGTGGATACAACCCATGATTTGTTAACAGAAGATCGGCTTCCTCAACATATAACCCTCGAAGGTCAGGTACAATTTCGGATTCTCCATGATGAGTGTAAAAATCCACACCAATAAGCGTAAGCCATACCAAAGCTACAAAAATAATGATGGCGAGCAATATTCGTTTTAATACGAATCCACCAATACTTTCCTTCCAGAATTTTTTAAAATCCATAAACAACTAAAGAATTAAGTGATAAATTTCGAGCAGACGGTTCGCTATTTTATCGGGTTACTCAAACATTTGCCAAAAATAATGAAATTATTGTTTACAATGCGGTTTATAAACAAAAAAAAGCAAAAACCTCTGTCGAAGTTTTTACTTTCCTTATCCTGTTTTAAGCAGAATCGTTACGCTTTGTGACGTCCTTCATCGGCAACGGTAAGCTTTGTTCTACCTTTGGCACGACGGGCTGCTAATACTCGGCGACCGTTGGCAGTTGCCATTCTTTCACGGAATCCGTGTTTATTTCTTCTTTTTCTTTGCGAAGGTTGGAATGTCCTTTTCATTGCTTATGATGTTTTTGTAGTTATTTTTCAAGTCTCCGAATTCGGACTGCAAAAATAGGTGTTTTTTTTGAACTGGCAAATTGTTGATGCCTTTTTCTTTCGGTTTTTACGAAACTAATTTTCAGATCGCCCAATTTCATTGAATATTCATGGAACATTAATATTAAAAACACTCTTTTTAGAAAGAACAGGATTATTTAGGGTCTGCTGAAAAACTATTTTATGCCACAGAGTGGCTAAACCTGCCTGCCGCAGGCAAGCTTTCAGGACATCTTTCAATAGAAACACAAATTCTGGTGCAAAGAAAATGGTCAGTTATAT
>DIFH01000043.1:22975-26925 GCA_002427615.1 Paludibacter sp. UBA5753
ATTACTATTTATCAGACTTATTATAGTTTTTCAGCAGACCCTATTTACTCGTAATTTCAATTTTTTGCAAAGGCAACCCTTCGACATTTGCATTTAGAATAATTTTCCCAACCTTTCCATTGCTTTGAACAATTGCCATACATTTCCCGAAAAACAAGTTGCGTTCGGGTTTTTTCAACGAATTATGATCATTTTGGTTACCGTTATCCGTTCCTGCAATAAAACCTTCGCCATCAACAGTGAATTTTACCAGCCGATCAGCTAATGGACAGGGATTTCCTTCTTTATCAAGCAATTCCACGGTTACAAACGATAAATCTTTGCCATCTGCTTTAATTGAGTTCCGGTCTGCAACCAGGCGGGCTTCCACAGGTGTTCCTGCAGTCCGGATTTCTTTTGTCAGAACTTCTTTTCCATCTTTGCGCGAAACGGCTTTCAAAGTTCCTGCTTCATAATTCACACGCCACATCACGTGCAAATCATCGGCTTGTTTGCTGCGTTTGCCAAGTGAAATACCATTCAGGTAAAGTTCTACTTCGTCGGCGTTGTTGTAATACGCCCAAACATCGACGGTTTCTCCTTTTTGCCAGTTCCAATGAGGGAAAATATGCAAAACATCCTGATTCGTCCATTCACTTTGATACATGTAATAAACATCTTTAGGGAAACCTGCCATATCTACAATTCCAAAAAACGAACTGCGTGAGGGCCACCAGTACGGAGTCGGTTCCCCCAAATAATCGAAACCGGTCCAGATAAATTGCCCTGCAATATGGGGATATTTTTTGATGATTTTCCAATTATTTTCGTGCGTCGAACCCCAAGGCGCACGGCAATTATCGTATGCCGAGCATTTCTGAGTCGGATTGGTATAAGGTTTGTCCCAACTTTCAGGGCAAATAATGATACTGTCGGAAGGATTTACGTAAAACCCGCGAGTCTGGAGCGACGAAACCGATTCGGTAACAATAAAAGGCGTTTTGGGATGACGCGCGGTAATGCCGGCAAATTCGTTCTCGTGGTAATTGAACCCGATCAGGTCCAACGCTTCGGACCGGAACAATGGATTATTGTCCTCAGTACCATTGCAGCCTGCCGTTACAGGTCGGGTCGGGTCGGCATTTTTTGCAATTTCGGCCAAATGCCGTGTGAGCAAAGCATTTTTCCCCAATTTCCCTTTTTTCACGTCTTCGGTTGCATTTACCTTTTTATTATTTAACTGGATATTGGCTTGTTGCAAATCCACGTCTTCGGCCGATGTATCATCCCATTGTTCACCCACTTCGTTACCGATACTCCAGATAAATACCGAAGGATGATTCCGGTCGCGTGTAATTTGATCCACAAGATCGCGCTCGTGCCACAAATCGAAATCGGAGGAATAATCGTATGTTGTCTTCTTCTTTTTCCACATATCAAAAGCTTCATCCATTACAATAAATCCCATTTTGTCGCACAAGTCGAGTAATTCAGGGGCAGGCGGATTGTGTGAAGTTCGAATGCCGTTCACCCCCATCGCCTTCATTATCTCCAACTGACGTTCCAACGCACGGACATTTATCGCCGCGCCTAACGCTCCCAAGTCGTGATGATTGCATACGCCGTTTATTTTGACCGGCTTCCCGTTCAGGAAAAACCCCTTTTCCACATCAAATTTGAATGAACGAATGCCGATATTTGTCTCATATTCATCTTTCAGCAAACCCTGCACATAAAGCCGTGTAACTACTTTGTACAAATACGGGGTATCAATATTCCACAGAACAGGCTTCTTCACCACCAGATTCTGTAAAAGTTGGCGTGAATCTCCGGATGCAACAATTACATTTCCATCGGTTTTTGCAATCAACGTTCCTGCGGCATCGTATAAATTCTGCTCAACTTTTACCGAACGTTGTAAATTCAACTCGTTTTTCACCGAAGTCTGGATGGCAATCCCAGCGCTGTCGGCATTGATTTGAGGCGTAGTTACGTAGGTTCCCCATAAATCCACGTGTACAGGATTTGTAATAACCAACCGAACATTGCGGTAGATTCCCGAACCAGAATACCAACGGGAATTGGGTTGTTGGGCATTATCGACGCGTACTGCCATTACATTCGATTCGCCGAATTTAATGTAAGGAGTTAAATCGTACCGGAACGAAATGTAACCGTTCGGACGTTTACCCACCGAGGTTCCATTGATCCAAACTTCACTGTTGCGGTAGACTCCATCGAACTCAACGAAAATCTTTTTACCTTTATCTGCCTTGTCGATGGTGAAAGTTTTACGATACCAGCCAAGTCCGCCGGGCAAAGCTCCGCCGCCTGGAGAAGCAGGAAAATCTTTTCCGAAATCGGATTCAACGCTCCAGTCGTGCGGTAAATTCAATGTGCGCCACTCACGGTCATCAAGATTCTTTGATGAACCCGACACAATCGTATCATTGATATTAAATTTCCAGTTTTGCGTGAAATCAACAACCTGTCTGGTTTTTTGACCTGCAAAACACGAACTCAAAATAAAAACGGAAAAGAAGAAAATGATGTGTTTTTTCATATCGCTTTTTGTATTTGTTTAAAAAAGATTGCAATGAAGATTTATAGATTACAAAAATAGATAAAATTTAATTGAAAAACTTGCTAAAATACATATCGAATAAATACAATGATGAAATTAGACAAATATTCTGGAAGTATCCTGTATTGATTTCAAATACTTAAAATGTGTTATCTAAAAAACATATAGCGCTCATTAACGTTTAATACATTGTTAATTGAATAATAAGATAAAAATGAAGATAGGATTTTTCATAATTGCTTTTGGTTTTATATTTTTGATGGCTTTTTATGTCAGCCTGAGAGGTTGGCAAGCCTTGCAAGTTGTTGGCAATATGAGTTTTTGGTACTTGGCTGCCAATATCATTTTATTTTTAGTTATGCTTGGCGGGTTAATATACGGCGGATCGATGTCTCCAGCTGCAGCTAAGGTAATCACTTTTATCGGCTTTAGTTATATGATTGTGATGATTTATTTGTTGCTCTCATTCCTTTTGGTAGATATCGTTCGTCTTGTTAACCTGATTTTTCATTTTGCACCCGCAGGAATGAAGGTTTTCCGGCTCTGGTCGTTTGTTGGGACTTTAGTTTTAATTACAGTGGCAATGATAGTCGGGAATTACAAATTTAATCATCCTACGGTTGTCAATCTGGAAATAACTACGGAAAATCCTTCGCAACATAAAGAATTAAAAATCGTTGCCGCGAGCGATATACATTTGGGCGTTTCGATTGATAAAAAAAGACTGCAGCAATACGTGGAGCTTATTAATGCCCAAAAACCAGATATTGTCCTGTTGGCAGGCGATGTGTCCGATAATTCGACCCAACCGCTGATTAACCAAAATATGGCGGAAGAATTCCGGCAAATCAAAGCTCCATTGGGAGTGTATGCCATCAGCGGCAATCATGAATATTATGCCGAAAATCCGTATACCACATCGGAATACCTGAAAGCAGCGGGAATTACTTTTTTGCGCGATTCGGCGGCTCTGGTCAACAACAGCTTCTATATCGTGGGACGGGACGACAGGACAAATCACAAGCGAAAAAATCTGTCGGACATCGTAAACGGTATAGATAAAACCAAACCTGTCATTTTACTCGATCATCAACCCTTTCATTTGAACGAAGCACAGGAAAATGGCGTGGATTTACAAATTTCGGGTCATACACACAACGGACAATTTTTCCCCGGAAATCTTTTGGTGAAAAAGATGTACGAACTTGGCCACGGGTATATGCAAAAAGGCAAAACGCATTATTACGTTTCGTCAGGTCTCGGACTCTGGGGACCTCAATACCGGATTGGTACGCAGTCGGAGTTGGTAGTTATAAATTTAAGTTACTAAATTCCCCTAACCTGGACAAGCCAGAACCAAAAAGGTAGAACGCAAATTACGCAAATA
>DIFH01000043.1:26970-30410 GCA_002427615.1 Paludibacter sp. UBA5753
CCAAAAAATACACGAATTTGAAAGATAAGGGACTAAGGATGACTTTAAAGCCAAGTATTTTAACCTTTATACATTTTAAATCAATCTATCCAACAATTTATTTCCCCTTTTGGAGGTTAAGGAGTTACCTTTTCCTTTTAAAAAAATCTTTCATTATCTTGCTGCATTCTTCTTCCAAAACGCCCGAAAAAACTTCAGTTTTCGGGTGAAGCGCAGCGGGAGCAAAGCGAGAAAAACCACGTTTTTCGTCCGAAGTTCCATACACGATCCGGCTTATTTGCGACCAACCCAATGCTCCGGCACACATCACGCAGGGCTCCACCGTAACATACAGCGTACAATCAGTCAGGTATTTCCCGCCCAAAAACTGGGCTGCGGCTGTAATGGCTTGCATTTCGGCATGAGCCGTCACATCGGTCAGCGTTTCGGTGAGGTTATGACCACGGGCAATAATCCGTCCCTGGCAAACAATGACTGCTCCGATGGGCACTTCATCGCGCTCTCCTGCCTTTTGGGCTTCGACAAGCGCTTGCTTCATAAAGTAATTATCGGGGTTTACGTCCTTTGAATCGTTTTCGTTGTAGTATGAAATAGACATGATTTATTGATGTTATTTTAAAGATTGACAAAACTGTTTTTCGTTGAGTAGAATTCCTTAAAATTTTGTTTTTGATTATACATTTTATCCTTTCGTTCAATTTTTCTTATAACTGATTTTAAAGCAAAATCAATTTCGTTTCTAACATTTGACTTCCAGTTTGCAACCTGCAAATATATATTCCTTTGGGGAGTTGTTCCCCTGAATCGAGTTCTCTTTCCCAATTGATTGAGTGTTTGCCTGCATTTTGCCCGGCGTTCACTATGGTTTTTATTTTTTGTCCCGATAAATTATAAATGCTGACATCAACATTCTCGTAATTATCGGTGACATAACAGATTGTTGTGGTCTGTCCGACCGGATTGGGATAGGCGATTAACGCAGTATTGGTTGTTTGAACAGGAAGAACATCGGTAAAGACAGTCGTATCATAAATTTGAGCCGTGTCCATATTTCCTACTTGAATATTATCAAACCAGAAAGATTTCCCTGTTAAGGCAGCCTGTTCGGCTACAATTTCAAACCTGTCAACCGCTTTCCAGTCGAACAAACCGGTCGGATTATACCACGAACCGTCCCACGAACCTCCATCGGTAAAACTTTTAAGCGGGATATATACTTTATGCCATTTCCCATCCCAAAGCGCTTTCGTCTCGGTCATGGTGTAATTCATCCGCCAGGGATGATCCGTGCTTCCGGTTTTGGTATCGGTAAATCGAAGATCGAATTTTGCCCCTGAAGAGTTCCCTCTGACAATTAAACTCAAGGCATAATTTTCCGACCTGAGTTTTGACAAATCCTTATCGGGAACAAAATTGAATCCGACAGTTCCGTACTGACTGCATCCGTTCCAGAAAAGACAACGTTTGCCATTATTGGGTTTATCCTGGGCATAAAAATCAACGGTTCCTCCACTTGCGTTGCTCGCCTCATTTATTTTTTCAGCAATAAAATCGCTGTAAATGGAGAAACCGACAGAATCAGGTTTTAAAACATAAGTTTTTTGCGCAGGTTGATTCAATCCCAGCGCCGTTACCAAAGGAATATTCAGGTCATAATCAAACATTTCGTTTGTTCCCTTTTTAAACAATCCAAATCCGCCCTGATAATCCCAAATCGTCCAGGCAATACCTTTGTCTTCAAGATATTTACGCACCTCGCTATACCAATACACCCGATCGACCTCTTTACTGTTGGGAATGTACACTCCGAATTCTCCGCAATAGATATTTACATTCCGGGAAGTTTTAAAAGCCACGGCAATATCAATCAGTGATTTTACTTTAGCTAAAGTTCCTTCATTCTTATAATTATTCAAAGCGCTTGCAACCCATGTCCCGGCCAAGTCGGAGGGAACCGAAGGCATAGTTGAAGCATTGTACGGAAAGGGAACATTGGCAAGCGAAGCCATGGATGGCGTAGGCCAGGTAGCTCCCTGATGGGTAAAAACAAAAGGATCGTAAAAATGGAATGTATAAATAAGTTTGGAAGCGGTATAAACCGGAAGCGAACTCATTTCAGCATAAGTATTGTAACCCGAAGCTCCAACGATAATGAAGTGTTTTGTGTCAACTTCCCTGATAGCATTGATTGCTTTTTGTTGAATTAAACTCCAGTTTTGAGTCGTAATTCCATTGGGTTCGTTTAGTATTTCAAAAATTACATAGTCCGACCTGTCTTGATAACGGGTAGCCATTTGTGTCCACACATTAATTAAAACTGCTTCCAGATTTGGATTTTTACTTGCCAAATCGTCAGTAGTATGGTTATCGATGATCAGATACAATTGTAATTCTTCCGCCCAGCTAACCGCCTGATCTAAAAATTCAAAAAACAAGGGATCGAGGCTGTAATCGGGGCTGCCCGATGTCATGGAAAACAAATTGATTGGAAGGCGAATGACATCACAACCGAGACTTTTAATGTTCTCAAAATCTTTTTTTGTATATTTAGAGAACTGAATCTGACGGGGATTCGATGTCTGAAACCAGCCGGTTAAATTGACTCCGCGATTAAATGGAGTTTGACCCTGTATAAATGTTTGGAGTCCAAACAAATAAAAGGTCATCAGGAATATAAATGTAATTCTTTTCATAGGGATTTGATTTTGAATGCGATATTAATATTTTTCCATTAAAAAAAGATATTCATGGCATTTCCCGTCGCTGTTAATCCATTCATTGGTCCAGCGCATATTTCCCATTACATTTTTTTTATAATCAATCTCAACCGCTTTAAGAAGTTTCCCCGATTCTGCAATAATATCATTGAGTTCCTGTTTTGTTGCCCGTCCGCCGGAGCTGTACGACAACAGGATATAGCGCGAACGGGTGTTCATAATCAGCTTTCGCAAAGCTTCCAGAGCAATAAAGTTACCGTTTTCATTTTTCCTGAATTCTTCAAAAACAGAACCTGCCACTCTGTCTCTCGTATCTTCTCTTCTGTTTGCTTTTCCGAATAATGCCGGTTTGTCGTTTAAGATAACGGTTGTCCAAATATGATAATACGAGGCATATCGAACCCTGCTTGGCGGCATTTTTTCGTTATTCGAACCATAAGGGGGATCAAAGTACACAAAATCAAATTCGTTTTTCGAAATTGTATCAAAAATATCTCCCCTGACGATGCTGTTTTGACTCGTAATTTCAAATCTGCCGGGCAGTTTTAAGTTCAGATCATTATACGATCTGGGCGACCAGTCGGATAAATAGGCAACATAATGTCCCAAAGTACTGTCGACCGAATCTAAAGCATAAATTAAACTTGTGAGTAATACGCATTTATCTTTCCAATCCAGATTAAGATTATCAATTTCATCCCTGATGGCATCTAATTTTTGTGT
>DIFH01000043.1:30538-32812 GCA_002427615.1 Paludibacter sp. UBA5753
GACCAAACCGAAATATCATTTGAAGTTGTATTGTAACCCATTTTCCCAAATGCCTGAGAAACTCTGGTCGTCCCGCTGAATCCATCCAGAACATTTACGATTTCTTCATCAAGTTCAGACAAAATTTGAAAAATATAAGGAATTATTTTAACTTTCGACCCTGCATATTTTATGCCTTCAGTCCTGATATTTTTAAATTTATCTGAATCTTGCCGCTTCATTTTTACTGATTTAATCTTTTCAGATATAAAATTGTAAATGTTTAAATAGTAGATGTTTACACATCTTCCTCAATCACCAGGTTTTCGATAATGAAATTCTGACGTTCCGAAGTATTTTTGCCCATATAGAACGACAATAAATCCTGCACGGCATCTTCTTTTTTCAGCGTAACCTGGTCAAGGCGCATGTCTTTTCCGATAAAATGCTTGAACTCATCGGGCGAGATTTCGCCCAAACCTTTGAATCGGGTGATTTCAGGATTCGCGCCGAGCCTTGCCAAAGCTGCCAGACGTTCTTCGTCAGAATAGCAATAAACCGTTTCTTTCTTGTTGCGGACGCGAAAAAGAGGCGTTTGGAGGATATGAACGTGCCCTTTTTTTATCAGGTCGGGGAAGAATTGCAGGAAGAAAGTTATGAGTAACAACCGGATATGCATTCCGTCCACATCGGCATCGGTAGCAACAATCACTTTGTTGTAACGCAAACCTTCAATGCCGTCTTCGATATTCAAAGCCGCCTGCAACAAGTTGAATTCCTCGTTTTCGTAAACGATTTTCTTCGTCAGTCCGTAACTGTTTAGCGGTTTTCCTCGTAAACTGAATACAGCTTGTGTATTCACATCACGGCTTTTTGTAATCGATCCGCTTGCCGAATCGCCCTCGGTAATAAATAGGCTCGAACTCTCGGTATCGCCTTTCGAATCGTTGTAATGAATGCGGCAATCGCGGAGTTTTTTGTTGTGCAGGTTCACTTTTTTAGCACGTTCGCGAGCCAGCTTCGTAACTCCGGCAATGGCTTTACGCTCTTTTTCGGAATCCTGAATTTTTTGGAGTAAAATGGCGGAAGTTTCGCTGTTTCGATGCAGAAAATTGTCTAATTCCTTTTTTAGAAAATCGGAAATGAATTTATTCACCGAAAGTCCTCCCGAAGGCGACATATCGCGCGATCCGAGTTTGGTTTTGGTTTGCGATTCGAAAACAGGTTCTTCAACGCTAATAGCTATCGCGGCAATAATTCCGTTTCGAATATCCATAAGCTCCATGTTCTTGGCATAAAACTCCTTGATGGTACGCGCCACGGCTTCGCGAAATGCACTTTGATGCGTTCCGCCCTGCGTGGTATGCTGACCGTTTACAAACGAATAATACTCCTCGCCATACTGGTCGCTGTGCGTAAAGGCAATTTCAATATCTTCATCTTTCAGATGAATGATGGGATACAGGGGATCGGACGTCATGTTTTCGTTCAACAGGTCGAGCAAGCCGTTTTTCGAAAGAATCTTTTTCCCGTTGAAATTGATAGTTAATCCCGTGTTCAGATACGCATAATTGCGCAACATGGTTTCGATAAACTCATCCTGATATTTATAGTCGCTGAAAAGCGTTTCGTCAGGCACAAAATACACGTAAGTTCCACGATCGGAATTGTCGTCGAATATATCGCTGTCCTGAACAAGTTTTCCTTGCATGAACTCGGCGCGGCGACTCTGCCCGTCGCGATAACTTTGTACTATAAATGTCGACGAAAGGGCATTGACGGCTTTTGTTCCGACACCATTCAGCCCAACGGATTTTTTAAATGCTTTCGAATCGTATTTTCCTCCGGTATTCATAATCGACACGGCATCAATCATTTTGCCGAGCGGGATTCCACGACCGTAGTCGCGTACTTCCACATGCCCGTCGGAAACGCGCACATCAATCATTTTTCCCGCTCCCATGCGAAATTCATCAATACAGTTGTCCAAAACCTCTTTCAATAACACATAAATTCCATCGTCGGCATGCGAACCATCACCCAATTTCCCGATATACATTCCTGGACGACGACGCACATGTTCCAGTCCTTCAAGGGTGATAATATTGCTGTCGCTGTAATCAACAGTTTGTGAGATATTTAATTCTTCCATATATTTACCCCTGATGGGGCATTAAAAATACTTTTGTTTCTGAATTTATTTAGTGTTTGCAAGAAAACGCCAATCTCTGCGTTGCACTCGCAGCAAAAACTACTCATCCCGCCAAGGGGGGACTCCGTGTTTTTGCTGTTTCG
>DIFH01000043.1:32918-33299 GCA_002427615.1 Paludibacter sp. UBA5753
GTCTGGATAACCCTACCGCGTTAGCCAATTTTCGGGATTCAGCAAACTTCGTCCTTTCCATAACTGGAAATATAATTCTGTTTTGTTATCATTGTCTCCATCTGTGTATATTTTCCCGATCGATTGCTTTGCCGAAACTTTATCGCCTACGTTTACATAAATGTTCGTGAGATTTGCATAAACGGTGCGATAATCGCCATGTTTGACTATCACGGCATTGTTACTTCCCGGGATTGAAAACCGTTGTGTTACCACTCCTTCGAACACGACGCGTGCATTGGTTCCGGCCGGCGTCTGAATATAAATTCCTTTGTTGTTGGTAGTTACATGTTTAAGCACCGGATGTGGATGTACGCCGTAATGTCCGCTTATAAAACCTTT
>DIFH01000043.1:33424-34738 GCA_002427615.1 Paludibacter sp. UBA5753
TGTTGATTTCTTTTTCTCTGCCGCCAGTCTTTTCTTTTCTTCTGCCGCCCTTTTGGCTTCAGCTTTACGAATTTCTTCAGCAATTATATTTGCAATTTTATTGTTCAAGTCGTTCGCCTTTTTCTGTTGAATTTTCAAATCGGCACGAAGTTTCTTTTCCTTTTTTTGCAAGTCGGTCAAAAGGACTTTTTCCTTTTTCTGATCTTTGGTTAATTTAGTAGCCTCTATTTCTTTTTGTTTTACAACTTCAACTTTGGTGTTTTTGTGTTTGTTCAGGCTGTCCGATTTTTGGACAATCAGGGCTTTTATATCGTCAATCTGACGAATTTGATTTTTGCGATAATCGGTGTATTCTTTCAAATAACGAAAGCGCCTGTACGACTGGTCGAAACTTTCAGCGGAAAGTACAAACATTATTTTGGCGTAAATGCTCCTGTGAATATGAGCTTCCTGAACCAGTTTGGCATAATCGGCTTTCAGTTTTCCTAATTTGTTGTCAAGCACACGGGTTTCCTGATTTAATCTGCTCATTTCGCTATCAAGTTCATTAATTTCGACAGAGATATTCTTAATCAGCGTTTTCCTTTCATTAATGTTCTTGTTGATTATCGTAAGTTTATTAAGGGTGCTACGTTGCGTTTTTTTGGTCTCATTCAACATTTTATTTGTCGACTCGAGAAGCTGAAGAGTTTGCTTACGTTGATTTTCAAGCTCTTTCACAGTTTGCGCCTGAGCCGGAAATACACTTACCGATAAAACTGCTATGACTATAAACTTTTTGAAAGTTTGAAATTGCATATTCTTTTAACTATTATTTATTTCTTCATTAATTGATTGATATCTGCGCGATCGTATCGACCCGGATCGAGCGACGAAAATACAATTTTATTGTTAAAAACTGCTTTCGAGATAGTAAAATCACAATTTAAAGTATTTTTTTTATCTGTTGCCATGATATTTATTTTTTGAGGAAAAACAAGGCTGTCCAAAGTCATAAATCCCGAATAATTTGCCGACATCGTGTAGTTGGTGTTTTTTGATTTAAGTTCAACCTTCTCAATCCGGTAAAGAGCATCCACTTGAGTGGACTGGCTCATTTGATTGCTTTCATAAACTACCTGGTTGAACTCGTTTCCGATTGGGCTCAATTTACATTGGTCAATTTGCGGTTCTTTATCNNCCGATTGTAAAAAACCGGTTCGAAATGATTGCCTGTAAACCGTAGTAATCGACCGAAAGCCCAAATCTTTTTTCGAAAAACGAGAAGTCAGTTGCGTACATCCGTTTGTTTAATTTATCGAATGCACGGATGCT
>DIFH01000043.1:34745-38986 GCA_002427615.1 Paludibacter sp. UBA5753
TGTATGGAAATGTGCATAACTGAATCTTTACGTATTTTACATGTTGCCGAAACATTAAACGTTCGTCCCTGCAAATTCATGGTCATATTCATTTTACTTACATTGGCTGTCGTAAACTGTGGTTCGGCTTTTTGCATTTTATCAATTAGTTCATCGACCGGACTTCTCTCGGTCAAAGGTTTCGCTATTTGTTGTTTCGTTTTACAAGCCGTAAACAAAACAGTTAGAAGTAAAAAAAACAATAGATTTTTTTTTATCATGATAGGGTTAATTTTTTTGTAAGTTTTTTGTGTTATTTCATTCCTTTATTTTCAATTTTCAATTTTAATGTTTCCGAATCATTTCCAGCCTCTACCGATTTCTTCCACATTTCCAACGCCTTGACTTCATCCCCTGTTTTCCATAAAATATCGCCGTAATGTTCATAAATCACTTCAGGGTCATGCTCGGGTTTTAAATTATCCACTGCCCGCTCAATATAAAATTTTGCCAGGGAATAATTTTCCTGTTGGTAAAAAATCCAGGCATAGGTATCGAGATAAGTGCTGTTATTTGGTTCTTTTTCAACCGCTTTTGCACTCATTTTTTCTGCTTTTTTTAAATCTGTTTTTTCCTCCGAAAGGTAATAGGCATAGTTATTCATTACAAATATATTATTCGGATTTATTTTTAATGCCTCCTCGTAAGCTTCAAAAGCTTGTTCCTTTTTGCCAAGTTTATAATAGATATCGCCTATTTGAGCATAAATATCAGTTTTCAGGGCGTTTTCCTTTTCGGTAATTAACGGTAAAGCTTCCAGGTTTGTTTTTAGAGCCGCTTCATACTCTTTCAGCTGAAACTGAGTTATCCCGCGATAAAAATACCATTGAGGCACTTGAGGTAAATTCTCGATAGCCCGGGCGGTAACATCCATCAACTGTTGATAATTCCGATCCGCTAAATAAAGCTGAATAAGCTGAAACCATGTTTGTTCGTTTTTCGGATTGATATTGAGCATCGATTCCAGTTCGGAAATCGCTTCGACATTTCGCTTTCTGAGTTGCAGAAAAACGGCATAATAACCATGAACCTGTTCTTCCAACGGATAACGATCGACCAATAATTTGAAGAGCGACTCTGTTTCGTCTAATTTTACCGTGTCCTGTATCAGTTTCTGAACGTATTGCCCGAGAATGTCAATTTTTTGTTCTACAGCCAGTTGATCAATTTTTAATGCTTTCACAATTGCTTCCGTTGCTTTTTCAGGTTCGTTCATTTCGTTGTAATAATCCGAAAGCGAAACATATAAATAGGGATTTTCGGGATCGGAGGCTAACACTTCCTTGTATATCTCAAATGCTTTCTCTGGCATTTTTTGTTGTATGTAAATATCGCCGCGAACAACCCGATAACGCGATTCGGCTGGATATTTTTGAACTAATTTGTCAATTTCGGCAATGGCTTTTTTAGGTTTATGCATCTCGCGATACAAATTAAACTTCTCTATTGCAAGCGATTCGTCTATGCCGGTTATGTTTTCGAGTTTATCGAAAGCGGCAATGGCTTTTTCGTATTGTTTGTTTTGTTTGTACAACGAAGCCAGTATCTGGTAAACTTCTTCTTTAAAGGGATAAATTTTTTGTAAATTCTCTGCAACGGTTATCGCTTTTCCGGGTTTATTCAACTGGGCATACGAAGTTATTAATTGTAAATTATACCACCAGTTCGAGGGATTCGATTGTATTGCTTTTTCGAAACATTGTAACGCATCATTATTCATATTTACTGAAGAGTAAAGTAAACCCAATTCCGATAAAACCCCTGCATCAAGCGAATCGAGCCGATAACACATGTTCAGGGTTTCCAAAGCCTGGTCGTAAAGTCCCTCGTTTTTCAGGCGTAATCCTTCGTAAAACAAATAGTCGAACTTTTTTTGATCTGCTTCAGCCAATCGGGTGGATGTTTCATCCCTCCCAGCGGTCTTTTTTATAGCCGAACACGAGCCAAACAAAATTATTATCGAAAAAAACAGAATATACGTCTTTTTAATCATCTCATTTTCAAATTATCACATCAATTAATCAGCAGATCAATGTTTCCCCGTATGTCCAAATCCGCCTGCCCCGCGTTTTGTTTCGTCAAGTTCATCCACTTCTGTCCATTCTGCCTTTTCGTGAGCGGCAATCACCATTTGGCAAATCCGTTCTCCATCGTTCACTTCAAAATCTTCAGCCGACAAGTTGACCAGTATTACACAAATTTCGCCCCGATAGTCGGCATCTATCGTCCCCGGCGAGTTCAATACCGTTATCCCTTTTTTAATAGCCAGCCCGCTTCGTGGCCGAATTTGCGCTTCGAATCCTGCCGGAAGTTCGATGTACAATCCTGTGGGTATCAATTTTCGTTCCAATGGTTTTAGAATTACCGACTTATCGAGATTCGCCCGTATATCAATTCCTGCCGAATGTAGAGTGGCATACTCCGGTAGAGCATGTTTGGAACGATTAACTATTTTGACTTGCATTCGTTTTTAATTTTATATTGTAAATTTTTCCGCACCTTAGCCACAAAAATACTATTTTTTATTGTTATCACTTTGCCGAAGACTATGAAAAAATTATTTTTTAAGATTTTGTGAAATCTTATTCAATATTTCACCCGGATTACATTTGCTTTTTCAAGATGCATTTGATCTGAAGTCAAATCTTTTAAATAAATCCCGAATATACATAAATATACATTTTTGCGCTATAAATATACATTATTTTTTCTGAAAAATTATCAGTATTGAAAATTTAATGTTTTTTTATACATGATTAAAGAAATATTTCTTTAATTGTTTTCGCGCTTTCAAAAATTTATAGTACTTTTGTAGCGCTTTAATAGCAATTAAAAAAGAAGAGATAATAAAAAAATAATAGAATCATTTAAACAAAAAAAAATGGCAAATTTGGATTTGAGCAAGTACGGTATTTCGGGCAATTTCGAAATCGTACACAACCCGACTTACGAAGAATTGTTTCAGGCAGAAATCGACCCTGCTAACGAAGGTTTTGAAAAAGGAGTATTAACAACTACAGGGGCAGTGTCGGTTGATACTGGTAAATTCACCGGACGTTCTCCTAAAGATAAATTCTTTGTAAAAGACGCAGTTACCGATGAACATCTGTGGTGGGATGGCAACATCAACCGCCCAACAACTCCTGAAGTGTTCGACCACTGTAAAAACTTGGTTACAAAACAACTTTCATCAGCTAAAAAATTGTATGTAGTCGATACATTCTGCGGAACTAACGAAGATACCCGCATGAAAGTGCGCTTCGTAATGGAAGTAGCATGGCAGGCTCATTTTGTGACTAACATGTTTATCCGTCCTTCGCACTACGAACTGGCTAACTACGGAGAACCTGATTTTGTAACCTTGAACGGATCTAAAACAGTTAATCCAAACTGGAAAGAACAAGGCTTGAACTCTGAAGTATTTACCTTGTTTAACCTGACTACAAAAATGCAGGTTATCGGTGGTACATGGTATGGTGGCGAAATGAAAAAAGGTATTTTTGCCTTGATGAATTATTACTTGCCATTAAAAGGTATCGCTTCGATGCACTGCTCGGCTAACGTAGGTAAAGATGGCGATGTGGCTATTTTCTTCGGTTTATCAGGAACAGGAAAAACCACATTATCTGCCGATCCAAAACGTTATTTGATTGGCGACGACGAACATGGTTGGGACGATCACGGCGTATTCAACTACGAAGGCGGTTGCTATGCAAAAGTAATCGATTTGGAAAAAGACAAAGAACCGGATATCTGGAGAGCTATCCGTCGCGATGCTTTATTGGAAAACGTTACAGTTTTACCGGATGGTACTCCTGATTATTCAGCAGCAGCTTCGAAAACCGAAAATACGCGCGTTTCTTATCCAATTTATCATATCAACAAAATCGTTTCTCCTTCGCGTGCCGGACACGCTAAGAAAATCATTTATCTTTCGGCGGATGCGTTTGGCGTATTGCCTCCGGTATCAATTTTGGACGAAAAATCTGCTCAATATCATTTTCTTTCAGGCTTTACTTCAAAATTAGCCGGAACCGAACGTGGTATCACCGAACCGGTTCCTTCGTTCTCCCCTGCATTTGGTGAAGCATTTTTGACTTTGCACCCAACTATGTATGCAAAAACATTGATCGGCAAAGCCAAAGAACACAACGCAAAAGTTTATTTGGTAAACACAGGCTGGAACGGAACAGGAAAACGTA
>DIFH01000043.1:39003-39817 GCA_002427615.1 Paludibacter sp. UBA5753
TGAAGAAGCAGAAACAATCCATATTTCAATTTTGAATTTGGTGGCTCCAGTTGCGTTGAACAATGTTGAAACTGAAATCCTTGATCCACGCAACACCTATGCTGATGTTGCCGAATGGGAAACCAAAGCAAAATCGCTTGCCGCTAAATACATTAAGAACTTCGAACAATACTGCGACAACGACGATGCGAAAGCATTGATTTCTTCAGGACCACAATTGTAATCAGAAGTAAAGAGCTAAGCGCTCTTAAAAACAGAGAAAACGAGCTGTTCGAATGAAATTTCGGACAGCTCGTTTTATATCAAACAAATGACAAATTCCGATTTTAAATTATCAATTCTTTACCCACAATTTCAGCGGCAACTCTAACACATTTGGCGCAGGGACGGGAGTTATAATAAGCCTTGTTTCGTTCCGAAGATTCGGGTTTTTGCGGAGCCTGTTTAATTTTGAGCAAATCGGCGCAAATATACGAACCCATAACGGTTCTGAATTCATTGGCTGTGCGCTGAACGGCTTTATAGTTGGCATTTTTGGCTGATTTATCCTTTGTGTTGGTGAATGGATATTGAAGACCCAATATCAGAAACATTCCACTTACCGCGCCACACACTTCACGTAGCCGACCCATGCCACCTCCGAACGAAGTTGCCAGTTTGGCTGCGGTTTCCGGTTCAATACCGTAAATATCGGAATAAGCCATAAATACGGCTTGTGAGCAATTGTAACCTTGTTCAAAAAAGGTGATGGCAGTTGAAACGCGACTTTCGATTTCTTTATTTTTCAACATAATTCGACTTTGACAGATTAAAA
>DIFH01000056.1:0-15765 GCA_002427615.1 Paludibacter sp. UBA5753
TGTTCATCTTGTCAGGTGGTTTACTGTTATTTTAATCTGTCAAAGTCGAATAAATTAAGTTGCTAATTCATAGATACTTCCTGCACCAAATCCTGTATTTTTTAAAATTTTATAAGTATCTGTCAGTTCTGCCAAATCACGTGTAGCGGTTGGCTTTGAAACAGAATTTATTTTCTGATATTCGCTATTGGTAATTTTGCCTTTTTCTTTCACATACAGCACGGCTTTAATTTGTCTTTCGCTCAAACCTAACGAGCCTAAATCTACTGCATTGTAAATATCTTTGCGGAACACAATCAAAAAATCACTGCCTTCATTTGTGATTGTTGGAGGTGGCAATTTTGCCAACGAACATTGTTCGGTCATTATTTCTATGCCACGCCCCCACGATTCTACATAACCGCTACGGAAAAAAGCATTGGCAATATCGGGGTTATACGGGCGGGAAGAGTGTTCGTGCATAAGTTTATCGACCGTCCAATTTTCAGGAAGTTGTCCCTCATTCCAAATTCTAATTCTATCGGCATACACCTTAATCTGAATAGGCGTACAACCTGCATAATCTTTGTGTGCAACAGCATTTAGAAGTGCTTCACGCAAAGCCGCTACCGGATATTCGTAGGTTTCGACACGAGAAATTCCTTCGTAGCTTATCATTGCACGAATGTACTTGGTAAAAAGCAACTCGATTGTTTTTTCAACTTGCTCCAGCAGGTTGCCGTGTATGGTGTCCTGAAACAGCAAATCGCTTTCTGTGCGAAAAAATCCAATTTTGATATACGCTCCTGTAACGAATTTCTCAGGGTCGGGATGGAAAAGCAAGATTGCTGCCCGTTTTAAATGTCCGTTTTCAATTAGATTCAGGTTATTGAGTAATTGCTCCGTGGATTCTTTCAGGCACTTCTCATCAAGGCGTTTTGCTTCAATTCCTTTTTTCTTGAAAAACTCAAAAGTTTCCTGTTTTAATTCTGAAATCTGAACGTTTGGAACTGTAACCCCGTCCCATTTTTTGCCGTATTTATGCAATAGGAACTTATCTAATGCAGCCCCTTTCAGTTCTTGCTTGGTAGAACCGCTACGGAAATAGTACTCTCCTTTGTAATTTACCGGATTAGGGTGTGAATCTACAATGATTTTGATATAATCGCCCTGCTCGGTTTGGTATAGATTGACAGGGGCAACAACTCCTAAAATGGTGGTTATCTTGTTGGGCAATTCTTCCAGTAATTTCTTGGCGTTCTTAACCCCTACTACATTGCCGTTATCGTCTTTACCAATAAAAAGTGTACCGCCCTGAGCATTGGCAAAGCCGCATATCCATTTCAAGTATTCATCTTTCCAGACTGATTTGTATTCTATGTTTTGGGTCTCAGACATGGGTCTAATAAAAATATTCTTAAATATATTACTTTTTCAATCTCTTGATATCCTCTTCAATCTCTTTTAAACTTTGCTCTTTTTCTATCGCTTGTTGAGCGATTTTGTATTTCTGGAATTCTTCGTTCGATTTTTTCAACGCTTTATCATGGCTTATTTTTCCTGCATGGGTGAGTAACTCCCTGCCATTCAATTGCAGAATTACATCCAAGCGTTGAATCCAATCTGCCATATACATGGGTGTTCGCTGTTGTGCCATTGTTTCGGCAAAAGCCAAATACTGTTCAACCAACAAACCCAGCAACTTTATTTCATCTTCTTTTAAATAGTTTTTGGCAATGCTAATATCCGTTTTCTTTACCGCCAATGTATTTTTTTTGTCTAACGACTGCATACCCATTAAAGGCAAGGAAGCATCCACCCTGCGATACACCAATTCGGCTGCTGTTTGCTGGCTGATAGCCCAGAGTAATTTGTTTTGCACCACCTTGAAAAACTCAATGGTTCGTTCATCTTTTGCATCATAATCAATGCTGGTGGTGTATATGTCTTTAATTTTCTGATAGAAAAACCGTTCCGAAATACGTATCTCGCGAATACGTTCCTGCAATTCGTTGAAATAGTTCATCGAACTACCGGACTTGAAACGTTCATCATTCAACGTAAATCCCTTAATGATATATTCTTTCAACCGTTGCGTAGCCCAGATACGGAATTGTGTGCCCTGAGGTGATTTTACACGGTAGCCAACTGAAATAATAACATCAAGATTGTAGTAGTCAATTGCTCTTTCAACTTCACGTTTACCTTCAGTTTGAACTGTTCGGAAATTCCGAACAGTTGCCGACGCATCTAACTCACCTTCTTCAAACACATTCTTAATATGTTCGCTAATAGTGGCTTTCGATTTCTGAAAAAGCTCACAGAGTTGAGTCTGCGTAAGCCAAACGCTTTCATCTTCCAGACGAACATCTATTTTAATGTTGCCTTCGGAATTTTGATAGATCAGGATTTCGCTATTATTCATTTTTTTATCCTATATTTTATTGATTGTTCGCGGTGTATATACTTGACATATTTGTCTTTCCAAACTGATTTATATTCTATGTTTTGAGGTTCGGGCATAAATATTCGCTTTTAATAAAAATTTCCTGTTCTAATCCTCTTTTACATTCGTGAATCATTGCAATTAACTGGTTTAATTTGGGTTCATCTATTCTTCCTTCATCTGGATTATATCTTTGATTATCATATAATTCTTTGTTCCCATATTTTTCAAATAAATCTTTGGCATTGTCGGGAACGAAAAACGTGGATCTATTTCCAAGGTGCTTTTTGAATTCATTGAGATAAATGCCAATTCCGGCAAAATCCAAATCGCCAAAATGCAGGTAGGAATTGGGGATTGACTGCAACCATTTTATCAGATCTTTATTCTGATTTTGTGGATAACGACTTATAAATAATGGCTTTATATCTTCAAATAAATATTTTTGTTTACTTATGTATCGAAAATTTTCAGGATTTTCTACGCCAACAATGGTTATGTCTTCGGGGACAGAAAACTGTTCAAAATCATATAGGAACAGAAAACTGCCGGTCGGCGGGTTTATCAGCAATTGTTCCTGATTCAAAATGGCATCTATGGGCAAATAGCTGTTGACCAAAAAACCTTTAAACGTGCGGACTTTTCTAAGTTTTGAATCAGACGAAATTTCCACAAAATCACTTCTTAAAGCATCTTCTTGTTTGTGTACCGAAATATAATCGTGCAAACTATTAATACCAAAATGATTGCTCAAATAATCATTGAGCCTTTCAGGTGAACGAAGAAAAATCAGCTTCTTACTTCTACCCTGAATTTGCTGCTCTAAAATACCATTGGCAAGCATCGTATCTATAACACTATGTTTTAATTTGCTTGCTGGGATTTTTTCTCCATTTTGCAATAAAATCAGTTTATCGGCTATGCTAATGGGTAGATTCATTCTTCAGCGTGTTGGGAAATAATTAAATTTACACGGGTCATACTTTCATTGTCTTTGTGTAACTTGTAGATATGCGAAAACGCCAACGCATCGTTTTCAATGGGCGAACCATTGATTAACAAAATATTGCGGTCGTTGGCAAATTTCAGAATGCCCCGCACGTTGGTGGGGTGAAGTTTACCTATTTCATCCATCATACAATGCAGACGGAAATCCTTGAACCGCTTGGAAACACTTTCTTTGAAAACATTGAGAAGCATAATGTTCACCATTGCTTTTACCAATGTATCAGTGCCTTCCGAGCCTACGTTGGTCAGTTTTTCCACCCAGCCGGTGTCATTTTGGTTTTCTTCAATCCTGAATTTCAGTTCAAAAGAGTCGGACAAGGAAACAAAATCGCGTTTGACATCGTTGATTTTCTTTACAAACTGTTTGAGCAAATCCACTGCATCTTTGTTTTTCCGCTCCTGATTACCAGACGAAAATAAGTTGGGTTCGCCAAATTCCATCGCGTTTTCATCGTTGAACTTCTTTATCATCATCAGCAATTGTACAATTTCATTCTTACTATCCTCCACTTTCAACTCAATTTTTTTAATAACGCCCGCACCAATGGACTCCCTTTCAACAAAATCATTATTAATCTTGGTAATAATTTTCTGAATTTCACCCGATTGAGCTAATAGATTACCGGTTTCAGCCCCGATAGTAGAAACTATAAAAGCGAAACGTTCATTTACCTCTTTTTCAATTCGTTCTATCTTCCGTTCCTCCACAAAGTCGGACAGCATTTCGGCAAAAGCAAGCAGTGCACTTTCATTCGGAATCACTTTTTTGAACTTGAAAATGTTATTTTCGCTGAATTTTCCAAGAAAATCGGTGGTCGTGTTCCTTAATTCGTCTTTACGGTTGTGTAATTTCTCGTAATAAATGGACTTAATCTCGTCGATTAAGGTTTTTACCCGCTTTTCAGTGGGCAAATTCAGGTTGAGGTTTCCAAAATATTCGGCAATGGATTTGAAACATTCAGTATTTTGAAACTCCGCAAAAGATATTATATCTTCCTGAATGTGTTTTAATTGATTGTCTAATTCTTGAACAATCAATTGAATTGCAGACAATTCGTTAGCTATTTCATTGTGTTGCTTTTCGTATTTTGAACTCTCCAATTCCAATTGCTTATCAAGTTGCTGCTTTTGTTGTTTAAAATCATTCACCTTATCCAAATACTGCTCTTTGTCATAACGATAGCGTTCAACAAGGGCACGGTTGCCTTCTATAAAACCGAGTTTCGCCTCAATGTCTTTGAGCTTTGAGTCTATTTCGTTCAACCGTTTGGTGTCGGCTCCTTTATCCGAAAGTTCTTTGTTTTTACGGTTCTGTATTTCGGCTTTTTGCGTGTCAATTTCAGTTTTTTTCGACTTCACGGCGGCTTCAATTTCAATCAACACATTATTTTTTCGCTCGTTCTCAGCCTCAATCAGTATATCTCGTTCCTTTTCTTTATTCTTAATGGCTTTGTTGTTTTCCTCTTCATCGCTACGAAGTTTTAACTCTACAACCTTCGCATTTTCGACAGCTTCAGCTATATTGGTTTCAATAATTTCGAGTTGATTGTTTCTCTCTGTTTGAGCCTTTGCCTTCAGTTCATTCAGTTTTACGGCCGTTTCAGATTGCTTATTTTTCGCCTGCTCTAAGTTGTAATCAATTTCCCTTATAACATCCTTCTGCTCGCGAATTTTCGGCTGATATTTCTTTTTCTGCTTCTCTTTATCCTCTTCCAACTGCCGGGATAAATCCAAGATTGATTGTTTTAAGATTTGAACTTGTCCGCTCAAATTATTTTTATCTGATTCATAATCGGTAACCGTTTTTACCGTTTTACTTATCTCATTCAGGTCAATTTCAATACCGTAAAAGTTGTCCGATTTCTCCCTCAAACGTGGATTTAAAGACGGATTGAACAGCACATTTTTTTCATCAATCACCTTCCCGATTGTTTTATCCCAATCGGGGTAATTCTCGTTCAACCAACCATAAAATGAATCCTTGCTATTGTTGATATAAGACTCTATATTCGTGATTTTAGCATTTAAATCCGTGATCTGAATCTCAATTTTATCTTTGTCACGGTCAAAATTTTTCTGCAGGTTTTGCTCATCAAGCTCCCATTGTTTTTGAATAGTTTCTATTTGTCTGTCAGCATTGTTTTTATCAAAAGGCAATTGCTTGACTCTACTATCAATTGATTGCAATTCATTTTCCAAATTATGTATTTCATCCTCAAAAAAACGGGAATGCTTGACACCTTCTTTCTTGACTTTTAGGTTGTTTATATTCCTCTTTTTGTCCTCCCAATCAGTACGCAAATGGTCAATTGCGTTTTTATGTTGCTCCCAGAAATCCGCTATTTTTTTGCTGTACTCTTTGGTTGTTCTATCTTTAAAGGCAAGAAAATCAGCATTCACCCTGTTTTTCTCCGCATTTTTCCCATTCCGGAAATCATTGAACTGGTTTTCCAAAGCGTTGAGTAGCGCCTGAAATTTCACTTCCAAATCCTGAAACTGAGCTGAAAGAAGATTCTTTTCATCAATCAAACTGCTTTGTTCACGCTCAAAATCGGGTTTCTTTTCAACCGTTTCCAATATCTGGGTAATATTTTTTTGCATATACTCGTCACTTAGCTCCCTTGCTTTTTTCAGGTTTTCTTGCTGAACACGAATATCACCGTTTATTTTTGTAGCCTTTTCGTCAAAAAGTTCTTTCGCCCGCTTCTGTTTTTTTATAAATACATCCGCTTTCTCTTTCTGAGTTTTCAACCTCTCTGAAACAACAGGTTCGTCCTGTACGTTTTTGTTTACAGCCCACGCCAATTCCTTGGCTATTTGTATTTTCTCTCGTTCTAAGTGGCGAATAGCAATATAGAGTTTTGCAATATTTTCAGCCTGTGAAGTAGTTGAAGGCATTTTGAATTTTCGAATATCAGTCAGTTGCGTTTCAAAGTCGTTCAAATGGTGGGCATACTGATTCAAATCAATCCGAACATCATTATCCAAAGATAAAATAATGGTTTGCTTAATAAACTCAGCCTCCATCTTGGAATTGAGGAATACGTTTTGAATTGTTTTAGGAACTTGTTGATAATCTTTGCTTTCAAGAATAGAATATCTCCGGTATTCGTGCTTTTTATCGGCATTGTTCCCGTAAATTATATCGCGGTACTCTTTGTATTCTTCTATTTTGCGTTTACTGTAAAACACTTTGTGTGCATCGAGTTTAGCCGCTATTTCGTCCCAATTGTCAGGCACATTGCCATTTGCATTTACAAAATAATGCTGCTTGTATTCTCCATCGAAAAAGCGGAAGCAAACCTTATGCTGCGACTTGTACGATACAACACAAAACTTGCCGTCCTCACGAACTACTTCGTAAATGATATACGAATTGCTGTGTTTGAAATAATAATCGACATACGAAGCCTTCTGTTTCGGAATGCCAAGTCCCAAGCTATCAGCATTATAAAAAAACAGGATAGCCCGAAGCAGTGTACTTTTTCCAACGCCTTGCGTGCCAATAAAATGCACATTCCCATCGAGGTTTACCTCAGCATATTTTATTTGTGCACTATTTATAAATATGATTTTATTCAGGTATCTCATTCTGCACCTCCTCCGGAATATTTATATTCGTAACCAATTCTTCTAAATACTTGTATGACGATAAAATTTTATACGATTTCAAAATTTCGTTTTCAATTTCTGCAAATCCTTCTTTGCAAAGGTTTTCCACAACTTTTATAACGACTTCATCATAAGGTGTTTTATCGTCCAACCTGAACACTTTTCTAAGTCCGTCGGCTTTACTTTTCAAGACGGCATCCACTTTAATCCTGACCACAATTTCCTGTGTAGTAAAGCTATATCCCGAAACAAAGGTATTGTCAAAAGTTTTGAAAAAGTCCAGAACATCAATCCATTTACAGGCGATTTCCAATTTGCGTTCCAAATCAGCTTTGGATTCATTCTTTCGCGAGAAATAATAATACTCGTCACCTTTTTCGAGATTAAATCCAATCGCAGAGAAGTAGTCGTACAGCACCTCATACTTTTCAGTGTCGTCAATTAAGTCGTAGAGCTTAGAAATGTGAATATCAGCACTGTTTGAACAGATAAACTGACCACTGCTCAAAATTTCAAAAATTTCTCCTGTTTGTCTTGGAACGTTCATTTTTTTCGTGTTTTATTTGGGATAAACAACCGCATATTCAATATTATCTTGTTTCAAAAAGTTATCGGACAAATCCAACTCATTTTCAAACATTGAAATTATCTGACAGAACACGGTAACCCGCTCTTCAAAAGATACTTCACGCACAAATTGATAATTCATCAAAAAACCAAACAAATCATTCCCTGATTGTTTGAAGTCATTCCTAACCTTGTATAAATCAATAAATACTTCTTTTTCCGCTTCCAATTCAAGGTCTTTTTCCGTAAAATTGTCGGCAATCTGTTTTAATGGATTAATCGCTGATTTGTAACGTTTCCTAACTTTTATGATTAACGGAAAATATTCATCTTTCCCCAGATTATCATTTGAAAGTTTCAACCTGTATGACGGTTTCGGCTCGAAGATTATCGCGTTATTGTGCGACAAAACTTCGCGGATATTTGTTTTATGCTTAATCTCAAATTGGTCGCGCAAGTATTTGAGCTGCTTCAACTTCTCAATAAATTTGCTCTGGTACTTGATTTGGTTGATATATTCAATAATTTGTTGGCGTGTTTCAATTAGGTTTTGACGAGATTCCGTTAAATCTAAAATGAGCTGTATGCGAACTTCTTTAAGTCCCTCATCTGTAGCTAATTTAAAGAATGTTTCCTCTTCTTCTCGTAAAAGTCTCTCGGTTTGTTCAATAAGGGTTTGAATGGATTCTAATTTTCCCTTGTAATTTTCGAGTCTTGTAAGCTTTATTTTGTAATTTGGTTCAGTTTTGAATGCGTTATCAATATTTCGGTTCAAGTCAACGATATTTCTTAGGGTGCTTCGTCCTATTTTTTGCAATACCGACTTCACATTCCTCAGGTATTTAAACCTTTCAGCTTCGGAATTCGACTGCAAATAATAGGTAGCATATTCTTTTACTTGCTGAATATTCTCGTTGATATAAAAGGTGTTTATCTCTTCATTTACCTCCAAAATATCTTCAAAGAAATTCAGATATTGATCGTCTAATTCTATATAAGCCCCATTCTGAACAATGATATTTTTACTAAGCAACAGCCGAATCACATCCTCATTGTTATCCATCAACTCCACTGCATAATCGTAGCGATAAGAAGGTAGTTTTCGCTTCTCAAACATTTCGGCAATCAATTTATTGCCTCTACTCAATGTGTTGAGTAATTCTTTTATGGAGTTAAATTGGCTCATAAATATTATCAATTCAATAACTCTGTTTCATCGGTACAACCCCTCTTACTCCACCTCTTGGATTTTCAACATCGCCTTTATATCGAGGTATTAAGTGAATATGAACGTGAAAAATGCTTTGTCCTGCTGACTCGCCAACGTTGATGCCGACATTAAAGCCATCTGGATTGAACCGTTTCTGAATAAGCATTTTACAACGATTGACGACCAACCACAAAGCACGTTGTTCGTGAATGGTAAGCTCAAAATAATTGTCAATATGTCGCTTGGGAACGATTAAAGTATGTCCCGGATTTACCGGAAAACTGTCTAAAAATGCTACTGCAGTTGCCGTTTCACTTATCAACTCTACCTTTGAAGCAAGGTTGCAGAAAGGGCAATTATTATCTTTTCTAACTATTTGATTGTAATGTTGGTACTTGTAAATTTCGCAATTTTCATTAGAAAATATACTTTGATACGGAAGAATAACATTGCTTTGATACGTGTGTTGTTTGTGCACATAATGCATTCGGAAACCTTCGCTTTTCAAATCTCTCCTGACCGCAAAATAGGCTTTCCCTGTTGGTTTGAGCAATTCGGATATCGACATCAAAACTTCTGCCTGTTCGTTGGGTTCTAACACATTCAGCACATAATTACAGAGTATTGTATCAAAGCGTTTTTGTGGATAATCAGGTCGATAATAATTGTCATAACCCATAATGTCAAATCCTTGTTCTTTGAGTTGGTCAGTATCAAAGCCTAACCCACAACCGAAATCCAGAATCTCACCTTTCAGCAGATTATTCTGTATCAACCAACGAGTTGGGAACGATATTGAAGTTCGCTCAATAGCAGTTAAATGAGGGTTGTTGACAATCTTTTTCATGGCTGAAACGGTTTTTGCCAGTACTTAAACCCCATATTTTCAGCAATCTGAACCATTGGCGAAAATGTTTTCTGAAAGACATTCAGAAAATCATTGTCCGAAAGCTGCACCAAATCCGATAATGAATCGTGCAAAGTGAGATAGTCTTCCAATATCTTGTTATTCGGATTTTTCGGATAAATCACCTGAATTGCCTGTTGGTGCATTTTAGCGAATGGACGAAGATGTTCGTCTAACAAGGGCAAATTATTACTTTTGGAAGAATTAATGCTTGAATCAGCCGGCAATAAATTCCATAAAAGATTGTGCGAAACAAAACTCCACGGGACAAAGTGGTCTAAATCATAATTCTTTTTGTATAATTCCTTGCCTGTGTAGATACATTTTATTGAACCATTTATGTCAATGAAAGCATCCCAAAAGTGGCGTTGTTTAACAAGAGAATCACGCAAAATAGGTTTGACTAACTTAGAAGGCACATCAGGAACGTTTGGATTACGCTTTTGAAGAAAAACAGTCAGATTCCAGAAAGTAAAATCTCGTAATATCAGATAATTCTCATTGAGATATTGTTCCCATATAGGATTTATCTCAACAGCATTTCCTTTAATAGAGTAGATACAATTATTTGTGTATGATTGTGATAGCTCAACGACTTGATTATCTGTTGTGTAATTTATCCAGGGAGATAAAAACCGGTAAGGAACATTCAAGGTAAAGACCCGCAATAGTCCCCGAATCTTTGGTGTGCTTAGATTATTGAAAATCTGTTTCTTTATCTCATCTTTCTTTGCATCAATAGGAATGTTGAGTTCTTTTTGTAATTCAATAATCTGATTGTAGAGTGAATCAGACTTTCCAAAAGATAAACGAAAATAGTGTATGGGATACCACGCTTCAGCTATCATACCAACGATAATTTCCCAAAATGAAATTTGTCGGCGTTGCTCCTTTACAACAATATCAAGAATAGCCACAAACCAATAATACTTGTATGTGGCTACAGTATTATTGTAGATTTGCGCCAATGATCTTGTGTCGACGTTTTTATCTTTTGGTAGATTCATTCGCAGTCTAATTTTTAGTGTTCTTCAAAACTTTTTCCAACACCTTCCCCGCCAATTCTTTCTCATCGTCCAATACTTCGATTACTTTATCCGCCAGCCAAAGGGTTAGCAATTCAGTTTCGTCGGTAGAGAGCAATTGAGCAAGAGCAATCACCTGAGTTCGCTTTGCCGGACGCTCGCCCCGCTCAATTTTGCTATACATCGGCGTGTCTATCTCTAATGCCGCTGCCAGTTGGCGTTGGAGCAATTTCTGTTCTATTCTTAATCGTCTGATTTTATTTGCGAACAGCATAATCATTTTGTTTTAGACTTTTATTTTCGGGAATTGTCAGAATATGGCAAAGATAAACAATTATTCACAAATAAAACAAGTGAAAGAGAAAAGATTTCAACATTAAAAGGCAAAGAAAATATTCAATTTTGACATGTGGCGTTACTTGGTGGATTTTTATTCAATTTGTTCCTTTTTCAAATAACTTCCGTGTGCCTGCCTAACCCTAATATCCACACGGCTCAATATTCTTTTACAAATTTATGGGAAAAAATAATTTATCACTTGTCTTTTTTGTTATTTTTGCAAATTGAATGTGTTTCCGGTTTAATTCTTCGGAATCAATTTATATGAAGTACCAAAAAAACCATATACAGCAATAATTTTGAATTGATTATTCTTAATTGTTAATTCTTAATTATTAATTATCAACCTATGGCACCACGAAAACCTATCAAACCAACTTCGAAAACCGAATCGAAAAGGGAACTGAAATCCGGGAATAAAAAACGACAGGAAAAAACCAAAAGCAATGAACCCGGACTTTGGGATAAGGCGAGATCATTCGTAACCGACGAACGCCTTCGATTTATTGCAGGAATTTTACTCCTTATAGGGGTTTTATATTTTTTGTTGGCGTTTATTTCGTACTTTTTTACCGGCGCCGCCGACCAGAGCAAAATGGATTTGCCCGTTGGTGAATTACGACAGTTACGTACTGAAATTCAAAACTGGACTTCGGTAACAGGCGCCTTGATCGCCGAGACTTTAATTCATCGCTGGTTTGGAGTTTCATCCTTTGCCATGCTGTTTTTTGCGGGAGTTATAAGCTTAAAAATGCTCAAAGTGAAAACTCCATCTGTTTGGAAAAGTTTCTTTCATGCATCATTTTGGTTGATATGGCTTTCAATTACCCTTGGATTTGCCGTAAATCCTTTTGTAAAAGATCGGATTTTCTTTGCCCCCGGAGGTCAACATGGCGAAGCTGCCAGCGATTGGATGATTTCTTATGTTGGATATCCGGGCACGTTGATGATTTTGATAGCTACCTTTTTGGTTTACTGCATTGTAAGCTCAAACGCGACAATTCCTTTCTTGAAACGTTTATTCTTCAAAAAATCAAAAGAACCCGACCAAACTGCGTACGATGAAGATACGGATGGAGCCGAACCAACCGTTGCTGTTGGAACTGAAATAGTGCCTGAAAACTGGGTTGTAAAAGGGAACAACACTCAGGAAGAAGAATTCAGTATTCAACCGGAAAATGAAACCGCTGCCGAAGAAGTATCGGATGTGCATTTTGAAATTGAAAAGCCCGAAAAATCTGATGAAAATAAGGCGGTGGATGCAGTGGAAACAACCTCGGTTAACGAAGAAAATGATGATCCGTTCTACAATATTGCCAAACTGGGTAAATATGACCCGACACTGGATTTAACACATTATGTTCCTCCTACGCTCGACTTGCTAAAGATTTACGGAACCGACAACGACACGCAAATTGACATGGTGGAGCAAAATGCGAATAAGGATCGTATTATCAAAACATTACAAAATTACAGTATCGAAATAGAGACCATCAAAGCGACAGTCGGACCTACAATTACGCTTTACGAAATTGTACCGAAAGCCGGCGTACGTATATCCAAAATCCGTAATTTGGAATACGATATCATGTTGAGTCTGGCGGCAACGGGTATCCGTATCATCGCACCGATTCCCGGTAAAGGGACTATTGGTATCGAAGTGCCAAATGCTGATCCACAAGTAGTTTCGATGCATTCGATCATTGCTTCCAAAAAGTTCCAGGAATCGAAATTTGAACTCCCGGTGGCTTTCGGACGTACCATTACCAACGAAATATTTATGGTCGATCTGGCCAAAATGCCGCATTTATTAGTTGCCGGCGCAACAGGACAGGGGAAATCGGTTGGTTTGAATGCCATTATCACTTCGCTGCTTTACAAAAAACATCCGTCGCAACTGAAACTGGTGTTGGTTGACCCCAAAAAAGTGGAATTCAATATTTACGGCGACATCGAAAAACATTTTCTTGCCAAGTTGCCCGATGGAGAAGATGCGATTATCACCGATACCAGTAAAGTGGTGGAAACTCTGAATTCGCTTTGTAAAGAAATGGACGACCGCTACAACCTGCTGAAAAAAGCACACGTTCGTAACATCAAGGAATACAACGAGAAATTCTTCAACCGCAACCTGAACCCCGAAAAAGGTCATCGATTCCTGCCTTATATTGTGGTGGTAGTTGACGAGTTTGGCGACCTTATTATGATGGCCGGAAAAGAAGTGGAAATGCCGATTGCCCGTATTGCCCAACTGGCGCGTGCGGTAGGAATTCACATGGTAATTGCCACACAACGCCCTTCGGTAAATATAATTACCGGTGTAATCAAAGCTAACTTCCCCGCTCGCGTGGCATTTAAAGTTTCGTCAATGATGGATTCACGAACCATTTTGGATGCTCCCGGTGCAAATCAGTTGGTAGGACGGGGCGACATGTTGTTTTCACAGGGAAACGACCTTATTCGTGTTCAATGCGCCTTTGTTGATACGCCCGAAGTAGAAAATATCGTGCACCATATAAGTAGGCAACAAAGTTACCCGACTGCTTTTTATCTGCCCGAATATATTAGTCCCGATGGCGAAAACATAGATTTAAGCTCAGTGGATATAACCAAACGTGATCCGCTTTTCGCAGAAGCTGCACGTCTGATTGTTGCCAGCCAGCAAGGTTCCACTTCATTGATTCAACGCAAGTTTTCCATTGGTTACAACCGCGCAGGACGTATTGTCGACCAACTGGAGGTAGCGGGAATTATAGGACCTTTCGAAGGCAGCAAAGCCCGCCAGGTGTTGGTTATGGACGAATACCATTTGGAGCAGATATTCAAAAACATGTAAATTAGTTGATTGGTGTATTAGTTACAAACCATAAAAAGAAAAATGAGAATCTAAATAACAAATGGAATTAGATGCGATAAAATTTACAAAAAAGACTGGCGATGAAATATTCATAGGTGATAAACATAATCGGACATTACTTGAATTTTGGAAATGGGCCTATTCTGATTTAGTAGGGAATACTGAAAGAGGATCTATTGCAGAATATTTAGTTGCAATTGCTTGCGATATTGACGAGACTGTTCGAATTAGTTGGGATACTTATGACTTGACACTAAAAAATGGTATTAAAATAGAAGTAAAATCTTCTGGCTATATTCAGACATGGAAACAAAAACGATTATCGATACCTATTTTTAATATTTCTCAAACAAAAGCATGGGATTATACAAACAATTTATTTGAAACAGAAAAGAAAAGGCATGCTGATTTATACGTTTTTGCATTACTTGCTCATTTGGACAAGAAAACAATAAATCCGCTGGATACGAGTCAGTGGGAATTTTATATTCTTAACACAAAAACTTTAAACAAGGAAATGAAAAACACAAAACAGATAACATTAAAAAGATTAATTGAGATTAAAGCGATAAAAAGTACGTTTAAACAGTTACACGACAATATATTACTTGCAACATCAACACTGTGAAGCCGCATAACGGCGAAAAATGAACTGCTGTGCTTTTCGTTCAGCATATAACTTTTCCTAAGTTCAAACTTTGGAAAAGTTCTTATTTGCACGATATTTGCAAAGTCAATTACCCGATCAACTTTCCAATGGAATATTTTGCCATCCCGAGAATCGGGACTTTATAAACTTTACAAACTCAACAAAATGACCAGATTCACATATTCTATTGCTGTATTAATATTTTCGATACTTGGCCTGTCGGCACAAAACAACACTGATGCAGAGAACGTTATAAACAATCTGCTATCCTCGGTAAAGACTAATGCCATAAAGACAAGTTTCAGGCTTTCGGTAACAGAAAAAAATACTGTAAATTCGCACTCGAGTTCAGGGACATTTACTTTGAAAGCAAATAAATTTGTACTGGAAATGGACGAAATGCAAGCCTGGTTCGATGGAAAAACGCAATGGGCGTATATGGCTCAAAACAATGAGGTGTCGATAACCGAGCCTACCGAAAAAGAATTGGCTGAAACAAATCCCATGGCAATTCTTTCGGGATACAAAACGAAAACGGTGATTCGATTCAGTAAAACCAAATCAACAAATAATTACGTGGTGGAAATGATTCCGAAAGTTAAAAACAATGACTTCACAAAAATTGAAATTCAAGTAAACAAAACCACCGGAAATCTCGTTTCGATCAAGCTCTTTTCCAAAAACAGTTCGACCACTCTCCTTACCCTGACAAATTATCAGAAGGGAATAAAAGTGTCTGATGACGTTTTTGTTTTCAATAAAGCCAGGTTCAAAGGCGTTACGGTAAATGATTTGAGGTAGATTATAGATTGGGTTCAGGGCTGGGAAACATCAAAACGTACGAAGCACTTTTGAGCGTTTCTCAATAAATGAACAAAAAACGTTTTTAGTGTCCTTATGCGTCGGACGACTAAAAGTTTCTCGTTTTAGTCCGTAATTGATTAAAATAAAGATAATTATCCGCAAAGCGACCTGAATAGTTATGTCGTAGGCATATAATATTGGTAAAAATACATTTCCACACACCTATAGCACCCCGTACGGGGTTCGACAAACAAGGACGGATGAATAATTCTACCGATATTAAATCCCTAACGGTAACTACTCAGCGCCCTAATAAATTTGATAATAATTAGGCATTTAGTTGATTGTTATGTATTTAAACT
>DIFH01000056.1:15872-26621 GCA_002427615.1 Paludibacter sp. UBA5753
TTATAAGAATAGAGGGTGCTGAGTAATAAACCCTAACGGGATTACAGATAGGAATACGGATAATCATTAAAATAAAAAAATAGTAAATAAAAAAAATAGTAAATAAAAAATATATGACAGAAAAAGTACGTTGCCTGATTATAGGTTCAGGTCCGGCGGGATATACAGCCGCCATTTATGCTTCACGGGCAAATCTTTCACCCGTATTATACGAAGGGATGGAACCGGGTGGGCAATTGACCACCACCAACGAAGTGGAGAATTTCCCAGGTTTTCCGCAGGGAATTACAGGTCCGGAATTGATGGAAAATATGAAAAAACAAGCCGAACGTTTCGGTACGGACATCCGTTTCGGAATGGCTACAAAAGCCGATCTTTCTTCGGCTCCATACAAAATAACCATTGACGGCGAAAAAGAAATCGAAGCTGATACCTTGATTATTTCAACCGGCGCTACAGCCAAATACCTGGGTTTGCCCGACGAAACTAAATATGCCGGTTCGGGCGTTTCGGCCTGTGCAACCTGCGATGGTTTTTTCTATCGCAAACGCAAAGTTGCCGTTGTGGGCGGTGGCGATACTGCCTGCGAAGAAGCAACTTATCTGGCAGGATTAGCCGATAAAGTATTCCTGATTGTACGTAAACCTTTTCTGCGTGCCTCGAAAATCATGCAGGAACGCGTGTTGAGCAATCCTAAAATTGAAGCGCTTTTCGAACATGAAACACTTGGATTAACCGGAGAAAAAGTAGTTCAGGGTGCAAACCTCGTAAAACGTCGCGGACAGGCCGACGAAGAACAACTTCACATAGAAATAGACGGATTTTTCTTAGCTATCGGACACAAGCCAAATTCCGACATTTTCAAACCCTGGATAAAAACCGACGAAGTAGGTTATATCAAAACTATTGCGGGAACTCCACGCACCAATGTGCCGGGCGTTTTTGCCGCCGGCGACGTAGCCGACCCACATTACCGTCAGGCTGTTACAGCCGCCGGAAGCGGATGCCAGGCGGCTATCGAAGCCGAACGTTACCTGAGCGAAAAAGGAATTTAACCGGATTTTCACGGTCTTTAAAAAGCTTGCCCGAAAAGGCAGGCTTTTTTTTTCAGCTTATGCAACAACCTTTATGAACGTTCCGGACTGATTAATACACCCATCATCGACAGCGAGCCCATAATTATTTTATCATTGAAAAAACTGATTGTATCCGATTTGGTTTGCAAGCCCAAAGCATAAAGCAGGGGAATATAATGTTCGGCGGTGGAAATGGCGCGTTGAAAAGCCGCACCCTGGTTTTTGAAATCAATCAAATCTTTGTGATTATTATCAATTATCGCTTGTTTCACCTTTTCGTTTGTTTCCTGAGCCCAGTCGTAAGCTGCATTTTCGTCGTGCCAGTTCACTTCGCGCAGGTTGTGCACAATGTTACCGCTACCGACAACCAGCACGCCGCGCGAGCGTAAGAAGGCAAGTTCCCTGGCTAATTCATAATGATATTCGGGTTTCTGAAAATGATCGATACTCATTTCAATCATTGGAACATCGGCTTGAGGATAAAGATGTTTCACCACGGTCCATGCCCCGTGATCAAAACCCCATTCGGAACGATCGAGCCCGACCTGTGTGTTTTTAATATTCTGTCGTACATCCGAAGCCAGTTGCGGATCGCCCGGAGCGGGATATTGCACTTCGAAAAGTTCACGTGGAAATCCGCCGAAATCATGAATTGTTTTGGGTTCCGGCATCGCTGTCAGGTGCGTGCCACGGGTTTCCCAATGTGCCGAAACACAAAGAATGGCTTGCGGACGCGGCAAAGTTTCGCCCAGGTTTCGCCATGTTGTCGTAAATTCGTTCTCTTCAATAGCATTCATCGGACTGCCATGTCCAACGAAAAGCACTGGCATGATTGGCGAAGGATTGAGACCGTTTATCGTTGAAATATCCATTTGCTTCATTTATTTGAAAATTTATTCGATAACTCACAGAGTAACTTTGAGTCATCCTGTGAGTTTTGATTTTGTATTCAAACAAATTTCAGTCCCTTTTGTTGCAAAGTTTAATCCGGTTCGTAAATCATTTTGTGGGTCATGCCGCCATCGATGGTGAGGTTTGTTCCCGAAACAAAATTATTTTCAGGGGCAGTAAGAAAAAGACAGGCGCGGGCTATATCTTCCGGTTTTCCCACCCGTTGAGCAAAATGCTGTTTATGATCTTTCTCGCGAAGTTTTGAATAATCGCCTGTTTCAATCCAACCGGGACTGATGCAGTTTACCTGAATATTATCTACCGCAAGCGAAGCAGCCAATGCGTGAGTCAATGCCACGATACCGCCTTTGGATGCCGCGTATGCTTCGGTATTGGGTTCAGACATAAACGCACGGGTAGAAGCAATATTCACGATGGATCCTCCCCTGCCCTTCATGTGCCGGGCTGCTTCGCGCGAAAGCAGAAACATGGAACGCAAGTTGGTATGTAGTATTTCGTCCCACTCGTCTACACTCAATTCGTAAGGTGATTTCCAACGCGAAACACCGGCATTATTAATCACAATATCAATGAATCCGTATTTTTCAATAGTAGTATTTACTAACCGGATAATGTCTTCCGGTTTACTTACATCGCATTTTACAAACATGGCTTCATGCCCTGCCAACTTTATTTTAACCGCAGTTTCGGTACCTGCAGCTTCATTTTTTTCGGCAACAATAACCTTAGCGCCTTCGGTGGCATAAGTTTTGGCTATACAGCGTCCGATACCTGCGCCGGCGCCCGTAACAATAACTGTTTTAGAAATGGATGACATAAAAATATTTAAGTCCACTCCGAAAAGTCAGAGCAGAGAGTTTGATTGATTGATGAATCTACTCCGAAAAGTGTATTTTGACAATATTATGATTCATAACTGACTGAATATTAAAATGCTTTTTTATCGAATCGCCTAAAAAAGGATTTTTCGGAACAGACTCATCCTTGAAAGAATATAAGAATGTAAAAAGCCAGTCAGTCACAAAAGTCAATTTGTTTTTTCTTTTCTTTGTCGTCTGACGGCGTAAACCCGTTGCAAATTTAATAATTTATCATAAAGATTCCTTCTTTTGTTTTCATGTTTTGCAACCTATCTGAGCCAACTGATTTTTGTCTTATGTTTTTCTCTCTTTTCCAGTAGAATAACCCCAAAATTTCCAGAGTAAAAAACAAAGGTCAGTTATTTATTTTTCATAATTTGCCTTGATAAATTCAATCAAATTATTGATCCCATCAGCCAGATTTTTTAATTTCTCCATTGCCTCTGGTATTTCTTCGGGATTATTCAAATCATTTCTCAACTGAATTGATCTTTTACAATCATGAATTGTTAGTTTCATAATTCCATCTTCCATCACTTTGGCATGATAACACGACATACTTCTGGAACTTTCAGGAAGCAGAAAGTTCTTTATATTGTAAGTTTTTATTTCCATATTTTTTATTTTAAAAATTATATGATAGAACATGGTTCTTTTTTGTAAAAGTAAATTTAGCATATATCAAACGTGTTTGAACTATGTAACGATATGATTAAACGTAACTTCTCAGCACCCTATATTTTTATAACCTTTTGATTTTCAGTTCGACAAAGTCGAACTGAAAATCAAAAGGAGGGGAATTGTCTCATTATCCCCCAGTTGCGCTTCGCTTNNGGGCAAAGAGTTTAAATACATAACAATCAAGTAAATGGCTAATTATTATCAAATTTTTTAGGGTGCCGAGTAGTTACCACAGTTTACAAGATAAATTATTCACATATCTTTAATATATTTTTAATATATGTTACAATTACGCACAGAAAGCGTTTTTGACTAAGTTTTTGATCTGAATTTGAATTTTATACCTTATTTTTGTTTTATATCTTCGAAACGAACAAAATAAATATCAATCGTGTATTTCAATCTCCGGCATATAAAATGAAAAAGCAAACCAAGAGTCTACATACAATTAATCGTGATGTCAGTTGGATGTACTTCAACCGCAGGATACTCGACGAAGCATCGAATCAATCCATCCCATTGCTTGAACGTTTCAGTTTTTTAGGTATTTATTCGAATAATCTGGATGAGTTCTTTCAGGTTCGCATTGCTACTCTGCGGCGGATGATCGAGATAGAGGAAAACATGCATCATTTGAATTCCGACTCAAAAAAAATACTGAAAAAAATACTGAAATTAAACGAATTATATTCCAAAGATTTTGAATCTATATTTCTGGAATTGAATGAAGCATTGCAAAAAGAAAATATCTATTGGGTTAACGAGTCGAAATTATCGGAAGAACAGGAAAAATATCTAAATACTTTTTATAGTGAAGAATTGATGAATTCGCTTTTCCCTATTTTGATAACCAGGATGAAGTTTGAACCCGAACTGAACGATAAGAGTATCTATCTGGCAGTCAAAATATCAAATGTGGATGACAAAAAAAAGAATAATAAAAAGGAATATGCTTTAATTGAAATTCCTACGGATGAATTTTCCCGTTTTATCGTATTACCAAAAACAGACGAAAAAATTTGTATCATGTTTATCGACGATGTTATCCGGTTTTGTTTGCCCCGGATATTTTCGCAGTTCAATCATGACAAGTACGAAGGCTATACAATTAAATTTACCCGCGATGCCGAAATGGATTTTGATAATTCAGCCTACCAAAGTATTTTTGACAAAGTCTCAAAAGGGTTAAAAAGCAGGAAAAGCGGGTTGCCGGTTCGTTTTGTTTACGACCGTGAAATGCCATCTGATCTTTTACGGTTTACCGAGAAACTTCTGGGGATAGATAAAAACGACATTCCCGTCGGTGGAGCCAGGTATCACAATCTCAAGGATTTAATGACCTTTCCTAATCTCAAAGAAAATTTGAAATTTGAAAATCAACCGCCTGTTCCAATTCCGGCATTTGACCGGGCGATAAGCCTTATTACATTAATCAGGGATAAAGATCAATACTTACACTATCCTTACCATAGCTTCAACAACTACATACGTCTTTTGCGGGAATCGGCCATTAATCCGGAAGTAAAAGAAATAAAAATATGCCTTTACCGTCTGGCTAAAAACTCCAAAGTGATAAAAGCGCTAATTTGTGCAGCTTTGAATGGAAAAAGAGTAACGGCTATTGTCGAACTTTTAGCCCGTTTTGATGAGAAATCGAACATAAACTGGGCAAAGAAAATGCAGGATGCCGGCGTTAAAGTAATTCTCGGGGTCGAAGGATTGAAAGTGCATTCAAAACTGACTCATATCAAGGCTCGTAACGGGAGTATTGCCTGCATCGGCACCGGTAACTTCCACGAGGGAACCGCCAATTTATATACTGATTTCACGCTAATGACCGCCCATAAAAGCATTGTTGATGACGTGGAAAACGTGTTTGAGTTTATAGAACAGCCCTACTTAAACCCTACTTTTAAAGAGCTGATCGTTTCACCCCAATTTATGCGAAAAAAAATCATGAGTTTACTCAAAACTGAAATTGAGAATGCAAAAAAAGGGTTGCCGGCTTACATTTATTGCAAGATCAATCATGTGGTTGATGAAAAAATAATTGAAAAACTGTATGAAGCTTCCAATGCCGGAGTTCAAATTAAACTGTTGGTTCGCGGTAATTGCTCGCTGGTAACAGGAGTTCCGGGAGTCAGTGAAAACATTCAGGTTATCGGTATTGTTGACCGTTATCTGGAGCATTCACGGGTCATGATTTTTGCCAATGGAGGCGAAGAACGTTACTTCATTGGTTCAGCTGATTGGATGCAGCGAAATCTGGATTACAGAGTGGAAGTGTATACGCCTGTTTATGACCCGAACTTTCAGAAACAATTAAAAACCGTTATTGAGTTCGGGTTGAAAGATAATGTGAAAGGACGCATTGTAGACGGATCAGGGAATAACCGGTTGAATAACGAGGCAAACGAACCTCCTTTCAGGTCGCAGGAAGAAATTTATAAGTTCTATAAAAACAATTACATAGTATCAGAAAGAAAACTCAGTGTTTGATAAGAAAACGTCAAGGTCAAGGCGCACGAAACAGCAAAAACACGGAGTTTACTCTGGTAAATGAGTAGTTTTTGCTGCGAGTGCAACGCAGAGATGGACGTTTTCTTGCAAACACTACATAAGAAATTTACAGGAGAATAAACAAAAAAATAAATCATCTTTCCCAAACAATTATCAATTATGAACAGTCTTCAATTTGCGGCCATAGATATCGGATCCAATGCCGTTCGGTTATTAATTATGAGTATTGTACCTGGCAATGGCGAAGAATCATTCGACAAGACCCTGATGATCCGGGTGCCTTTGCGTTTGGGACAGGAATCTTTTGTTGATGGTAAAATAAGCGACAGCAAGGCTAAAAATCTGATCCGGCTTATGAAAGCCTTTAAACATTTGTTGAAAGTGTACGATGTAAGCGATTACAGGGTTTGTGCGACGGCTGCTATGCGTGAAGCCAAAAACGCCAAAGATATTGTAAAAGAAATCAAAAAGGAAACCGATTTGAAAGTTGAAATTATCGATGGGCACGAAGAGGCGATAATTATTTACGAAAGTCATTTTTATTACAACTTAAACGAACATCAAAACTATATTTTTGTGGATGTGGGTGGAGGTAGTACGGAAATAAGTTTGTTGGTAAACGGTGAATTGGTACAATCAAAATCCTACAAGATAGGAACTGTGCGCTTACTGAACGACAAAGTGGAGAGTGTAGAATACGATAATTTGCACAGAGATTTACAGGAACTGAAAAAGCAATATCAAATTAATGATATTATCGCTTCGGGAGGAAATATTATTAAACTGAACGAACTGGCAAAGACTCGTACCGGCCGCAAATTTCAACTTGTCGCACTTGAAGCAATTACCACTGAGTTGAAACAATACAATGTGGATGAACTGATTGAGAAATATAAACTAAAACCCGACCGGGCAGATGTTATTATTCCGGCGGCAAATACCTATATCGATGTAGCGCAAAGCGTCGGAGCAAATAATTTTATTGTCCCTAAAATCGGACTTATCGATGGTATTATCCACATGCTTTACATAAAATGGAAAGAAAAAAAGAGAAAAGAAACTGAAGTTTTGGATTAGTCGTTTTTTTATTCAAACTTTCCCAAGGTTTAGAATTTTGGGAAAGTTGAATATCCGTTTATTCTTCATTCATCAATAGATATTTCGCTTTCAATAATGCTTCTTTTTCCGTCGTTGAAATGACCGGATACTTCAAGTCAAGTTTTTTTTAATTTATCCTGGAATAGAAATTGATTTAGTTCAAACGTAACTACTCAGCACCCTTTATTCCTATAACCTTTTGATTTTCAGTTCGACTCTGTCGAACTGAAAATCAAAAATCAATATTTTAGACGAGAAATATCTTCCGGTTCGTTTGATTTTTTGATCAAAACAACAGTATATCGCAAACGTATATTTTTACTGTTTAAACTGTTTATTTTGACACTTGTTATACAAAGAATTAATTCAAATTTTGTATCTTTGCAAGTTCTAAAAAATAGCGTTTTGACAACAAAAACAGACAACATACCCGACGCTTCGGAGAGAGTGGAAGTGATCGGAGCCCGTGTTCACAACCTCAAAAATATCGATGTTTCTATTCCCCGTAACGCGCTTACTGTAATTACGGGATTGAGTGGAAGCGGTAAATCATCATTGGCTTTCGACACCATTTTTGCCGAAGGCCAACGTCGGTATATCGAAACTTTCTCGGCTTATGCACGCAGTTTCTTGGGCAACTTGGAGCGTCCCGATGTAGATAAAATCACGGGACTGAGCCCTGTTATCTCCATTGACCAAAAAACCACCAATAAAAATCCGCGATCAACTGTCGGAACCACTACCGAAATATACGATTTCCTGCGTTTGCTTTTTGCACGGGCAGGCGAAGCTTTTTCGTATGTAACCGGAGAAAAAATGGTAAAATATTCCGAAGATCAGATTGTAGATTTGATTATTAAAGATTACGAAGGCAAAAAAACCTTTCTGCTCGCGCCATTGGTACGCGGACGTAAAGGGCATTACAAAGAATTGTTTGAACAAATTCGCAAAAAAGGGTATTTGCATGTTCGAATTGACGGGGAAATACGCGAAGCAACCCACGGACTCAAAGTGGACCGTTATAAAAATCACGACATTGAAGTAGTGATTGACAAGCTTGTTGTCAGCGAGAAAGACCGTCACCGTTTGAAAGAATCAATACAAAAAGCCATGCAACAAGGCAACGGTATCGTTATGCTTCTTGAAAAAGATACCGACGAAGCCCGTTATTTCAGTAAAATGTTGATGTGTCCGACAAGTGGTATTTCGTACGACGAACCTGCTCCGCATAATTTTTCGTTCAATTCGCCGCACGGAGCTTGCCCGCATTGTAAAGGACTTGGCTGTGTGAATAAAATTGATATGGACAAAATTATTCCCGATAAAAGCCAAAATATTTACAATGGCGCCATTGCCCCGCTCGGGAAACATAAAAGCGCCACCATCTTTTGGCAGATTGAGGCTATTCTCGAAAAATACGATTGTACCCTGAAAACACCTGTTTCCGACATTCCCGAAGAAGCAATCGACGAAATTATGAATGGTACGGATGAGCGATTGCACATTAAAAACCAATCCATTGGCACAAATTATTTTTTGAGTTATGATGGCATTTTGAGATATATCGAAATGCAATCGGACAATGCGGCTTCGGCTACCGAACAAAAATGGGCCAACCAATACTCGAAGGAAATTAAATGTCCCGAATGTAACGGAACCAGGCTAAAAAAAGAATCGCTGCATTTTCGTATTCACGATAAAAACATTGCCGAGCTGGCAGCGATGGACATTGCAGAACTGTCTGAGTGGATAAACAAAGTGGAACCTTTTTTATCGATAAAACAAAAAACGATTGCCGCCGAAATTTTGAAGGAAATCCGTACCCGTTTGCAATTTTTGCTGGATGTCGGATTAAATTACCTTTCGTTGAACCGTAGTTCGCAATCGCTCTCGGGCGGCGAAAGCCAACGTATCCGTTTAGCAACCCAGATCGGATCACAACTCGTGAATGTGCTTTACATCCTCGACGAACCGAGTATTGGTCTGCATCAACGCGACAACGAACGCCTGATCCGCTCGCTGAAACAATTACGCGATACCGGCAATTCGGTGATCGTGGTGGAACATGACAAAGAAATGATGTTAGCAGCCGATTATGTGGTGGATCTCGGTCCGCGTGCCGGACGTCATGGAGGCGAAGTAGTCTTTGCCGGAACGCCCGACGAAATGCTGAAAGCCGACACGCTCACTTCCGCTTATCTGAACGGGAAAAAAAGTATCGAAGTCCCTGCTGAAATTCGTCCCGGAAACGGGAAAGTACTTGTTATTCACGGCGCACGCGGAAATAACCTGAAAGGCATTGATGTTACTTTTCCGCTTGGAAAAATGATTTGTGTTACCGGCGTTTCGGGTAGCGGAAAATCAACGCTTGTCAACGAAACGCTACAACCTATTCTGAGCCAATATTTTTATCGTTCGTTGCAAGATCCGTTGGAATATGAAAGCATCGAAGGATTGGAAAATATCGATAAGGTGGTGGAAGTGGATCAATCGCCTATCGGTCGCACACCTCGTTCGAATCCGGCTACTTACACAGGTGTTTTTTCGGATATACGCAATGTGTTTGTAACTTTGCCCGAAGCTAAAATACGGGGATATAAGCCCGGACGGTTTTCGTTCAACACAGCCGGAGGTCGCTGCGAAGTATGTGGCGGAAATGGTTACAAAACAATTGAAATGAATTTTTTGCCCGATGTACACGTGCCTTGCGAAAATTGCGACGGTAAACGCTATAACAAGGAAACGCTGGAAGTTCGCTTCAAAGGGAAATCCATAGCCGACGTGTTGAACATGACTATCAATCAAGCGGTGGAGTTTTTCGAAAACCAACCGTCGATCCTGAATAAAATCAAAACTCTTCAGGATGTCGGCCTGGGTTATATCAAACTCGGACAATCGAGCACCACGCTGTCGGGCGGTGAAAGTCAACGCGTAAAATTAGCCACAGAACTGTCGAAACGCGACACCGGCAAAACTCTTTACATTCTCGACGAGCCAACAACAGGATTACATTTTGAGGATATACGGGTCTTGCTGGGCGTTTTAAACCGTTTAGTCAATAAAGGAAATACGGTGATTATCATTGAACATAATATGGATGTGATCAAAACTGCGGATTACATTATTGATATTGGACCTGAAGGGGGCGCCACAGGCGGACAAATCATTTGTACGGGAACTCCCCTGGAAGTTGCCAAACATCCCAACAGCGAAACGGGAAGATTCCTGAAACAGGAGTTGATGGGGTAATGTGATGTATCTTGATTATCAGTTCTTGTAAATTTGAAAATTAATTTCGTATCTTTGAACCCTACATTATACATCGTAATATGCATCCGATTATTAAAACCATACTTTACGGATTAGGCGTTTTTGTTATTTTCACAATATTGGCGGTAATCCTTAAACTTGTTACAAAAAAGATACCCGAAAATGCAGAATATTTCGGTTTAATTACCAACGGAGATGTAATGATCGGATTGGTAGTTGCAATGGCAGTTACAATTTCGCACGAACGTAAAAAGAAAATAATGTGATAAAGAATTAGGGAACTACTCAGCACTCGAATAAATTTGAAAATAATTAGCCATTTAGTTGATTGT
>DIFH01000056.1:26696-54127 GCA_002427615.1 Paludibacter sp. UBA5753
GTCGAACTGAAAATCAAAAGGATATAAGAATAAAGGGTGCTGAGTAGTTAAAGAATTAGTTTGGCAATTTAACTGACTGAAATTTAATTTTTTACAGAAGTGATAGAGACAACGCAATATATTTTACGGTTTTTATTGGGCGAAGACATTTCGCCTGAGATAATCAATCAGGTAGGTTATACGTCCGACGAAAACGAATTTGATAAATTCAAACTGATCGTTAAACCTTCCGAATTTTTCAACAAAGAGATCTATGGAACCGAACTTTCCCTTCCGAATCTGCCTTTGAAAATCTGGGAAGAAACACCTATATTGTTTGGCGAACCAACAGTTGAAATAATTGGTGAAACTAAAATTCTACATGCCGATTTGGTTGCCAGTACTTATTTTTTGATTTCCCGTTACGAAGAAATGGTACGCAAAAATGTGCGGGATATTTACGGTCGTTTTCCGGGGAAAGAATCTCTACCCTACCGCGCCGGTTTTATTGATCGCCCTTTGGTTGACGAGTACGGAAGACTTCTGCGCCGGCAATTGCGCGAAATGGGAGTAGAAGTTCCCGAGCCGCCAAAACAAATCAAAAAAATATATCTTACGCACGATGTTGACCAGATTGCCCATTTTAGGAATGTGCGAAGTTTAATCGGCGGACTTTTACGGGGGATAAAACGACCAAAAGAAAGTCAGAAAGCGATGAAAAGCTTTTTTGGAGGCTTGCGCTACGACCCCTGGTACACATTTCCTTTTCTCTTCAAAATTGATAATGAACTGAAAACCAAACTTGGCTCTGACCGTTGCGAGATAGTTACTTTTATCCGTAGCGGGGGAAGTAAATATAAACAGGACAAACCGCTTGCCAACCTTGTTCATCCCGACTATAAAAATTTATTAAGTTACTGCAAACGAAAAAACATAAATATCGGCCTGCATACCAGCTACGAAGCGGGGGTTCGCCCCAGCCTGATTATCGAGGAAAAACATAAACTTGAGAAAGTAACAAAAACAAAAATCATTTACAACAGAAATCATTTTCTGAACAGTCGCGAACCAATCGACATGCTTACACTGATAGATGCCGGCATAACTGATGATTTTACCATGGGATATGCCGATATGGCAGGCTTCCGTCTCGGAACCTGCCGACCCGTGAAATGGATTAACCTGTTAACCAGGGAAGTGAGCCAGTTAACGTTACATTTTCTGACCATTATGGACGGAACATTAAGTGATAAACGCTATATGTATATGAATGCCCACGAGGCTTATGAATATTGCCAACAACTGATTAATTATATTGAAAGTTACAATGGAGAACTTGTTCTGCTCTGGCACAACACTTCAGTCGAAAAAACAGCCCAATCCTATCACCGCAAATTATATCGCGACCTGATTAAACTCCTGCAAACAAAGTAACAATGCAAAAAACAGCCATAGTTTGCGTTACCAACGACCTGACTACCGATCAGCGTGTTCATAAAACCTGCCTGACACTAAAAAAGTGTGGTTATTTTGTTATTGAATATGGTCGATTATTGCCCGAAAGCCTTTCCTTGGAACGTTCATACTTTACAAAGCGAAAAAAACTCTGGTTTCGTAGTGGTCCGCAGTTTTACGCCGAATATAATTTAAAATTGTTCTTTTATTTACTTTTCAATAAAGTAGATTTAATTTTTGCTAACGATCTCGACACGCTTCCTGCTGCATTTCTGGCAGCAAAAATCAAAAAGAAAAGACTAATTTACGATACACACGAATATTTCACCGAAACACCTGAATTGGTTAATCGTCCGCATATTCAGGCTATTTGGAGAAAGTTCGAAGATTATCTTTTCCCAAAACTTACCGATATTTTGACTGTAAATGAATCAATTGCGAAACTCTACAGCGATAAATACAACAAAAAAGTACTTGTAAGCCGCAACATTCCTATAACTTTTTTACCTGAAAAATTGAAATCGAGGAAAGAACTCGGCTTACCTGTGGATAAACGAGTAATTATTTTACAGGGAACGGGAATCAACATTCAACGTGGCGCAGAAGAAGCAGTTCTGTCCATGCAATACTTGAATAATGCAGTACTATTGGTTGTAGGAAGCGGCGATGTTATTCCTATTTTAAAAGGGATGGTAGAAGAACTTAATATTCAGAACAAAGTCATTTTCAAAGCGAAAATGCCATTTGCCGAATTACGCCAATTTACACTGAACAGCGACCTCGGTTTGGCTATTGATAAAGATACTAATCTAAACTATCATTTTTCATTGCCTAACAAGCTGTTCGATTATATTCATTCAGGCATTCCAACGCTTTCATCAGGATTAGTGGAGCTGAAAGAGATTATCGACCAATACGATATAGGTTATTATATCAAGAATCACAATCCTAAACATATTGCGGAGGTCATTACTGACATTTTTGCCGATGAAGTACGTTACAATACCGTAAAACAAAATACAGCCAAAGCAAAAAAAGATTTGTGTTGGGAAAATGAAGAAAAGGTACTGATATCTTTAATAAACGACAGGTTATGAACGATAGTTATATCAAGAAAAATCCTGAACTTAAATCTCAGTTCAGGATTTTTCTTGATATTATTTTTTAAAATTTACTTTCCCTTTTTCAATCCATTTAATAAAATTTTCAGGATTTTCGTCGAATCCGAAGGATTTGTTCAGCGGATTTCCTTTGTTATCGAGTATCACGTAAAAAGGCTGGGCGTTAGCGCCGAATTTTGTGCGTTGCAAGTAACTCCATTTATCGCCGATTGATTTTATGGTACGTGTTCTGCCATTCTCGTCCACTTCGAAAGCTGAGGTTAAAGCCGTTTTATCATCCACAAATACCGAAATCAGTACAACATCATTTTCGAGTAAGTCTTTCACTCTCGGATCAGTCCAGACCGAAGCTTCCATTTTACGACAATTTACGCAACCATAACCTGTAAAATCGACCACAACGGGCAAACCTTTCTGTGCCGCATAAGCCATACCTTCATCATAATCGGTAAAAGCCGGATGCACTTCCTCGTTGTAGAGATTAAAATCCTGTGTGTATAAAGGAGGCGAAAAAGCGCTGATGGCTTTCAACGGGGCTCCCCACAAACCCGGAACCATATACACGGCAAACGACAGGGAAATGATGGCCAGGAAAGTTCCCAAAACCGACGAATGTTTACTTTCGCTATCGTGTGGAAAACGGATTTTACCGAGTAGATAAAACCCAAGCATAGCAAAAATAACGATCCATAAGGCAAGAAATACTTCACGGTCGAGAATACGCCAACCGTAGGCCAGATCGGCCACCGATAAAAATTTCAGAGCCAAAGCCAGTTCAAGGAAAGCCAAAACTACCTTGACGGTATTCAACCATCCACCCGAACGCGGCAGCGATTTGAGCATAGAAGGGAAAAAGGCAAAAAAAGTAAACGGAATGGCAAGAGCTACCGCAAATCCTAACATACCGATAGCCGGAGACAACAAGGATCCGCTACCCGATACTTCGACCAGCAAAGTACCGATAATAGGACCGGTACAGGAAAATGAAACCAGCACCAACGTAAATGCCATAAACAGAATACTTATAAATCCGACTGTCGAATCAGCTTTGGCATCCAGTTTTGTAGACCACGAAGCTGGTAAGGTAATTTCGAATGCCCCGAAAAACGAAATGGCAAATACCAGCAACATGCCGAAGAAAATCAGATTGAACACCGCGTTGGTCGACATACTGTTCAGTGCGCTTGCTCCAAAAATAAGTGTGATAAGAATGCCAAGCGTTACATAGATAAACACAATAGAGAGTCCGTATAAGGATGCATCCCTGCGTCCCCGTTTTTTATCATCCGAACGTTTAAGAAAGAAACTGACAGTCATTGGAATAATAGGCCAAACACATGGAGTGAATAACGCCAGAAAGCCTCCTGCCAAACCTGCAAGAAATATCAGCCACAAAGAAGTTTCGCCGGTAGCGCCTTCGGCATTCCCGAAAGCTTTCAGTTCTTCCACAACCGGACTCCAATAATCTGTTTTTCCCTCAACGGTAACAGTTTGCGCCACCGTACTGTCTGCCCCGACTGAGTCGGACTGAACAAGGTTATCAACCGGCTTGGATGCTTCAACCAATTTGGAACCCAAATCAAAATATTCCTGAGTGGGCGGCAAGCAACTTTCGTCGTTACACACCATAAACTCGACATAACCTTTCAGCCTGACTTTTGCTGCATCGGCAAACGATATTTTTTGCACAAACACAGCGTCGTTGGCATACCAACTAAGTTTCATGTCGAAATTAGGATCGTAAACTTCCTTCAGCTTCGACAAACCCTGAATTTTACCTTCAGGTTTTGCATTTTGAATATCTTCGAAAACTATTTTGGTAGGTCGCGGACCATCTTTAGGGATGTCCATTCCGTATAAGTGCCAACCATCTTCTATGGTTGCTTTTATAATTACATCAGCCGTTGTCTTTCCTGTGTTTTTAAGTTCAAAGCTCCATTTTACAGGTTCGTAAATTTGTGAATATGAAACCAATGAAACGACAATTGCCAATAATGAAAATATAAATTTCTTTCTCATATCATTATTTTTTTTCAAAACTACAAAAAGAACATGAATATATGAATGTTTATTCATTTGTATTCATAATTATTAACAACATTTTGGAGAAATATCCCCCAGTTGCGTTTCGCTTACCGGAGATTATGCATACTTGACTGCCGCAGGCAGGTTTAGCCCCGTCGGGGCAAAAAGTTTAAATACATAACAATCAACTAAAGGACTGATTATTATCAAATTTATCAGGGCGCTGAGTAGTTACCTTTTCGTTCACTTACAAAGATATATTTTTCAATGTTCTCTCAGCGCCTTTAGCGCTAATCTTTATTATCTGGTTAGCATAAACTTGAAACTGACGCCGAAATTGGTGGACGAAACAGGGAATGTCGACGAGATGAGCGGCGTACTCATTTGCCGGTCGAAAAACATTTGAATATTCACTTTTGAACTGAACACATAATCGGCAATAATTTTCAGCGTCAAGAGTTTATTTCCGCTCGAAGCCTGTGTCAGGTTTTCATCAATTTTTCTCAATAAAGTTTTTATGTCTTTGTACGATAAATCGGCGCTTAATTTCAAATCGTTTTTCACACGTGATTGCTGGTTGTTTTTCAGTTTCAGAATTACATCAAAATCTTTCAACAGGTAACCCATACCCACTACAAATTCATCGGAAGCAGATTCAATCAACTGGGTACTCGAAAGATTCAATGCCAGATTCCGTTGTTTGCTATATTTAAGTGTAGCCGTCATGCTGTTCTTAAATGCGGCATTTATTCCGATAAGGGGACTGAATTGCTCTGAGAGCGAAACGGAAGAAATGTCGTAAGGCGACGAAGGAATAGGATTGTCATTGTTAGCCTGATCGCGCACATAACCCAGGGCGCTGTCGTCTTCGCCATCCATAGCCACCCAGGTTGAATAGGAGGTGTAATTTCCGACACTATAACGACAGGTATAAGCATGCGTCAGGCTTATCGATTTAAAATTATCCTTCACCCATTGTATGCGTGAAAGTCCGTCGTAGTTTACCCTCCAGTTAGGTAGAATATTTATTATCGAAAGGAAAGGATTTGTATCCATTGTATTTACATCTTTTCCCGTGTAAGCAGCCAGGAAAGCAGGAATCAATACATCGGTCGAATTCACACTATAACTTCCCAGAGCTTCGTTATAATCTTTTCCGGCAATGGACGGATCTTCAGTAAAGAATCCTGTAGTCGGATATTTTGTTCCCCGATATTGTGAATTCAGGCGGTTGGCAATTATTTGGCGGTTAGCCAGGAAATTATCGAACACTTTAGATGCGTAATTATCTTCTGCAGTTCCGGTTCTCATAAAAGCCGTAGCAATAGCGATCTGTGTAATATTATAACTCCCTGTAAATGTTTTGGGCATGCCATCGAACATATACTGGATAGTCGTATTATCGGCTGTATAGCGTTTGGCATTCAGGTCGATTTTGAAACCGGGTATAGGCTCCAGACTGGCTTTGATATCGAGATCGGAAGTATAAGCCGTTGATGCGGGATTAATGATGGAATCGCTCATGTACAACCAATCCTTATCAACGGCATTTTGTATGGTGTTATCGTCGAAAAAACCAAAAGTATACGCGTAACCCGGTGCGGAAATTCCATTGCCATCTTTTGTCTGTCCCAGAAAACCGGCTTCAGGTTTAAATCCTGGCAGCACCATGCTGTTTGATTGACGATAAGTTATTGATGCCCTGCGGGTCATCATCAGCAAACGGGCAGTGAAATCAGCCGCTTTCCGGCCCGGGCTTTGCATGTTTGGATCGAGCGTTACAATGCTGATTGTTACACTGTCGGCATCAGATTTCGGCGTAACTTCGATCGTTGTCGGATTTATTGTTTTATAATTAACCGTTATTGGTTTCCCGTTTTTATCCAAAGCTCCCAACGAAAGTTTTTCGCTCCCCAACCTGTGGTTTACAGCAAGTTTCTTGTTTTTCTCTAATTTTACAACCTGTTTATAGGTTCTTGACTGGAATTTTTGGTTATTTGCCTGTTGCATGGAAAATTTGCGGTTCACTTCTTTCAGGTACTTCGATTTGTTATAAAGCGCTTCAAAATTTAACTGTCCATCGGCCGACCACGCTCCCATGGTAGTAGCCACATTACCCACATCGGTTGCTCCGTTTATTAATGCAGAACGATTCCAGTTGTAGTTAGAATTATAGCCTGCATTTGCCATAACCCAATCGAAAAGCGGAATTTTATTAATCGGCAAAGTCCACGAAGCAGAGAACACCTGCTGATAAGTGTACGGACTACCTAATTTACGGATATTCGACCAAACCGAATCACGCCAGGCCTCATAATATTCTTTACCTATTTCCGGCGTGAAATAGGGCTCCTCGATATTGGCATTCATCGCCGTCTGCAAAGTAAAATGCATCGATCTGGAAAGGTCGTATTTAATGTCGAAATTCCGGTTCCACATAAAATCCTTACTGAAATTCAAATCAAAATTATTGGCGCTGCCGGTTTGTGTCAAATCCCTGAGCTTAACCTGCGAAAACAATCGATTCATATCAGAATTGAAACTCAGCGATGATGGTAAATAATTGAAGTTCAAGTCAGACAATATCTTGAATGCCGGTTTGTTTAACGCTTTAATATTTTTGAACGGTTCAAAGGGTTTCGGGTTAAACGAGAAATTGTAATTCACGGCTGCACGTTCCTGTTTTTCGAGATTCCGCTCTACCTCTGCGCTCGTCTGGTTCCGTTCGCTGTATGAATAGGTAAACGAAACATTGGCCGGATCGTAAAACTGCGGATTTTTACTTTTTATATTAATTTTTGCAGAAGAAATATTAAAACTCCTTGATTTGCTGACAGTTTGTGAAACCATGATTAAAGTATCCCTATCCTTTTGGTTTTGAATATTGTCGAGCGCATCGCTTAGCAAAACGTCTTCATCGAGCGGATTATACTTCGGCGTTATCGTTTCGTTGGTGTACGAAAAATAAGCCGGCAATTGAATTTTGGCTTTTTCGGGCAGGAAACGTCCCAACTCCATATTGGTGGAAAAGTTCATCTGATACAAGTCGTCGGTACGGCGATCCATCACATTACTTTCTATGCTTCCGTAACCGGCGGTTTCCATCCTTCCTGACAAATTTACAGCTCCGATATCGGACAACCCGACAGCCATATTACCCATAGCCGCCCAACCGCCATCTTCGTCAAACTCCGACATGCGGAGTTCATTTACCCATATCTCGCCTGATTTTATATCGCCACTCACGTTCCGGATACCAATCATAATATTTTCTACCTCCGAAATCGTTGGATTCCCTACAACGCGGATTTTATTTTTCCCTTTATCGTAAAACGGTATCAAATCGGATATATACGAACCATCCTGTTTCGATTTATTTCGTTTAAGTTTTGCATCGGTAAGCGCCGAAAAAGGAAAATCAAACATATTTTCGGCCATCCATACTGTTTCGCGGTCAACGTCCGACTCTCCTGAATACACTCCCGCAGGAGTTAACTTCAACGGGATTTCATATTCATAATAGTTATTTACCATATCCGAACCCAACCGGATAAAGCAAGTCAACTCATAATCTTTTAAATTACGAATATCATCGGGCAATTGTTCGGCGTGTACAAACATTTGCAAACGCTTATACTGACGCATGTCATAGGAAGTTTTTTTATACACCGCACGTGCATCGTTCGGAGCAAGATTAGTTACCTTCATCACCATCGACTGCTCGTTCAGTTGTAAAATTTGTGTTTGACCCGGATCAACTTCTCTCGTAATACCCGGAGGCAAAACATAATTAATCGGCGTTTTATCCGAATTTTCTTCAATATTCACCGCCTGTACATCCAATGCGCCGGTAGAGACCGGTAATTTTCCGACCGGATAAAGGTCTTTGCTGTAATTTCTCCATTCGCCCCTAACCAAATCGAGTGTGGCAAAACGCAAATGCGTTTCTTTTTCAAAATTGGTCATAAACATACGAATAAACCGGATAGATTTAAAATTACGAATACTCCCTATTTTCTTGTTGTATTCACGAATCGGGATTTTAAACTGATACCAGGTAACTTCTTCCGAATTTCCATTGGCAAGATTTACCGTCGATGTATAACTGTCGGTAATGTGATTCCGGCCGATTTGCATCGAATCGCGTTTGATGGAAACTTTATACTGATAATACTTTTCATATTCATTCAAGGTATTATCGCCGTTGACATCTTCTATATCAGGTAACGACGTGGCTGTTGTTGCATAATCTTCGGTTGTATTCGTGGCATCGGGCGAGTTGCCTTCTGTTCCGTTATAACGTTTATACCGGGTAATGATATCTGCGTTTGCCTCATCATAATCCGTTGATTTATAAAATTGGTAATCATCGCCCGAAGGATCGTTCAATGGTGAAAACTTATCGTTTTCCATGCGTTGACGAGTGTCGGCATTCACTTTTGCCTTCACTTTTTCTACATAATCGCTGTATACCGGGAATTTAAACTCATCTTCGGTCGACAAGCCATTTAACCCTACATCCTGATAAAGCCGCGAACCGGGAGTATTATCAAAAGCAGTAACGGTGGATTGTGTTTTGGGAACACGACCCCAGATTGTTGTTTCGATTTTTGTTTCATCGCCGTTGATGGGTAAACCATGTTCAAATGCTTTCTTGCCGTCTTTCAGTATATCCTCGCTTACATCGCCCAGATTGAAATACAAATCACCGCCTTTGTCGGTGCCATTTTTATCGTATATAAACGGATCCATCATCCAAAACTCGATGTATTCGATATTGGAAGTTTCAAAATCGGTTGCATCCAATTTTCGCATAATCCCTCCCCAACGTTGTTTCGGGTTGGTAAGGTATCCATTTTCATCCATTCCGTCCACATCCAGATTGTAAGGTCCCCGTTCAGTCGGGAAGAACGATAGATTCATGACGGAAAGCAAGGCGCGATCGGTTAAAAGATAGTTTTTATTCGGGAAAACTTCTTTAATCAAGACATCGCGGGTATAATGATTGGACTGTGATTCAACATTGTTTCTCAAGTTAGCCGGTGTGGTTCGTCCCGGATTTTTTGAATTCATAATCTGATCGACATAATACCAGGCTAATAAAGCTCTGTTTTTGCCGTATTCAACCGTCGTGCTCGACGCTTCGGGGAAAAGCGAATCATCGTAGGGATTGTAGGGCGTTGAAGCCAGATACCAATTGACGGGATAATGCAAGTCGATTGAGGTTTTGGTTGATTCAAAATCATCGAGATAAGCCAGCCCCTGCGATCCCACCACATTGGAATGTCCGGGAATTAATTGTGCAAATTCTGCATTTAGAGCTATTGACGAAGGTTTTGTAGCATTCACAAAAGGCAGTTTATCGAGCATGTTGGTCAGCCATTGCGACTCGCCCCGCCACGAGGTGTTCAGTCCCCAAATAGTATTCGAAATGGGTTCGTTGCCTGTATTCACTTTTTTGGTCAGAGGAACCTCGGACAAGTGCATGATGGTTCCACCCAAACTGAAATCTTTATTAAACTGGTATTCCAAATGTGTGCCAACCAACGATTTGCGTTGCATGCTGAACATGGATTGGTTTTCAAGCTTCACATCAATATTGGTTCCCGATTCAATGATAGACTGATTCAAAATAGTTACCGTACCCATTGTGTAATCTACCGTATAATCAACGTTTTCCGTTAACGTGGCTCCGCCTGCAGTAACGGTTACCGACCCTCTTGGTACATTCATGGCGTTGAGTCTGATTTCCGAACCACTCGAAGCTTTATATTCGCCTACAATGCGGAATTTATTTTTCTCGCTTAATTCCTGCGCTACAACAAGCGTCGAGTCGTACAATTCCTGAAAGATATATTTTTGGGCAATGGCATCATTCCCGATTTCTTTTTTCAAATGCGACCCAAAAGGTTCAAGCACAGGGAAAATAATTCTTCCCGATGATGAGAAAGCCGTTAATCCTTCGATATAATCGAATTTTCCATCGGGATTTGTATTGTTTTTTGTATCTAACCGGTCCAGGTTCATCACCCTGAGCAGCAATTTATTCTTTATATTTCCTTCGGTAATATACTGCATATCAGTACCAACTGAATCGTTCCGATAGACAACATTCAAGGTAAATTTATCGCTTTGAATTTGCATAGCCCCCAGAAAATATACGTTTTTCATCATTAAATCCCACATAGCCAACTGAGGCGATTGCGCCGTGCTTTTCAACAATTTTACAAACAAAGCTTCGGGAGCATTCACTTCATCCGTCGAAAATTCACCCACCTGATATACATTTCCGGCATAAGTATATTCAAAAGCAACCCCCAATACTTCATCGGGGTTTAATGCCGATTTTAATGAAATAATGCCCAATGTTTTGTTCAGTTCATATTCCGAGGGTTCGAGCTTGCGGGCGCTTTCAATTTTCTCAAAATCTTCTCCTCCTATAAAAACATTAGTTCCGAACGCTGCGGATAAAACTGCATTAGTTTGCTGAATATCCCGCACATTAGGAACGGATTTTACTTCATCGTATAAATTGTTCGATTTATTCCGGGGTAAATTATTGCCCGCCGTTTTATGCCAGTAATTATTATCAATCCGCTCAGATTCACCAATATCCATAAAAGCTATGATATTACGCGCCTGATCGTAATCTGCCCTCTTGTTTGTAATCCACACTTCAACGCGATTGATGGTAACACCCGACGAAACAACAGGCAGACTGCTCATAGCGCTTTCAAAATTATTGCGGAAATAATGTCCCAGAAAGAAGTGACGGTTCTCGTCATAATTGTCCACTTTGACATCAAATTCCGTTGTTTGAGCGCCTCCTTTCGAGCTGACGGTTTTAGTTTCCGATTCCTGCTGCGAAGCGATAGCCGAAACACTCAGTTTGCCAAACTGCAAATCGGTTTTGACCCCAAACAAAGCGGTGCTACCGCTAATCAACGCGCTATTGAGGGGCATGCTCACATTGCCCGCCTGAATGTTCTTAATAATATCATCCTCTTTGCCTTTATACCCAAGTTTTACCATTTTCTGGTCGAAATCAAAGGTAGATTCGGTATTATAATTCATTCCGAAAGACAGTTTGTCGCCAACCGAAGCGGTAACATTCATCTGAATTTTCATATCAAACTCAGGGGTTATGCTGCTCCTCATCGCTTCAGTAAGAGCAGGGTTCTCGATATTATTGTGTTTAACGCCAAATACAAGTTCGGCCGAACCTTGTGTTTTTACCTGCACGCCACCGGGTCCGAACACTTTATCGGCTGGTCCAATATTGAACTTCATGTCCGAAACTGAAAATTTATCCTCGTTGTTTACTGTTTCAGAAGCATTTTTTTGTTTCCAGTACGACTGCATTTCTTTTTGCGCTGAATAGTCGCGATATTCCTTGCCTGTCATTAAATAGGGCGTAGCTATCTCCATATTTCCGGCATAGGTTCTGAAAATATAGTTTCCGGTGTTGGGATCATATTCAACAACCGATTTGATATTTTCAGGTTGTTTGGTATCCAGCGGATAAACCGTATTCAATTCTTCATAAGTATCCTGCGCATATTTTTTCAGAGGGAAATTCTGAGTAGTGTCGATGGCCTGATTATCAGCAATTACCGTGTTCTGTGTTTCGATATCGATGTAATTCACCGAACTTATGAAAGCATAAGCCGAGCTGAAAACAACTATCAGTAAAACTAATAACGGTAGAACTTTTGAGGTATGTAACATAAATTATTGCGTACTGTAATTTGTGTAAGTCAGGTTAATCAACACCTATTAACTTTCTGACTTTATAAACTTTCTAACTTTACAAACTAAAAAACTACATTATTTTCAAAGCCGTTTTTATCAATTGTTCCACTCTTAGATTCGGGTCGTTTTTTAATATCTGGTCTACTGCTTTTTGCGATGCCGTAGCCGCAAAACCAAGCATGACGAGAGCCGACACAGCTTCTTCTTTCACTTCGTTGTTGGCTGTAACCGACATCGCCGAACCGGAACCGGCTCCGGCAATTTTGAGAATTTTATCTTTTAAATCGACAATAATGCGCTGTGCCGTTTTAGTACCGATACCCTTTATGGCATTCAGCGCAGAAACATTTCCCGTGGCAATCATTTCCTGAATTTCCTGAGTTGAATACGACGACATAATCATACGAGCTGTATTGGCTCCAATGCCCGAAACAGAGATTAAAAGCAAAAAAAGCTGACGTTCAGCCTGATTCATAAATCCGAATAACAAATATGCATCTTCGCGAATGGCTTCATATACATAAAGCCGGGCATTAGGTTTTCCGTTGAGTGCAGTAAAAGTAGGTAAAGTAATATGAATACAATAGCCGATCCCCGCTGCTTCAATCACAACAAAAGCCGGAGTCAGTTCGGCAATATCTCCTTTTATATAATCAAACATAATGAATTACTTTATATTTTTTTACTTGCAAATGTACAGATTTTTTACAAGTTGTGCAATAAGCTTTAGCCCTGATACCCGTCGAAAAACGAACCGATTTTGAATAACGGCGTTTACTTATAAAAAGTACAAATAAAAAGTTAAAAGGCGTGAAAAACACACATTATTACACGATTTTGTAAAAATCGCATTTAAACAATTCGGTTGTTTTATTGTTATCATTATAAAAACATTCAAACTAACGATAAATTACTTTAAGAAATTATGAAACAAATTATTATGACCATTACCGTATGGGTTGCTTCTACGCTTTTAGGTTTTGCTCAATTCCAATTGCCATCTTTACCTTACAAGTATAATGCATTGGAGCCCTATATCGACAGTACAACCATGTATATTCATCTCAACAATCATCATGCAACTTATGTTGCCAATCTGAACAAGGCGCTCGAAAAATATCCCGATTTGCAGAAGCAAAGCATAGAACAACTCTTGCAAAATATGGACAAATTACCTGCTGATATTCAAACTGCTATCCGAAACAACGGGGGCGGACACTATAACCACAGTTTGTTCTGGACTTTGCTGGCGCCGGCAGGATCGTCGCCTATGTCACCCGAACTCGAAACAAAAATCAAAGAAAATTTTGGCAGTGTCGAAGTTCTTAAAACTGAATTCGAAAAAGCAGCCTTAGGACGTTTTGGTTCCGGTTGGGCATGGGTAATAAAAGATGGAAACGGAAAGCTTAAAATAGTATCAACTCCCAATCAGGACAACACGCTTATGTCGGTCATTAACGTGAAAGGGAAACCGGTATTGGTACTCGATGTATGGGAACATGCCTATTATTTGAAATATCAATCGAAACGGGCTGCTTATGTGAAAGCTTACTGGAATGTAATAAACTGGAAAGAAGTTGAAAAACGTATCAACGAAAAATAAAACATCGCTTTAACTGCTAAGTTTTTTTAAAGAAACGCAATCGGAATTTACTACTCCGGTTGCGTTTTTTTTGTAACTATATTTTTAAACACAACATAAATCAATATTTTTTAGTCTAAAAATTGTACAGAAACACATTCTTTTCCTGTAATTTACATTCAGCGTTATCAGATGGATGCACCACATCATAGTAAAATTTATATAATCTCTGTAATTTTATACAATTTTTGATTACATTTGCCACGTTTCATTTTCAAGCTTAACCTGATGTATAATACTAAAAATCCTGATTCTTTTGGAGATGATGAGGCACTCATTCTTTTATCAAAACAAAAAGACAAAGAGGCATTTACTATCATCTATCAAAAGTACCATCAATATCTCTATGCTTTGGCATACCGTTTTCTGAAAGACAGCGATATGGCCGAAGATACCGTGCAGCAGGTATTTGTGAAGCTTTGGGAAATCATCCATGAAATTGAAATTGACATTAGTCTGAAAAATTATCTTTATAGTATGACTAAAAATCATATCTTAAATCAATTCAGAAAAAACAAGGAAACCATATCGTTAAACTATATCAATGCACAAACAGAATTTACAGATGATACAGATATAGTAAAAGCAATTGACAACATTGAACTTTTGGACATACTCCATAAAGGCATCGACAATTTACCCAATCAAAAAAAAGAGATTTGCAAAATGAAAATCGATGATCATAAAAGCAATCAGGAAATTGCGGACGAAATGGGACTCAGCGTCAACACCGTAAAATCACATTATCAGGAGGCTGTAAAGATGTTACGTGTATATTTCAAACAAATAAGATTAATGTTTTTTTAAAATAATTGGATTTCAACTAATTTGTTTTTTAAAATATTGTGTCAATATATATAAATAAGAAAAGAATCTCACATGAATACTCCTGACAAAGATACTCCCAACAAAAAAACTATAAATAGAGTAATTGATGGTATTGCTTCACATGACGAGGCAAAGCAGGTTACCGAATGGTTCTCGACCACAGTTGAGGGTCAAGCTTATTTGTCGGCGCTTATAAACAGGGACTTTCATTTGATGGAGGCCGGTGAGTTGGAAGCGAATTTGCCCATTATTGCCATATCGGAAAAAATGCTTGAGAACATCTTTAAAACTATACGCCGGAAAAAAATTCGTCGTTACACATGGCGCGTTGCTGCCGTGCTCATTCCTTTTGTTTTATTTGTGAATCTGATTTCGTATACCAATTCTCAAGTCAATTTATTTGGAGAACCTGCTTATTCCGAAATATATACACCAAAAGGTGAACAAGTGCGTGTATTTTTTCAGGATGGAAGCGAAGCTTATCTGAATTCGGATACCAAAATCCGCTATCCAAAACAATTCGGTTTATTCAACCGTAAAATCTTTCTCGAAGGTGAAGCATTCTTTAAAATTGCCACCAACAAGAACAGACCCTTTATTGTGGACATCAACAATTCAAGCATTAAAGTTACAGGAACCTCGTTCAACGCAAAAGCCTATAAACATGATGAACTCATGGAGGTGGCGCTTCAGGAAGGTAAAATTACGTTCAACACGCCTCAACACAGTTACTCCATGCTTCCGGGACAATTAGCTTTATATGATAAAAAAAATGGATTGTGCACTATAAAAACTATGGTTAATTCATCCGAAGCATCCATGTGGAAAGATAATTATTTTATATTCAAAGACACACCACTTTCCGAAGTACTTAAAATAATCAACCGCAGATTCGATGTTGATTATAATATACGTGACACAAGGGCTTTAAAATATTCGTACACCATCACCACCCGCCAAACATCTATCGAAAAACTGGTAAAGGAATTAGAAATCATTACTCCGGTGAAATTTAATCTGAACAACAATGTGATTAATATTTCACTTAAATAGACCTCTGATAATCTTTTGATTATAACATTTTTATTTATTTTTTTTAAAATATTTCAATTTCAACTCATCCTTTTTCTTTCCGCGCGTGTCTATTATTCAGACTTTAGATTTAGTATGACCTGAAACGCTTCAACAAATCACATCGTGAAATAGGAGCGTTTACGCTAAGTATCAATATTGACATTTATTCATTAAGTGTATTGTGCTTTAAGTTGTGACATATTAGTTTTTTAAGGTTTTATCTGGAATTGGATTCGATTTAATACTTTATAATGTTTAACTTAATAATGTCTGTATCATGAGAAAATCCTTCATTAAAAAGCGGGCATTAATTCTCTTTACTCTTTTGCTATTTGGCTTTTCGACAACCATAATGGCACAGAAAGTAAATCTGAATTATAGCAAGCAAAGTTTGAGAACTGTTTTGAAAAGCATAAGCCAGCAAACCGGTTTTAGTTTGGCATACAGTAAAGAAGTAGTCAATCTGGATGAAAGTGTCAGTATCAATGTAAACAACGCTGAACTTTCAGAAGTAATGACTCAGTTATTATCTCCTTACAATCTGACCTACGAGATCAAGGAGAATAAAATCTTCATCGTAGGCAATCCCGAATTAGCTGCCAACAAAGCAGCTTCAACCCAACAAAATTCAGTCAATGTACAAATTCAGGGTGTGGTAACCGACGAAAAAGGGTTGCCAATTATTGGCGCCAATGTTTCGGTGCCTAATACTACGATTGGTACAATCACGAATTTCGACGGAAAGTACAATCTGAACGTTCCTAAAGGTTCAACACTTAAATTCAGTTATATCGGTTATACCGATCAAACCCGAACCATTTCCAATCAAAGCATTTTAAATGTTCAACTGCTTGAAGATATTGAAAGTCTGAACGAATTAATTGTTATTGGTTACGGTGTACAGAAGAAAAGTGTTGTAACTGCTGCCATAAGCAGGGTAACTGCCGACGAACTGAATAATTCGAAACCTTCGAGGGTGGAAGATGCCCTGAAAGGAAAAGTTTCGGGTGTTCAAATTACTCAAAGTTCAGGTCAACCTGGATCGGATTCTAAATTCCGTATCCGTGGTATCGGTACTGTAAACAACAGCGACCCTTTGTTTATTGTAGATGGAATGCCCGTAGACGGAGGTATCAATTACCTTAATCCTGTCGATATTCAATCTGTAGAAATATTGAAGGATGCTGCTTCGGCTGCTATCTATGGTGCACGCGCTGCCAATGGCGTGGTACTTGTAACTACCAAAAACGGCGTTTCGGGCAAAACTACTATCAATTATAATTTCAGCTACGGATGGCAAAACCCATGGAAGAAAAAATCGGTGCTTGATGCTACCGAATATATGGTTATTATGAACGAAGCTTTATTAAACGATGGAAGCGCCGTAAGATACAGTAAAGAACAAGTGTCGGCTGGCGGACAAGGAACAGACTGGCAGGACGAAACATTCAATTACAATGCCCCTGTTAAAAGTCATCAGGTAAGCGTTTCGGGAGGTAACGACAAATCACAATACTTCCTGTCATTGGGATATTTCGATCAAGAGGGTATTGTAGGCGGCGACTATGGAAGATCCAACTACAACCGCTGGAGCGTTCGTTCCAATTCAACCCATACAATTTTTGAAAATAAATCACGCGATTTTTTAAATAAGTTAAAAATAGGCGTTAATGTAGGTTATTCCAGAAGTACCGGCTCGAGCATAGAAGCCAATTCGGAATATGGTTCCATTCTTGGAAGTGCATTGACTTTCTCTCCTCTTGTTCCTGTATATGCAGATGACGAAACTGCCGCTGCCATTCTGGCTAAATATCCGAATGCGGTAACTGATAAAAACGGTAAAGTTTTTTCAATTCCACCCTCTGGATTCCAGGAAATTGCCAACCCGGTTGCCATGCTGAATCAACGCACAAGCGGAATCAACAACGATGATAAAATTGTCGGCACCTTCTGGGGCGAAATCAACATTTTACCTGATTTGAAATTCAAAAGCAGTTATGGCGTTGACCTTGCTTTTTGGGGTTACGACAGTTATACTTTCCCTTATTTTCTGGCAACACAGGGCAAAACACTCGACTACAGTACTGTACAGAGCGAAATGAACAGAGGCTTCAAATGGCAGGTTGAAAATGTGCTGTCCTACAACAAAACTTTCAACGATGTACATAATATTTCGGTGGTGTTGGGTCAGTCGGCGCAGAAATACACCTATCGGAATCTGGGTGGTAACGACCGCGACTTACTTGAAACAGATCCTCTGAAAGCCAATATCAATTCAGCCATTGCAGATTCAAAACTCGAACGTGTATGGGGTGGTACCGGAGGTTATACAGCTACATCCTTAGCCTCGTATTTCGGACGTTTCGATTATAACTTTAACGAAAGATATATTTTACAGGCAACCGTTCGTCGTGATGGTTCGTCCAACTTCGGTCCAAATAATAAATGGGCTATATTCCCTGCTTTGTCAGTAGGTTGGAACATAACAAACGAACAGTTTATGGAAAACAAACCTGAATGGCTCGATGCGCTTAAGCTCCGCTTCAGCTGGGGTAAAAATGGTAACGAAAGAATCGGCGGATTCCGTTACACTTCATTGATGGATGGTGGACAAAACTACTACTTCGGTGGAGGATACTTAGTGAACCAGGGAGATCCTGCCAAAGTAGGCGAAACCACAGGGACAATGCAATACGGAAGTTCACCGGCATCTATTCCTAATCCGGATGTAAAATGGGAAGAATCGGAACAAACGGATATAGGCTTTGAAACTTACCTTTTTAGGAGCGCTTTAACATTCAGTTTCGATTACTTCAAAAAAACCACCAACGGCATGTTAATGGAACAACCTATTCCTGCATACGTTGGACAAGGTTCTCCGATAGCCAATGTAGGCGACATGGAAAACTGGGGTCTTGAATTTGAAGCAGGCTGGAAACAAACTATCGGTGATTTCAAATACAACATTTCAGCCAATGCTTCTTATCTTCGAAATAGACTTATCAAACTCGGTAATGCATCCGGAGAACAAATCTATGAAACTGCAGGAGCTTCGGGAGTAGGAAGTTATGTGAAAGGCAAAAACGGCGAAGTTTTCCCGTATTTTTACGGATTTAAAACCAATGGAATTTTCCAAAATCAGTCCGAAATAGATAATTATGTAAATGGAGAAGGCGTCAAATATCAGCCATCAGCAAAGCCGGGCGATGTCCGTTTTGTTGACTATAACAAAGACGGTATCATTAGCGATGCTGACAAAACAAACATTGGTAAAGGTATGCCGGACTGGACTTTCGGACTTACGCTCAATGCTGAATGGAAAAGCTTTGACCTGAATATTTTTTTCCAGGGAACTGCCGGAAATGATATTTTCGACTTCTCACAACGTGGCGACATTCCTGCAATGAACCGTCCGTCGTGGATACTCGAACGCTGGCATGGTGAAGGCACATCCGATCATTTGCCAAGAATGACCAATGCAAACCCGAACAGCAACTGGCGCTCTTCTGATCTTTACATCAAAGACGGCACATACGTTCGCTTAAAATCAGCTCAGCTGGGATACACTTTAGCACAAAAATGGTCGAGAACTTTTTCAATAGAAAAATTCAGAGTATTTTTAATGGCTGAAAATCTACTGACTTTCACCGGTTATGATGGCTTTGACCCTGAAGTGGCATCCGGAGGTTATACTACTATTGGTATCGATCGCGGTATTTATCCACAAGCAAGAACTATATCTATCGGCGCCAATATAATCTTTTAATAATCAGTAATATGAAAATTATGAAAAAATATATATTTATTATGATGATAGCCCTGATGGGTTTTACATCATGCGGAGATGAATTTTTAACTTCATATCCGACGGAGAAACAACAAGCAGGTGCGCCTGCTACCGAAGGAGCCATATTATCCAATCTGGCATCAGCTTATCAAATTCTGTTGTTCGACAGTTATGCAAACAACAACTACAACAGTCTACCACTAATGTCCGATTTGCGTTCGGATGATATTTATAAAGGCGGTGGCGATGCCGGTGACCAGCATCAATTATATTTGCTTTCGCTTTTCACAGCCACCCCGCAGGAACAACCCGCAGGATTATGGAATATTTACTTTACCGGACTGGCTCGTTGTAATAATGTGATTATTGCTTGTAACAATGCAGTGAAAGTTCCTACTGATAAATTAGAACAATACAAAGCCGAAGGTCATTTCCTGAGAGCTTATTATGTACATTTATTGTGGAAATTCTGGGGAAATATACCCTATTTCGAAGAACCGCTGTCGACTCCGCCTTACATGGCCAGACAGTTATCGTCCAACGAAATTTACACTGAAATAATGCAAGATATTGATTTTGCTTGCGGTAAATCAGATGCAGGCGTCGACCGTCTTCCGATGAATTATGCCAAAGGCAATACCAATGTAGGCAGAGTAACCAAAGCTGCGGCATTGATGCTGAAAGCACGTGTGGTTTTGTACCAAAAAGACACACAACGTTATGCTGAAGTAACAAAGGACATGGCCGAGATTATTACCAGTAATCAGTTTGATCTGTTCAGCGATTTTAAAGCTATGTGGTTGGATCAAAACGAATTTTGCAAGGAATCAATATTCGAAAGCAACCAATTGCCCGAAGGAAAAACATGGTCAAGTGGTTGGCAGGGTTATGGAACCAATCTTCCCGCTTTTATTTCTCCTAACGAACTGAGTGCAGGATCGAAAACAGGAGATTTCAAAGGAGGATGGGGATTTGGACCGGTACGTCAGGCAACCTGGGATATTTACGAAAATGGAGATACACGACGCGAAGGTTCCATCAATAAATGGGAAAGTAGCCAGTATACCGCCCGTTTCCAGAACACAGGCTTATTTCTTGCCAAATATGCAGCGCGTGTCGGATATAATCCTCAAGGCGATGTAGACCTGAATTATTGTAACAATTTACGTATTTTCCGTTATGCCGAAACTTTGCTGAATTATGCCGAAATGATAGCAATACATGGTCAGGTTGAAGTAAACGGAATTTCCGCTCAGTCATGTCTTGATAAAGTACGTACCCGTGCATTTGGAGTGGCTAATTCAATTCCTGTAACTGCAGAGAATATTAAACTCGAACGTCGTCGCGAATTTGTGGGCGAAGGCTTACGTTTCTGGGATATCGTACGCTGGGGCGACACATCAATTTTGACTGAAAGTACACCTTTAAGTACTCGTACATGGAATGATAATTTCAAGTATCTTCCTATCCCTCAATCGGAAATTGAAAAAACAACAGGCACTGAATTTGCATTAACACAAAATCCGGGATATTAATAATTAAAATAAAATTATTTATATATGAAAAATATTTTTAAAATTTATTTATGGGCTCTGTTTTCAATATTTTTGATAACGGCTTGTAGTCCACAGGAAGATGACAAGTATTCATTGGGAGATATGGCGACCATAACAGCTGATCAGATCAGTTTTACACAAACTCCTTCTTCCAGTAGCAGTAATGTGATTACATTTACCAACACCACCGACATAAAAGGTATCTATGCTTTAAACTGGGATTTGGGAAATGGTGCGGGCGGAAAAGAAAAAATAATTGTTGGAAAATTCCCCTTTGCAGGCGATTATACCGTATCTTTGACTATTTATACACCCGACGGTTCGGCAGTTACCAAAAGTCAGGTAATAAATATTGCAAATAATGATTACAGCCTTATCAACACTCCGGCTTATGTGAATCTGACGGGAGGCGCCGATGATACTGATGGTAAAACCTGGGTTTTCGACCAGTACAACAATTTTGCTAAAGAAGTGGCTGCCGCTACAGGTTTCAACATCAAAGGTCATTTAGGCCTCGGCCCGCAAAACAGTTACGGACAGGAATGGTGGGGTGCGGGTGCAAACGAAAAAAGCACATGGACAATGTATAATTTCAAATTTACATTTATCCAGAACGGTGTGAAGTTCAATATCCAGAATCTGGGTGAAGGTTACGGTAGAAAAGCGTCAGCCGAATCGATAGGTGGATTTTCGGTAACCAATATCAACGGCGATGATGCCACTTTCACTTTCAACGGCGGTAATTTCACCTTTGCTCTGGATGAAAGCGGCACTTATCCTAAATTAACCCTTTCAGGAAATTCTTTTATGGGTTATTATTGCGGTAGTCAGGACTACGATATTATCTATCAAACCGATAAAGTAATGGCTTTGCGCGTCAATAATACTGTAGAAGGTCAGGACTGGGTATTTGTGTATTGCATTGAAGAACTGAATATAGAGAAACCTGCAGTTGTTAAACAACCTAAAGCTATTCCTCTTGCTGAAAATTTTGAAACCGGCGCTTCATCCATCATTTTGAATAAAGAAGACATGGGAACCAAAAGCGGTATCACCGACAATCCTGCTCCGCTTCCAATTAACGAATCGGATAAGGTTTATCGTTATCAGAAATCGGCTGCATTCTACAGCAACCTGTCCTTTACTGCTCCGACCTATATTTTCGACCTTACAACACAAAATAAAATAAGGCTGAAAGTGTATATTCCTTCGTACAACGATTATACGACCCAAAACGGAGTTGCAGGCGACTGGATATCAAACAAATTGTTGCTGCCACAACTTGCAATTAAACTGCAAAACAGCAGCATGGGTGGAAATGCCTGGCAGACTCAGACTGAAATCGTAAAAGGCAATCTCCAAAAAGACAAATGGTTGGAACTTGAATTTGATTTCAGTGGCGTAGCCGACAGAAAAGATTACGATAAAATCGTAATCCAGTTCGGCGCCGAAGGACATGCAGGTCCGGGCATATTCTACTTCGACGATTTTAGTTTCTCTGAATAATAAATTTAACAGAAGCGGCTACATTTGCTGTAGTCGCTTCTACTTTCAAAACATGAAAAAAATGTATAACCTGTTTATTATTGCACTTCTGCTATTGGGAGGTTGCAAAACCACATCCGAGCCGCCAATACCGGCCGTTGAAATAAAAATACAATTTTCGCCTGAAACTTTGACGTTGGAAGCAGAAGAAAGTTCAAAAAGCGTCATCGTAACTTCAAACACAAACTGGACTGCCGCTTCCGATCAAACATGGTGTACATTATCACCTCAGTCAGGCTACATTGGAGATACAAGTCTGAAAATATCTATATCAGTAAATCACTCTGATAAAGAACGGACAGCAACATTAACTTTCAAATTGGACAGTATAAGCAAACAATATACAGTTACACAAAAAGCCGGCGCAGGCGAAAATTATGTTCCTGGCGGTTATAATATGATATGGGGAGATGAATTTAATGATACTCGAACTACCGAAGGCAAACCGGCTATGCCAAACCGTTCCAAATGGAGTTATGAAACCGGCGCAGGTGGATGGGGTAACAATGAAATTCAGAATTACATAGCAGGAGTAAGCGGAACCGATACCTGTGCTGTTATTACCAATGGAACATTAAAAATAATTGCAAAAAAAAGAGGGACAGAAGTAATTTCAATTCGTATGAACTCAGTAAGCAGTTGGCAATATGGCTACTTCGAAGCCAGACTGAAAGTTCCAGGAGGAAAAGGAACCTGGCCTGCATTCTGGATGCTTCCAAAAAATTTTGTAAGCTGGCCACTCGATGGAGAAATCGATATCATGGAATATGTGGGCTACCGCCCAAATGTGGTACAGGCTTCAGTTCATACTATGGCCTACAATCATTCGATAGGTACCGAAAAAACAGCGACAAAAAACATAGTAAATGCCGAAACAGATTTTCATGTTTATGCTTTGGAATGGACATCTGATAAAATTACAGGATTCGTAGATGGAATTGCTTATTTTACATTCATGAATGATAAGAAAAACGATAAGAAGACATGGCCTTTCAACGCTCCTTTTTATCTGAAACTAAACCTTGCCTGGGGAGGAAACTGGGGTGGCTCGCAAGGCATTGACGAGACGAAACTGCCGGCAACTTACGAAATCGATTATGTACGTGTGTATCAAAAATAAGCAATACACGTTAAATTATCAAAAAGCATTAGAATAATGAATAAATTAAATAATATCATATTTCCGATAGTTCTTTTTATTCTGGTTGGTTGTGGTAAATCAACTTCCTTAACTGAACAGGAAACAGCAACAGAACAACGCATCGACAGTATCATTTCCCAAATGACGCTTGAAGAAAAAGTGGGACAAATGGCACAATACACCGTGGATGTTATAGGCAAATCAGCGGGACTGGGAAAACCTGTGGAACCTTTTCAGTTCGACGAAGCCAAACTTGATACCGTTTTGCGTCAATTCAAAGCAGGGTCTATTCTCAACACTACCAATAACAAAGCTCAAACTCCTGAAAAATGGGCATATATTGTAAAAACAATTCAGGAAATCGCTATTCAGGAAACGGGTATTCCGGTAATTTATGGAATCGATGCTATCCATGGCGCTACTTATACGGCCGGAGCAACTTTTTTCCCCCAACAAATAGGTATGGCCGCCACCTTTAATACCGCTTTAATGGAAGAAGGTTCGCGTATTTCAGCTTACGAAGCCCGCGCCTCCAATCTGCCCTGGAGTTTTGCTCCCGTACTCGATTTAGGTCGCGATGCCCGTTGGCCGCGTTTATGGGAAACATTTGGTGAAGATGCATATCTTGCTGCTAAAATGGGAGTTGCTTCTGTTCGCGGTTTTCAAGGTGAAGATTTCAATCAAGTGGATAAAAATCATGTAGCTGTAAGCCTGAAACATTTTATGGGATATGGCGTGCCTGTTTCGGGCAAGGACCGTACACCTGCCGCCATTACCGAAAGCGATTTAAGAGGAAAACACTTCGAACCTTTCCGTCAAGCTGTCGAAGCAGGCGCATTAACAATAATGATTAATTCCGGCATTGTAAATAATGTTTCTACTCATGCCAACAAACAATTACTTACCGACTGGTTAAAAAATGATCTGAATTACGATGGCGTATTGGTAACCGACTGGAACGACGTTGAAAATTTATTTCTACGCGACCATATTGCCGGCAATTTTAAAGAAGCAGTCATGTTGTCAATCAATGCCGGAATTGATATGGTGATGATACCTTATCGTATGGATTTTTGTAAAAATCTGATTGATCTGGTGAATGAAGGCAAAGTAGACAAAAAACGAATAGATGATGCCGTACGCCGTGTATTACGTCTTAAATTCAGGCTTGGACTTTTCGAACGTCCCTATTGGGCAGTAAACGAATATCCCGATTTTGGAAATTCTGCACATAAAGCAGCAGCCAAACTTGCCGCGGATGAATCAATCACTTTGCTTAAAAATGAAAATAATATATTACCATTGAAACAAGGTGTGCGCATTCTGGTGTCCGGACCAAACGCTAATTCGATGAGAACTTTAAATGGTGGATGGAGTTATTCATGGCAGGGAGAAAAAACGGAATTATTTGCAGCCGAATACAATACCATCCTTGAAGCATTAAAAAACAAGTTTGGCGAAACTAATGTGAAATATGCAGCTGGAGTGGAATATAAAATGGACGGACAATATTTTGAAGAAAATGTTCCTGAAATCAGAAAAGCCGTAACTGCTGCATCGGACGTAGATTATATAGTCCTTTGCATAGGAGAAAATACTTACTGCGAAACACCCGGCAATTTGGATGAACTAAGTTTATCCGAAAATCAACTGGCATTGGCAAAAGCGCTTCAGAACACAGGTAAACCCGTAATTCTTGTATTAAACGAAGGCAGACCACGTATTATCCGCACTATTGAACCTGATTCAAAAGCAATTTTGCAAACTTATTTACCCGGAAACTATGGCGCCGATGCCTTAGCCGATATTCTTGCCGGAGATGTAAACCCAAGTGGTCGTTTACCTTACACTTATCCTAAATTTGAACAGGGACTTATTACTTACGATCATAAGCCGAGTCAGAACATGGAAGGTAAAATGGAAGGAGCTTACGATTATGGAGCACAAACTTCGGTTCAATATCCTTTTGGTTTCGGGCTCAGTTATACTACGTTTGAATATTCCGACTTTATTATTGATAAAAAAGAATTTATTTCAGGCGATACTATCCGGATCAGCGTCGACATTAAAAACACCGGATCGGTAAGTGGAAAAGAACCTGTAATGCTTTTCAGCCGTGACTTGATAGCAACACTTAGCCCAGATGTACGACGATTGAGAGCTTTCGAAAAAATATCGTTGAACCCGGGCGAAACAAAAACTGTAAGCCTGCTGATACCGGTCAATGATCTTGCGTATGTAAACGAAAAAGGGAAATGGGTCCTTGAAGCGGGGGAATTTATGCTTCAAACGGGAAAGTTGACAGAAAAGATTGTTTGTAAAGAAAATAAGATTTGGGAAACTCCCAACAAATAAGGTTTTTTAAGGTATAAACTTAGTTTTCATCTTTTTACATTTGATCGACGGGAATCTGCAGTTATAACAATAACCATCAGATTCCCGTCTTGTTTCTTTTAAAAAAATAACAGTTGTTATTTCTGCTTTTTCCACTGCAAATCACGCACGGCATAAATTCTTTCGATAATTTCAACCACTTTCAATCCTTCCAGTACATTGGTGGTTATTGTTCCTTTATCACTCAGTTTATCTATCACATTTTCAATTACATAATGATGATTCTGTGCCGAGCCTTTATACAATCCNNTAATCGTTTGGCGGATTTGATGGCGCCAATACGGGCATGGTATAATCTTTCACATGGCAATAAACCACTTCATTCATATACTGTCCCGCCACTTTTACCGTTCCTTTCGAACCGATAATTGTTATGCTGCTTTCAAAATTTTTGTCCCAAACTGAGGTTGAATAATTCAGGCTACCCATACCACCGTTGATAAAATCGAAATTTACCACACCGCTATCTTCAAAGTCAGTNNAAATCCTTGTGGTTAAAATCTGCAAAATTACCGCGGATATTGGTTATATCGCCAAACAACCAGTACATAATATCGATAAAGTGTGAGAACTGGGTGAACAGCGTTCCACCGTCGAGTTTTGCATCGCCATGCCAGTTCCCTTTTTTATAATAACGGTCATCACGATTCCAGTAACAATCAAGTTTCACCATATAAATATCACCCAAAACCTGATTATCAACAATTTCTTTCAACCANNACCGAAGGCGGTGAATAGCGGTTTTGCATGACGCTGAATACGTGTTTCGACATGGCAAGCGATTTGAAAAGAATGCGTTCGGCATCCGCCTTTGTCAAAGCAATAGGTTTTTCGAGAACCACATGTTTTTTGGCTTCTAAAGCTTTGATGGCATACTCGGCATGGAAACCGTTCGGAGTGCAAATGTTAACTACATCAATATTGATATCTGCGGCTAACAAGTCATCAATTGATGTAAAAAAATGTTCTTTGATGTCATCCAAGCCTAATTCCTTTTTCGACAAAACGTCACAAACTGCCACCAATTCCGCATCCGGGTTGCGGCGAATCATTTCTGCATGTCGTTTACCGATATGACCCTGACCGATTACTGCAAATTTAATCATTTTGATAATATTGAGTTAATTTCCAA
>DIFH01000056.1:54137-54359 GCA_002427615.1 Paludibacter sp. UBA5753
CTGATATTGTTGATTAGTCTCGGGACAAAAAGCAATTCCCTGTTCGTTAAAATGTAATTTATGTCCGTATTCGCTTACCCAACCGGTTTGGCGTGCCGGATTACCGATTACAAGCGCATAAGGTTTAACCGATTTTGTTACAACTGCTCCTGCTCCGATTAAGGCATATTCACCTATTTCGGTGCCACAAACCACTGTTGCATTTGCACCTATACTGGCTCC
>DIFH01000056.1:54385-61946 GCA_002427615.1 Paludibacter sp. UBA5753
GGGGATTAATAACATTGGTAAAAACCATCGAAGGACCCAGAAATACATCATCTTCGCAAACCACCCCTGTGTAAACCGAAACATTATTCTGAATCTTCACATTACGCCCTAATTTAACATAAGGCGAAATGACCACATTTTGACCGATATTACAACATTCACCTATGCTGCAACCGGACATTATATGTGAAAAATGCCATATTTTCGTACCGTTTCCTATTTCACAACCTTCGTCTATTACGGCTGTTTCGTGTGCAAAGTAATTCATGTGAGCTTTATTCAATAAATTCCAAAACGTTTCGGGTTATATATTCTAACTGATCTTCAGCTAATTCAGTATGCATTGGCAATGAAAGCACGCATCCTGACAACTTTTCCGCTATCGGAAAATCTCCGTGTCGGTAACGTGCATCCTGATATGCTTTTTGCAAATGCAACGGAACAGGATAATAAATCATGGCTGGTATTCCTTTGCTTTCGAGATATTTTTGTAATCCGGCACGATCGACATCGTTTAGTTTCAGAGTATACTGATGAAAAACATGGGTCGATTTTTTATCCCGGGCGGGAATAATTAATTTATCAGATGCCGAAAATGCTTTATCATAAAATGATGCAGCAGCCTGACGATTAGCGATATATTCATCCAGATATTTCAGTTTCACCTCCAGAACTGCAGCCTGCATACTATCCAACCGGGAGTTTACTCCAATAAAATCGTGATGATAACGCACGACCATACCATGGTTGGCAATTGAACGCATTTTGGCTGCCAGCTCATCATTATTCGTAAAAATGGCGCCCCCATCTCCGTAACAACCAAGGTTCTTTGATGGAAAAAACGAGGTGCAACCTATTTCGCCCATACAACCTGAATTCATTTTTCGCCCATCCGAAAAAGTATATACCGAACCTATTGACTGACACGCATCTTCAATCACGTAAAGATTATTTGCTTTGGCAATTTCAAGAACTGATTCCATGTTAGCGTTTTGCCCGAATAAATGAACCGGAACAATGGCTTTGGTTTTGGGTGTGATTGCCTTCCTGAGTGAATCAACGTCAATATTGAAAGTACCGAAATCGACATCGACCAAAACAGGAGTCAGACCCAACAATGCCACTACTTCAGCGGTTGCGATAAACGTAAAAGTGGGAGTAATCACTTCGTCGCCGGGCTTTAAATCCAGCGCCATCAATGCAATTTGCAGAGCATCAGTCCCGTTTCCTACGGGAATAACATGTTTGACATCTAAATATCTTTCCAGGTCGCGTTGAAAATCATTTACCTTCCCTCCTTTGATAAATGTTGTTGTATCAAGAACTTCCTGAATCCCTGCATTCACCTCACTTTTTATTTTCTCGTACTGACCGCGCAGGTCGACCATCTGAATTTTATTCATTTATATATTCTTCTGTGTTAAGAGCTTATATTAAATCAAAGGCATCATCTTTTCTGCAAATGAAACTATTCAAACTCCTCCAAAAACCTTTCTTCACTTTATTTCGATAATATATTCAACCTCCTGAGGTTCGATTCTTACATTAGAAATAAAAGCTGTCGTATTGATAAATTTCAATTGTTGTTTTGTTTTTCTATCCTTGGCAATGTCGTTATAATCGAGCATGACGGTCATATCTTTTTCACTTACCGAATTGAAATGACTCATCCCGATATTAAACTTTACGTTAACAAAAGCGGGAAAAGTTTTTATGGTTAAATTTTCAGGACAATTTAAAATTGAAACAGGAAGTTGTAATTCCTTTTCGGTAAACATTTCGACAAAAATACTCACTTTAGTTTCTGTTGCCGCAAACTTTACCGATTGAATCGGCCGAAGCCGGCAATTCAGAAAAGTCGTGTCGCTCAGTTTATTAAGTTCCACAGGCTCTGTTTTTATAGTTTTCAACGCATCGAGTATGCGTTTCGGACCAAAAACCGTCATCTCTGAAGGTGAAAGATATATTTTATCACTCAACACATATTGATGAGCCAATTCAATTTTAGCATCAAGTTCGATAGGCAAAGTTTTGACGCTAAGTTTTTCGTACTGAATGATAAGCGAGTCGGGTTTAATTTCTATCACATTGGTCGAAGGCAGTAAAATCCGTGCAATTTTTCCTCTTATCTGATCGGGAGTAATAATAATTTCTCCTTTTTCATAAAAAACACGACCCAAATCGAAAGTTATGGCATTAAAATTTTTTCTGGTGTAAGCAAAAAGATTTAATCCCTGGTCTTTAATTTTTAACGTAATGTTTGTGGAACTGTTGTTATTTGTAATAGCAATATTTTGAGGCAACCCGTCAAAACGAACCGGAATTACAATTTCAGTTTCACGCTCTTTATCAAGGGCATTGACAAACCAAAAACCCGAAGCAAGGATGAGAAAGAGCAAAAAGCTTAAAGCATCCTTTGAAAAAAGGAATGATTTAAGCTTTAAAATGTAATATTTGAGTAATCGTATGATGCTGTTGTCAGCCATTTTACCCGAATTATTTTGTCGGAGTTTGGATATCTTCAGCAGTTGCAAAAACGGAGTTCTTATCTACTTTAATACGCACGTTTTCAGCAATTTCAATAATCACGGTTGTATCTTTTATTTCCTTTACTTTTCCGTAAATTCCGCCTGAAGTAACTACTCTATCGCCAGGTTGCATGGCTTCGCGTTGCTTTTTGATTTCTTTCTGACGTTTTGATTGAGGACGAATCATAAAGAAATAAAATACCACAAAAATAAGCACCATCATCAATATCCCTGTATAACTGCTCGCACCGCTTCCCCCGGTAGCGCCGGGAGCCTGTAATAAAATACTTAGTAAATTCATGTTTTTAAAAATTAAATGTTTTATGTTTGCAAATATAGGAAATTAATATGTTATTACCATACATTCAATTATGTACAAATACATTTTAATGTTGATTTATACAATTATTTTTTGTTTTCACTAAACATCACCACTTTTATCAGTTTATTGTCCTTTTTAAGTTGTCCGACAATATTATCGAGTATGCCGTTGATAAATGTTCCACTTTTTTCGGTACTGTAATTTTTAGCTATTTCGATATATTCGTTCAATGTAACATTTACGGGAATAGTCGGGAAGTCCATCAACTCGGACAAAGCTACTTCCATGATCAAAATATCCATATAGGCAATACGGTCGAGTTCCCAGTTTTTGGCATTTTCGTCAATCATCTGACGATATTGGTTTCCGTTTGTTAACACGCCACGTAAAAGTTTACGGGCAAATTCGGCATCTTCTTCGTCCTTAAACATAGGCAAAAGAGGCTGCTTTTCAGCATTATTTTTATCGAATCGTTTGATAGTTTTAATAATAAAACTGATAACAATTTCGATATCATCAACCCAGTAAATACTTTGATCTTCGATTGAACTGTCAAGTTCCTCGTTCTGAAGAATAATTTTTTTATAAATCTTACGCCATATATCTTTATCCACAGCATAATCAGCTACCGATGCATTCATGTATTCCGCATAAAAATCGGCGGCTACAATCTCATCAAACAATTCCTTGACGATATCGGGATGATTTACCCACGATAATTTCTGTTTTGCAAGATATTCATTAAACTGTATATTTTCAGACAATTGCTTAATGAATTTGTTGTCAACAAAACGGGTGTTAGGATGTAAATCTTCTTCGGTGGGACGAAATTTGTTTCGTTTAGTTTCTATGCGGGAAGCAGCGTATTGCGTAATCTCGATGGACAACTGCAATAAATGAAAATACAAATCGTAAGTTCTTTCGATACTGTGAAACAACTCCTTTTCGGCTATAGGAATAGATTTTCCTTCACCCTTGTAAAATGAATACAAGATTTGTACAATCTTAATTCGTAATAAGACTCGATTAATCATAAAATTTTAGAACGCTTTTTTCAAATTTCGGGACAAAGGTACATTTTTTTTTATTTGTAATAAAATTTAAGGCCAAAAAAGTAAAAGCAACACTTTTGAATTAAATTCTTGTTTCCAATAGATATTTTAACAACAAAAGGTAAAAAAAGCTCCGTTTGTTTGATATATTCAAAAAAAATACTGAAATTTGAGCACTCAACGATATGAATAATCTATCATTTTTATTAATCGTTTAATTTTTAATTACTTATAAAAAAAGTAAAAGCCTTATGGATATAGAGAAAAGAAAAATTGAGATTGAGAAAAAGGACAATGAAATAATTTATTCAAAAGCCATTAAAGCCGGAAAACGAATTTATTATTTAGACGTAAAGAAAAGCAGAAATGATGATTTATTTTTGGCTATCACCGAAAGTAAAAAGAAAGTGGTTGGATTTGATGAAGAGGCACAGGTTACTTACGAAAAACACAAAATATTCCTCTATAAAGAAGATTTCGACAAATTCATCGAAGGGCTTGAAGATGTTGTCAGTTTTATAAAACGCGAACAGGGCGAAGCTCCGCAACGCGAAGCAAGAACTCCGGAACAGGAACAAAACAATACAAAACCCGAAGAAACAGAAGAATCGAAACCCAAAAGCTTCTTTGATAAATTCAAATTCTAAATTAATCAGCTGATTACAAAAATATTAAATTAATGAAAAGCTTCGCAAGCGACAATTATTCAGGTATTCATCCCGAAATACTTGATGCTATACAACATGCCAATACACAACATGAAATATCGTATGGCGACGATTTTTATACCGCAAAAGCACTTGAACTCTTCGAAAACTTGTTCGGAAATGTGAAAGTGCTTTATACTTTTAATGGGACAGGAGCTAACATCGTAAGTCTCAAATGTTGCACATTGCCATTTCAATCAGTCATTTGTGCCGAAACCGCCCACATTAACTCCGACGAATGCGGCGCACCCACTCAAAATATCGGCAGTTCGCTCCTCACCTTACCCACTCCCGACGGAAAACTGACGCCTGAATTAATTAAACCTTTATTAACCCGGATTGGGAATGTTCACAACACGCAGCCGAAGGTAATTTCCATCAGCCAAAGCACCGAACTTGGCACGGTTTACTCCATCGACGAACTGAATACACTTTGCCGCTTTGCCCACGAAAACGGTTTATACGTTCATTTGGACGGAGCCCGCATTTCGAATGCCGTTGCCTCGCTGGATGTAAGCCTGAAAAAAACAACCGTTGATTGCGGAGTTGATATTATGAGCTTTGGCGGCACCAAAAACGGGCTGATGATTGGCGAAGCTGTTTTGATTTTCAACGACAAATTAAAAGAAAATGCCCCTTATTTCCAAAAACAAACTGCACAACTTTTTTCTAAAAACCGCTTTATTGCCGCACAATTTATAGCTCTACTAACCAATGATTTATGGAAAAGAATGGCGCTCCATTCCAATCGCATGGCTCAGTTACTGGCTACCGAAGTCGGCAAGATTCCAGGCGTAAAAGTAACCCGCAGCGTTGATGCCAATGCTGTTTTTGCCATTATTCCAACCCATGCTATCGAAGCTTTACAAAACAAATACCGCTTCTACGTTTGGGACGAACAAACCAAGGAACTCCGCTGGATGTGCTCGTTCGATACCACCGAAGCGGAAGTGATGGATTTTGCGGCTACACTCAGACAATTAGTGGAAAAAGGTCAATAATGGTTGTTCGCTGCGCATTATTAATGGTTTATAGTGAATAAAAACTAACATAGTATCAGAAAGAAAACCCGGAGTTTGAGAAGAAAACGGCAATGTCAAGGCGCACTCGCAGAGATGGACGTTTTCTTGCAAACACTAAATAACGCGATGCAAATAATCCTTTCAACCTTCCAACCCCGGATTTTGCCCTTTCCTCTTTTTTGCGTACTTTTGCACCCTCAAAAACCAGGAAAACATTCTCGTTTTCATACTATCAACTATTCACTATCAACTATCAACTAAATACATGTCTTTAGCATCCGAAATTCAACGTCGACGCACCTTTGCCATTATCAGTCACCCCGATGCGGGAAAAACCACACTTACCGAAAAACTGTTGCTTTTTGGCGGTGCAATTCATGTGGCAGGCGCTGTAAAATCGAATAAAATCAAGAAAACAGCCACTTCCGACTGGATGGAAATCGAAAAACAACGCGGAATTTCTGTCGCAACGTCGGTTATGGGTTTTGAATATCGCAATTATAAAATCAATATTCTCGACACCCCCGGACACCAGGATTTTGCCGAAGATACTTATCGCACCTTGACGGCTGTCGACAGTGTAATTATTGTGATAGATACAGCCAAAGGAGTTGAAGCACAGACACGTAAACTAATGAACGTTTGTCGTATGCGCAACACGCCCGTGATGATTTTCGTGAACAAAATGGACCGCGAAGGAAAAGACCCTTTCGATTTGCTCGACGAACTCGAAGCTGAACTCGGCATTGGCGTACGTCCGCTTAGCTGGCCTATCAATCAGGGATTCTCGTTTAAAGGCGTTTATAATATTTACAAGGACAACCTGGAACTTTATACACCCAACAAACAAACAATCAGCGAATCAATTGCTTTATCCGATATAAACAGCCCTGAACTGGACGGATTAGTCGGCGAAAACGATGCAGCCAAACTGCGCGAAGATATGGAATTGATTAATGGTGTGTATTCGGGTTTTGATACCGAAAAATACCTGGCGGGCGAGCTGGCTCCCGTTTTTTTCGGCAGTGCGTTAAACACTTTCGGAGTAAAAGAATTGCTCGATTGTTTTGTCGAAATAGCGCCGTCGCCACGTCCGGTTCATACACAGGAGCGTGAAGTAGATCCTTATGAAGAAAATTTTTCAGGCTTTGTATTTAAAATTCATGCCAACATGGACCCGAACCACCGGAGTTGCATCGCTTTTGTCAAGGTTTGCTCGGGAAAGTTTGAACGTAATGTGAATTACAAACATGTTCGTCATGGCAAGATGATGCGCTTCTCCTCTCCTACTGCTTTTATGGCTCAAAGAAAAGAAACGGTGGACGAGGCTTATGCGGGCGACATAGTAGGTTTACCCGATACCGGAACTTTCAAAATCGGCGATACCCTGACCAGTGGTGAAAATCTTCATTTCAAAGGTATTCCAAGTTTCTCGCCCGAAATGTTTAAATATATCGAAAATGCCGACCCGATGAAAACCAAACAATTGGACAAAGGCATCAACCAGTTAATGGACGAAGGTGTGGCGCAGTTATTTATCAATCAGTACAACAATCGTAAAATTATCGGGACAGTCGGACAACTTCAGTTTGAGGTAATTCAGTATCGTTTATTGCACGAATATGGCGCGCAATGCCGCTGGGAGCCAATTTCGCTGCACAAAGCCTGTTGGATTGAAAGCGACGATGCTACCGAACTTGACAACTTCAAAAAACGGAAAGCGCAGTATATGGCTGTGGATAAAGAAGGACGGGACGTATTTCTGGCTGATTCAGGTTATGTGTTGCAAATGGCACAAAACGATTTTAAAAATATCCGGTTCCATTTTTCTTCGGAATTTTGAACTGAAAAAAGAAATAGCGTTTCAAGTTTGAAACGCTATTTCTTTTTTATCATTTATTTGATTTGATTTTTACCGAGTCAGCCGCTT
>DIFH01000056.1:61976-68809 GCA_002427615.1 Paludibacter sp. UBA5753
TTCGTCTAAGGTATTTAAGAAGTTCAGCCGATTTTATTATCAGTTATATTTTATTCAAACATATTTCTGAAACGCGAGAAAAAATCACGTGAAGCCGCTGAATTGGGTTTTACATTTTCCGATTTTCCCAGCTTCTCAATTAGCGCTTTTTCTTCTTTATTCAGATTTTCGGGGATATAAACGCCAACGTTTATCAATAAATCACCTGTTCCGTAACGATTTACGTTGGGCAAACCTTTTCCACGCAAGCGTAACACTTTTCCCGGCTGCGTTCCGGGATTGATGGTTACTTTTACTTTTCCATCCACCGTAGGCACTTCGACCGAGCCACCCAACACAGCCATAGGAACAGTAAGTAATAAATTGTATATTAAATCGTTTTCGTCACGAATCAATTCAGGATGTGCTTCTTCCTCAACCAAAACGAGCAAATCGCCGTTCACACCACCCCGGCGGGCAGCATTTCCTTTGCCGCTCATCGAAAGCTGCATTCCTTCCATCACACCGGCAGGAATGTTGATGGTAATCACTTCATCTTCACGGACGATACCTTCGCCGGCACAATGAAGACATTTTTCTTTAATAATTTTTCCATCGCCGCCACAGGTCGGACATTCCGAAGCTGTTTGCATTTGCCCCAGAATGGTTTGCTGTACACGCGTAACACGACCAGAGCCATGACAGGTCGTGCAGGTAACCGGCTGTGAGCCGTGTGCCGATCCCGAACCGTTACAATGCGAACATGAAACGTATTTCTTTACTTTGATTTTCTTTTCAACGCCTGTTGCAATTTCGGCTAAGGTCAACTTGACCTTTACGCGCAAATCGGAACCACGGCGAGCTCTCTGTCCATTGCTTCGCTGACTGCCGCCAAAACCTCCGAATCCACCAAAATGACCGCCGAAAATATCGCCAAAATGAGAGAAAATGTCATCCATGCTCATTCCGCCACCACTAAATCCGCCGCCTCCGGCTGCTCCACCTACTCCCGCATGGCCAAACTGATCGTATCGTTGACGTTTTTGCGGATCGCTCAACACTTCGTAAGCTTCAGCCGCCTCTTTGAAATTCTCTTCAGCCTGCTTATCTCCGGGGTTTTTATCGGGATGAAACTCGATGGCTTTCTTCCGGTACGCTTTCTTGATTTCGTCGGCCGTAGCTGATTTGGAAACGCCTAATATTTCGTAAAAATCTCTTTTGGACATAAATTTTAATTAAAAATGAAAGATGTGGAAAAAATTGCAAACTTTCAAACCTTGAACGTGAAACACGAAACGTACAACCTGACTTTCGTCGGGGAGGCTCGAAATGCTTTATTCTCCCACTACTACTTTCGAAAAACGGATTACTTTATCGTTCAAGGTATAACCTTTTGAAACACAATCTACAATTTTACCTTTCAAGTCCTCGGTCGGCGCGGGCAAAGTGGTAATTGCTTCGTGTAAATCAGTATTGAATTCCTCGTTTTCGGTAGGAATAGCTTTCACGCCGTTTTGCATCAAAAAAGCAATAAACTTATTGTAAATCAATTCCACACCTTCTTTAACAGCCACAATATCTTCGGATGTTTCCATGGCTTTTTGCGCACGTTCAAAATCGTCAATCAAAGGAAGCATGTTTACTAAAACACTTTCGCCGGCTGTTTTAATTAAATCCATACGTTCTTTCAAGGTACGTTTGCGATAATTGTCGAATTCAGCCATTAAACGTAAATTCTTATCGTTAAGTTCGGCACATTTTTGCGTCAGCACTTCCAAATCATCCGCAATTTGTTCGGCAGCCTGTTCCGAAGTTTCTTCTACTTGAGGAGTTTCAGGAGTTTCCGTTTCCTGTTTTACTTCATTCACTTCGGGGATTTCTTCGGCATGTTTTTCTTTTTTCATATTGAAAATAAATATTTTTTTCTACTTAATTTATTAACTTTTCTTGTCAGTCTTCGTTTATCAATAATTTTGCCAAAACGATATTTAACTTCTGAATGGCAGGGTAGAATGGCAGAATGGCAGTCTTTTAAGACTTTTCAAACTTAAAACTGACAGTAAAATCAATCACACAAGGTGTACAAATCACCACGGGGATTGATTAATAAAACTGGTTTAGTCGATTTTTTCACCAAATGTTGTTCTTTTGGTCCGAAGAGCACATCATCCAAACCATAGTCACGAGAAGCGGTTACGATCACAATTCCGGCATTTTCATTTTCAGCTTTTTGCACTGCTTCTTTATCTATTCCGAAACTATCTTTCAGCCCTTTTCCAAAGGAATATTTGAACTCAAATTTATCGAAAAGTTGTTGCATCCGTTCGGCATTCGTTCCCGCTTTCGAACCATAATCGTTGGCAAGCAACATAACTATTTCCGATCCGCAAAACCTTCCGAAAGCTGCTGCAAACTGCGTTTTTTCAACTTCTTCTTCCAGAAAATTAACCGGTAAAATAACTTTGTCGAGATGAAGCTCCTGAAAATCATCTTTATACAAGAGATAAGGAATACGCAAATCGCGACAAGCATTCAGCAATTGCTGAATTGACTTTGACCGGCAATCACTCAATTGCAAAAAAAGAAACGAAACATCACGCTTTTCGCAAATTTCGGATAACTGACTTAGTTTTGCACAGCAAACTTCTGAAAAAGCTGTTTTTATCCGAAGAGTTCTTAATACTTCGGATAAAACGGACTCTCTTTCGCCAATTTCTTTATCCGACCCGACAAACTGTAAAACACCAAACTCCTTACCAAGTTGAGTGGCAAGTTTCGAAGCGCTTAATAGTAAAACGTGAGCTGTTGATATGTTTTGTATATAACTTAATATCATGGTTATTCCTGAAAATAAACCCTTTTCACGCGGCGCGAAATACTTGTAAGAATCTCATAAGGAATGGTCTTCAGCCAACCCGCAACTTCCGAAATTGTCAGATTTTCACCGAAAATTTCCACCATATCGCCTTCAGCAGCATCGATACCCGTTATGTCAATCGTAATCAAATCCATCGACACATTGCCAATCACTTTAGCCCGTTTTCCGTTGACCAGCACCTCTCCTACTCCGTTACCAAGTTTGCGGTCGAAACCATCAGCATAACCGATGGGTAAAATAGCAATACGTTTGTCCTTTTCCACAATTCCTCTGCGGCTGTAACCCACCGTTTCGCCGGCTTTTATATTTTTTATCTGCAAAATAATGGTTTTCAGAGAACAAACCTGTTTCAGGCTTACATCGGGAATGGAGCTGATACCGTAATGACCAATTCCCAACCTGACCATATCAAACTGGTACTGCGGTAACCGTTCCGTTCCGGCCGAGTTCAGGATATGACGCATGATGCGATGGGTAAAAGCTGAAGAAATCATATCCGCACAAGCCGTGTATCTTTCAATTTGTTCTTTAGTGAAAGTATCGAACTTTGCTTCATCGGCTCCGGCCAAATGCGAGAATACCGAACGGATTTTTACCTGTTGCTGATTTTTGAGCCGACTTATGAGTTGTTCCATATCCTGCAGTTCGAAACCAAGCCTGTGCATACCGCTATCCACCTTGATATGAATAGGATAATCGGTTATCCCCACTCGTTCGGCAGCAGCGATAAAAGCATCCAGCAAACGGAAACTGTAAATTTCGGGTTCCAGGTTATTGTCGAAAATAAGTCCGAATCCACCTTGCTCTGGATTCATCACCACAATAGGAATGCGGATGCCTTCACGCCTTAGTTCCACACCTTCGTCGGCCACTGCCACTGCCAGATAATCGCAACGATGATGCTGTAAGGTACGGGCTACTTCCACCGAACCGCTCCCGTAAGCAAAAGCTTTCACCATGCACATCACTTTCGTTTCGGGACGAAGTTTCGAGCGGAAATAATTCAGATTATCCACCAAAGCGTTCAGATTTACTTCGAGCGTGGTTTCATGGGCAATCAGCTCTATTTTGGTCGAAATTGCCTCAAAATGAAATTTACGCGAACCTTTGAGCAACACAATCTCATCTTTGAAATCGTGGATTAATCCCGATTTAAGGAAACTTTCGGTGTCATCGAAAAAAGCATGGGTCAAAAACGAAAATTTACCGGCATGTAACGAAATATCCGGACCTATGCCAATGATTCGTTGAATGTTTTTGTTTTTCACCAATCCGGCAACTGTTTCATAAAGCTTTTCGGGCGATTGTCCGCTTTGCAGAATATCCGACAGAATCAAGGTGCGCGAAAGATTCTTTGCCGTCGCCTGTTGATTCAAAAAATCAAGCGCTATGCTCAACGAATTCAAATCGGAATTATAACTATCGTTAATTATCAGACAATTGCGTATACCTTCTTTTACTTCGAGACGCATAGCTACCGACTCCAATAAAAGAATCCGGCGAGCAATTTCAGTAGATTCAATGCCGAGATATAATAAAACGGCGACACATTGAAGTGCATTTTCTACCGAAGCATCGTCGGTAAAAGGAATTTCTACCGAAAAATCTTTTGAATTATATTGCAGAGAAACAAGGGTTTTACTGTTCGATTTTTTCAATTCAACAACACGAAGCGCCGACTTATTGCTTTTGCCCCACGCAAACAGCATCCCTTTAAAATCCAATTGGGCTATCGATATGTCAACAACCTTATTATCCGCATTATAAATCAAAACTTCAGCATCCTTGAATAATTTCAGTTTTTCCTCGCATTTTTGTTTCAGGCTGTGAAAGTTTTCCTGATGTGCATCGCCTAAGTTGGTAAAAACTCCTATTGTCGGACGAATTATCGGTTGCAATTTTTCCATTTCGTGCGGTTCGGAAATGCCTGCTTCAAAAATACCGAGTTGCGTGTTTTCATTCATCGCCCAAACCGAAAGCGGCACGCCGATTTGTGAATTGTAACTTCGCGGCGAACGAACGATGGAAAAATCGGTATGCAAAAGCTGATACAACCATTCCTTTACCTCGGTTTTACCGTTACTGCCCGTAATACCTATGACCGGAACATCGAAAGAATTGCGGCGAACTACAACCAGCTTTTGCAAAGCAGCCAAAGCATCATCAACCTGTAAAAAGACGGCTTCCGAAAGCTCCTTAAATTCAGGGAGTATCTCACTCACAACAAAATACCGTAAATTCTGCCGGTAAAGTTCGGCTATGTAACGATGACCATCGTTGCGTTTAGTACGAATGGCGAAAAATAAACTTTCGGACGGAAACGAAAGCGTACGGCTGTCGGTAAGCAACCAGTTGATATCGGCATCCGGAAATTTTCCGTTTACGTTTATCGATTGAGCAATTTTATTCAACTTCATTTTTAATATTTTATCCGGCAAACCACTCCTTCGGTGGTGGTCAGTACAAATTCTTTTTTTGATAAAGGCGTAATGGTATTGATAATGGAATTTCCAATTTTATGTCGCCATAAAACCTTTCCATCTTTCGCATTAATTCCGAGCAATAACCCGTTTTTTGTTCCGAAAACTACCGTTCCATCCTTTTCTATCAGCATACTCGCATTATGATCATATCCAAAGGCGGCATCGGTTTTCCATATAATTTTAGGCGAATCAGCGAAAGCATCGAGCGCTACTACACTGTCGTTCATATAGCGGCTGAAAACCGTTTTCCCATCTTCGGATAATCCCACGGTTTCACGTACTTCATGATGATTAGTGCGCCACACTACTTTTCCCGTTTCAACGTCAAGCGCCGTCCAGTAACGATCGGGAGCTGTGATAAAAACCTTTCCATTCGAAACCACAGGAAGCACAGCAGCCGGCGAAAAGTGCATACGATTCTGCCCGTTATTCCATTTCCACGCCAAAGTTCCATCTTTCACATTCAGCGCATAAAAATTGGTATCCCATGCCCCGAACATCACTTTTCCGTTATTTACAACCGGACGGGTTTCAACATAACTTTTCAATTGGTCGAATGTCCAAAACACTTTTCCCGTGGACAAATCGAACGCGCGGAAACAACCATCGCTTCCACCGATATAAACCGTATCGTTTTGAATTAACGGACAACCCATTACAGCTTTAGTCGTGGTAAATTTCCAAATTTGTTTTCCTGTTTCTGTTTCGAGACAATAGATATTTCCATCGGTAGAACCGAAAACAACCCTGTTTTTGCTTACTGCAGGCGATGAGATAATCCGGCTGCCGGTTTTAAATTTCCAAACTGGTTTTCCCGAGTTAAGCAGTACACCATGAAAAAAACCCAAATCGTCGCCATAAAAAACTACATTGCTCTGAACTGCCGGAGTGGTATAGATGCCTACGCGTGAATCCAAACGCCATATTTCGCGGACATTTTTATAATCTTCGTTGACTTGATACGAAGGTCGTAACGACAAATCAGGTTGATCGTATTCTTTTTGTTCAACCGGAACCGATAACCAACGACGTTCGGGTTGCGCTGTTTTCTTCTCGGAAACATGTATCGAATCGGAAATGGTGTAAAGCGAATAACCGCCTATTGAATCTTTTGCCCTGAGCGTAGAACGATTAATTATTCCAGGAATCTCATCATAATTTAACAATGAATTTCGGTGATAATGACCACCCAACACAGTCTGCACATTGTATTTGCGCAACACATCCGTCACATCGTACCAGTTATCCACATCGCCTGTTTGCAAAGGATAATGTGTTACAGCAATAACCGGAATGTCCGTTCCAACTTTAGTCAGTTCAGCATCTACCCAGTCGATATCCTGCGGTGCAATATGTCCATCGCCCATTTTGATAATAGGTCCCGTGGCAAATCCAATGAATTTGAACCCTTTATGTGTGAATGTAAATTTATCATTACCAAACACTTTCAGAAAATCAGTAGCGCCCGATTCGCTCCATTTCAATTCGTGGTT
>DIFH01000137.1:0-47473 GCA_002427615.1 Paludibacter sp. UBA5753
TTAAAACAACATAAATTCCGTAGATTTTTATAATAGATCATTCTTTCGAGGTATAATTTACATGTTAATCATGTTCATCATGTCTGAAAAATAGAATCTGTCAAAGCAAAATTAATCACAAAAAAATTAGAACAATGAAAAAACTATTTTTATCTTTTATTTGTATCAGTCTTATTCTGACCATAAGTTCTTGTAAAGAAGAAGTAAATCAAGATTCAATTTCGGCAGAAGAAGCCACCGAAATGGCGGCAATGGCTCTTTCGGAAGATGCTATGGGCGCAATAGGCCTTGTTTATTCCACTGTTGAAGTTAGCAGCAATGCCGGCGATGTGCCTCAAAAGGCAAAAACAGCGACAATTGTAAGTAAAGACACTACCATCACTTATTCGAGTTTCCCGAAAGCATTGATTACTTATTCACTTGTTGCCGGTTTTTCTTACGATTTTACTTTGGGAAACAATGGAACTCCAACCTCCAGCGTTGTAGAATATTCATACAATGGAAATTTCGATGCGCCACGTCTAAGCTCAGTACATACTGGCTCAGGCGAATTGTCAATAAGTAGTCTCGATAGTGAAATTTGTACTGTGAACGGAACATTTATGCGTTCGTCTGACATTGAAACCAAAGGCTTGAATCCAAAACAATCTGACTCAGAAACAAGTTTAATATTCAACAATATCAAGGTTAATAAAATGAATCATGTAATAGCCAGTGGTTCAGCCACTGCGACAATCAGCGGCACGCTTGCCAATAAAGGTGATTTTGAGTATTCAGGAACAGTCATTTTTGAAGGAAATGGAATGGCAACTCTGACTTTTGGTAATCAGTCATTTTCTGTTAATTTAGAAACAGGTGAATATGTAACTTTGTAATACAAAAAAATGAAAAAAACAGTTTTAGTCATCATCGGTATCATGATATTCGGTATGAATATCTTCGCTCAAAATAAAGATTTCAATGAAACAACTCCCGAAAAACGGGCTCAGATTCACACTCAGTGGATGGAAAAAACATTGGTTCTCAACTCCAAACAAGTTGAACAAGTTAAGCCGATTAATCTGAGATTTGCCAAAGAGATGGAAAAAATTAAATTGGAAGACAAGAGCAAAATCCAAAAGTTGAAGGCGGTCAGAGAAATCGATGAGCTTAGAATCAGTGAATTCAAATCTATCCTTACTCCAACTCAATTGGATACATATAATGATAAGAAAAAGGAGCTATTTAAAATGGTCAGGCAAAAAGGAGAATTTAAATAAACCATAGTACTATTTATATATTCGATAAGTTATTTCAAGAGGATGTCTTAAAAGGTCATCCCCTTTTTCTTTGTCTTTCAAATTGAAAGTTTTACTTGTCTGTAAGCTCTAAATATATCAGTCCTATGCAAAAACGAGGTGGTGAGTAGATTATTTAGGGTCTGCTGAAAAACTATTTTATGCCACGGAGTGGCTAAATGTGAATAACCCCCAGTGAGCGTAGCGATACTGGGGGATGTTGAATAACCAAGAACCCCAGCCCCGAAGTGGGCTGAACAATATCATAATATNNAACCCTTGCAGGGCTCTATTCCTTTCTACTATTCTTGTCCGCCGGTTTTCCGGCGGTTATACATACCTGCCTGCGGCAGGCAATCTTTCAGGAAATTTTTCAATAGAAACACAAATTGTAGTGCAAAGAAAATGGTTAGTTATATTCAAAAACCTTACATTTACACCTAAAAAATTACTATATATTACTATTTATCAGACTTATTATACTTTTTCAGCAGACCTTGATTAAATGCGGACGAATACGGTCTGTCCAATGACTGTATGCCGATTCGTTTATATGCAACGAATCGGGTGCAAACATATCCATTGGTATTTACCATGCTCATCAATCAGAACTGATGCAACATCAATAAAAGTAAGGTTACTTTTTGTTTGTGTGAATTCTTTTAACAGGGCATTGGATGTCTCATATTTCAAACGAAACCTGTCACGTTTAGGGTTTGATTTAATTGAAAGAATTGCTACAGGAAAACCCGGTAATCGAATTTCAATAATACGGACAAGAGTTTTGATATCAATCATAAGCTCATCAATACTCATGCTATTTGCGAGGTCCTTATCTCCTTCGTAAATGAAAATCTGAGAAGGCTTGTAGGGGAAAATAATATCATCCGCATAATAAATCAGATCAGATGTTATTGAGCCTTTAAAGCCACAGTTCAAAATATAATATTTTGAAAAACAGTACCTTAAACCTATCCATCTGGCAAAAGATGAACTTCCGATAAACAGGATTGGATGTGTTGGGTGAATGTTTTTTGCATCTGCTTTCCTGAATCCGGAAATTTTACTATCCCATATTTTAGCACGGTAATATGTTGAATCCTGAGCGCATAAGCTGCCTAAAAATCCTAAAGCTATAATAAAAAACCAAATGCGTTTTATCATTTCCCCCTTTTATTTGAATCCATATTACCTCCCTGACGCATACCGTTTTCCACTTCTTTCCAAAGGTTCTTCCGAATAATGTGAACAATATCAAAAATCATTAAACCATCTGATTTCTGCAGATTCATTACAATCGAACGTGTCAAATCTTCAGGTTTGTCATAAAACTGATCCACTAAAATACCACCATAAAATGGTTTCCCTTTAAGAATGCTGTGTAATTTTTCGCAGGAACCTTCAACGCAATACCATGTTCCGGACTGAGCCTTACTATCAGTTTCATTCCATACAGTCGAATTGTTTTTCCTGTAATCCTCCATTGAAATGTTGGTGTAATAATTACCTGTTGCATACAAATCCAACATGTCTCCGTACGCGTAGTTTTTGTATTCAGGAGTTGCCCAGTCAAATTCCTTACTTGGGTCATAAGATTTGCTTGCAAAGTTTACACCTACTTCAAAATAACTGGGATACCAGGCTCCGGTATATGTCCCGAATGATACTTTTTTGTTGGCAGCTTTAACCCTTTGACGTGCCAATGCAAAAAAATCATAGATGTTTTTTGTCCTCCACTCAATCCATTTCAAAAAATATTGTCCACGGGCAGGATAATATTTTTGTTCTGAATCTTTTTTCCATTCATAAATGTCAGTTGGAAAATTGTTGATCTTCTTCCCGATATACTCTTCAAATTTAGTACGCGAAAAATCAGAGAAATCAGCAGATATGCCATCGTAACGTGCCCGGTCGAGTATCAAACCATCTATTTCGGGATATTTAGTTACCACTTCAGTCAATATGTTCAGGATATACTCCTGATAATCCGGTAAAATGGGATTAATCATTGCTGAGTATTTCTTCTTTTCCTGCATAATCGAAATAATTCCTTTGTCGGGTGTATAGACCATGGATGCCCATTCAGGATGATCGGTATAAGTTATGCCCCGGTCGAAAAAGTTATGCCCTCCAACAAATATATTAAGTGAAGCATGCACCTGTAGTCCTAACTGATGGGCTTTTTTTATGAAATGACCTACAAAATCGAAATCAGGACGAACAAATCCATCCCATTCTTTCATTTGTGGAGCATAAGCGCTTTTATACAAAACTTCACCAGTAATTGGCCGGACATCTAATACGGCATGAGTAAATCCGAGTTTTTTGATTTTCTCGAGATAGAAATCAATGGAATCAGGATAACTTAATCGTTTAAAGTTCGCTTCTGCATCGAACCACATTAAAGCCGGTTTCTGTGTAACTTTGTTTTTTGCATATCCATTGACCGATACAATAAGTATCAGCAAGAGCATAATAAATCTGAAAATTGTTTTCATATGTATAATTTTTAATACGTAAATGGTTATTATGTTTGATAAATCAATTTGTTCCGCCGAAGATATTTATTTGTTCACCACCTTTTAAAGCATCGCCTGAAGAACAGAAAATTGTAAAGTTTGATACGTCGGGGCAACGCATATCCAATTGTCTTTTAAGATTGAAAGGGATTTTGATGATTTTACCTTCGTAATTCCTGTATAGGTTTGATTCAATCCACTTAGCTCCCAGTACTTTCGTTTTTGTTTGCTGAACAGGTTTCCCTTCATTACTAACCTGATCGATTGCATTAACCCGTTTATATTCTCCTTTGCCAGTCAGGGTATAACCGTTACAAACCACTTCTTTCTGAAATTTCTTTCCTTTCCCTTCTACAATAAAACGAAGAGTTTTATCCGAAATAATTTGAACGGACATAAATACAGTATCACCCGGATAGAAGTATTGTTTTTCTGCAACAGGAGCGTTTCCATACCCGGATTTCTGACCACTGGAAGAATGGCCTGCCCAACGGTAAAAAGGACGAAAAGCGCGCCGGTCAGCACTGATACCTCCTGTTTCAGTCATAATGACCTCCCAGGTAAGTCCAATGTCTGTTTCTTGTCCATCGGCTCTTCCACCCATATATACCGAGGGGTTGTCTAAGTATTGACCCGGTTTTAAAGGATTAGTGCGGTTTGGATCAAAATCAATGGAGGGTAACACCACTATTCCTGATATTCCAAGCCAGTTATCGTAACTGGATAATACTTTTCGGTAATAAGCTCCGGCAAAGCAGTTTGGTACTATTCCGGGCTTTACTTCTCCAGTTAAAAATTCCTGAAATGTGCTGTCTGCAACGGGGTTCTTAGGAATATCAGGTTCTTTCGGTATCACGATACTATCTACCGGGTCAGGAAACATGTCAGATGTAATAGGTACTTCCAATTCGTGACAAGAGAATAAAAAGAGTGATAGAACCAAGATAACAGGATTTATTTGAAAACTTCTCATATATTTATAAATACTTCATTTTCTTTAAATAATTCGTCCAAATAACATATCCTTGCGTGTGCAAATGAATTCCATCTTTAGTGAGGATTGCTTTTAATGAACCATTTTCATCTGATAATAAAGGAGCAATGTCGACAAAAGTGATATTTCTTTCTTTACATAACTCCCGAAGTTTAACATTCAGTTTTATAACTTCCGGATTCTTCCCCTTCAGTCCATCATAAGCTAAGCAGGTATCATTGACCGGTAATACGCTTTGGATGTATAATCCGGTTTCAGCAGACATATCCTGACACATATCAATCATTTTAATAATATTGCCGGTTATCTCCTCCCCACTTTTACCGGCAGTGATATCGTTTATTCCGGCCATTAGAAATATCTTTCGTGGTTTGGTTTTAAGAATATCAGGTAATCGGTCCAATATGCCCAAGGTGTTGTCACCACCGATTCCACGATTTACAATATCCTTCCTTTTTAATAATAGTGGCCACCAACCTTGTTCCGTAATACTGTTTCCGATAAATACAATGCTGTTAGGAACCACAGCCTCGGCGTGATGCGCTTTTAACCTGGTCAGGTAATAAGAATTCTCAAATGCTTTCTTTGTTGTAATTTTGGGCTCGTTTACATAAGGTCTTAAAATTTCAATCCATACTTTGTACCCTTCAGCCATTAAATGCAATCCGTCGTTAGTGTAGTGTGATATTAACTGATTATCACTATCAGCCAACGCTGTAAAAACATCGATATATGTCAGTTTCTTCTCAGAGCAAAGCTCTTTAAGTTTTTCATTTATATATAGTATATGTTCTGTTTTGTTCTGGTGTCTGGAGTATTGTGTAAATTTTTTGTTTGTAGGCAAGACACTTTGTACATATATTTTTGTTCCGGGACTTTTTAATTGAATCTCATTTAAAATCGACCTGTAATTATAAAGGATAATTGAATCGGGATTATTGTTGGCAATATCATTAATTCCAATCATCAGGAAAATCTTATCCGGCTTTGAAGCAGTGATTTCGTCCAGCCGAGCCAGAATGCCTAACGTTATATCACCTGAGATACCTCTGTTTCTAACCTTAGCATTTTGAAAGAATTCCGACCATTCCCCAATATCCGTAATGCTGTTTCCAAGGAAAACAATTTCATTAGGTATAGTCGGAAGCATCTCATAGATAGATTTTTTTTGTCCGTAATATACACTCTGGTAATTGTTTTTTGCTACAATATCACGAATTATATCTGGTTTATTGGTTGTAATACCACTAACTTTGTTTTTGAGAAAAGCATTCAATGCAGCCTCCGGTTTATCAACAGTCCAAACTAATAAATCTAAGCCTGCCTGTTTTGTTTTAGCGGCTATACTCTCTGTCAAAATTCCATAATTGATATTCAGTCCATCAAGATTGAATTTTTTACATTTCTCAATCAACTCGTCTTCCTTATCTTTTTGACTTGTGAGATAATAGCATTTATTGCCTGGAAGCTGTTTTTTAGCTTCAGCAAGGGCGTTTATATTAAAGGCGATGATTATTACGTCCTTGGTTCTTCCTGAACGTCTCAGTATGTCCGAAAGCATAGGGAACACGTTTCCTGCATTTCCTGCTTCATCTCCGCATTTTAATTCTATTACAATTTTTTTATCCTTGGGAATAGCAGCAATTACTTCCTGCAAATAAGGAATTTTCTCCTGGTTCTTTAGTTTTAACTTACGCAATTCTTTTGCCGTTGATTGCGGAACAATTAAATTTTGATTTGCGGTTCTTCCTGTAGTACGATCGTGAATAACTACTAATGAATCGTCGGCAGTACGCCATATGTCAAGTTCAATGGCATCGGCATTCAATTGAAAAGCTTTTTTGAATGCAGCAATACTATTCTCCGATTCGTAAAAAGAGGCTTCCCGATGTGCAATGATACTAATCTGACAGGATATCTGTGCACAGAGAAAAAGAAGAAGTGTAAGTGAATAGAATTTTAATTGGTTATAATTCATTTTTTATCTTACATGTTGAAATTAAAGGGTTCATATCAGAAGATATTATTCCCGTATTATTTTTGAGTTGCCATAGCACGGTCAATCCCTGCTTTCACATTATCCCATTGATTGTACATGATCAAATAAATAATATCAAAGAACATTAATCCATTCGATTGTGTCATACAGACATAAACAGCTTCCTCACAATCTTTTGGAGCATTTTCAAAATTCAGGCCGTATAGGCCGCCACACACAGGGACATCGCCTTTTGTTACTTCCTGAGCTACTTCGATTGCCCCCTGAACAGTCCACTCACCGGAACCGTAAATTGTTTTCCCATATGCGCCGGTCATGTAGAAATCAAGTAAATTAGCAAAGCCGTAGTTTTTGTAGTTCGGTGTTGCCCAGCTGTATTTTTTTGAAGTATCGTAATTTGGGCTTGCCCAATTGACGCCTTCATTGTAGTAAGCAGAATACCAGGAACCTGTGTATATGCCAAGTTTTATATTCTTGTTTATAGCCTTAATTGTATTCTTTGATTTTTCAACAAAATCATGTATTACCTTAGCGCGAAACTCAAGCCAGAGCTTAAAATAAGTTCCTTCTATGCGTGAATATGTTCCATCAGTATTTGGAGTGGTGTTCCATTTAAATATATCATCAGGGTAATTGGTGAGTTTCTTTCCGATATATGATTCAAATTTTTCACGGGTGGAAGTGCTAAAATCGCTTTCGATACTGTTGAACCTGCAACGGTCAAGGACTATTCCATCCAAATTGTAATTTGCTGCCAGTTCGCTGATAATGCTTAATACATAATTTTGGACATCCATATTCAACGGATTAAAAAATTTAGCATTGCTGCTTCCATCATTTATTATGCTCGTCATACCTTGTGCCCCGGGCAGGTACATTATAGAAAGCCACTGGGCTTTAGCAGGCTCGCGATACACTACACCTGTGCCAGAATTGCTTAGATTGCCCCCGACAAAAGTGTTTATATTAGCATGGACTTTAAAACCCAATGCATGTCCTTTTTCAATAAACGCTGCTAAGTAATCCCATGTTGCAGTACGCTCCGTATCACCTATTTTGGTGATTTGGTTAACAATATTGCTTTTAAATAGAACATCACCTGATGTTCCCCGTACATCCACTATTATATCTGTAAACCCTGCATTTTTAGCTTTTTCCAGATAGAATTGAATATTATCCAGGCTATTGGCAAAATACTTAAAATTGGCTGAGGCGTCTATCCATACAATCCTGGGTTTTTGATTTACAGGCAGTAATTCAGGTACTGTATCATTCCATTCCCATTCCGGAATCGGTTGGTTTTTATCCTTACACGAGATTAATTGTATCAGTAACAAAAACAATATTAAGGGAGTACTAAGCTTTTTCATGGGAAATGTATGATAACGTTTTTACTTTAAAACGTTTTTTAGAAATGTTGAAATTTAGAATGAAATGCAAAGGTATCTCATCCGATTGGATGAAATACCTTTGCTTAAAAAATATTATTCTCCAAATATATTGTCGACATCAATACAGTCAAATTCGTATGCAGCTACTCCAAAATTGGTAATAACCATGTACATGACCATTTTGAATCCATCATCCGATACTTTGATGGCAACATCTCCCGTTGCATTAGTATTGTTTGATACAACGTTAGCAGGAGAACTGAATACCAACAGTTTCGGATCTTTAGGTGCAGAAGCCAGATTGGCAGGTACTGTAACATCATACAGATGGCAGTTATTTGCTCCCCCATACAAGGCAACAATTGTTTGTGCCAGGTATTTTGCTCCATTGAAACTTGCGTAATCAAGTGATTGTGCAATAAAATTGCTGTTATATCCTGCACCTGTCAAATTGTAAAGTCCAATGACACTACCATCAGGATTTACCGCACCAAAACTGCTCGGATATCCACTGACAAATAGTTTGGAAGGATATGTCGATGACTCTGCAACTGCATCGGCAAGATTAGACCAATTGCTGTCGAATGCAACAGTTACTGACGATTTTGGAGCTGCTGATTGTAATACCCCTCCTTTTATTTCCCAGATATGTACAATTTTTGAGTTCATTTGGGTTACAGTAATCAAAGCATCTGTATTCAGGTTCCCTCTTACTGACATTTTACGTCCGATAGCTAAACCGCCGGTTGGCCAATCAATCAGTTTTACAGGGATAGCATCTGTCACACCTGTGAATTTGTAAACCACAAAGTTGGCACCGGCATTAGGAGACAGATTGCAAATAAGGATATTCCCCGCTTCATCGCTTGTTGCAAAGAAGTTGGTTAAACTACCCTTAATCGATCCTAACTGCATATTTCCTTTCGGTTCACCCGAGAATCGATCGACATAAACATTATTTTGGTTCCGGGTATTTATCATCAGGTAATTGCCGCTGACTGCAATTGATGTAGTCATATGATCTGCTGCCGGCAAACCCATTTCACTCAACCCTTTAAACCACAGTTGGCGGGCGCTGGAAACACGTATGCCATAAGCTACTTTTTTAGGACTGAAAGGACGAACTGTATACACTTGCTTTGTTCCATCATGGGCAGTAACTGTATAAATTACCGAATTGTTGAAATTCTGTGCAACAATCGTATCCGGATCAATTGTAGCATGAAATGACAACTTGATTTTTGGCTTTTGGCTGGATAAATCCATTCCTCCACTTACAAGCCCTACAAATTTATTAGCTTCCATAATGAAACCGTTTAGTCCTACAGCCGGCAATTGAAATTCCTTTATCATTGCTTCGGAACTTTTTTTACGTTCTCCTGTAATTTTAATGGTTATTTTTTTACCGCTCGGTGATGTAATCGTGAACGGAGTTTCTTTCGTTAGATCGATTATATCAAAACCCGGTGAAGAATATACATTGTTAGGAAGGGTTGCTTTGATTTTCATTTTGTCAATGCTGGTCTCATTGTTACTTTCAAGTGGATAAAACCATGGGACGATAATTTTCACAACTTCACCATCAGAAAATGGATACTTGTTTACTGTAGTATCGACTGTAAATTCACCGGTGCCATCCATGAAAGTCGCCGTTAGTTGCATGATTCCCGAATTGCTGTTTGTATCAATTTTATTTATTTCATCGGGTGACTCACACGAGCCAAAACCCAGGAGAGCGAGACTCAGAAAGGATATTAATATATTTTTTTTCATAACTCTTAATTTTACCAAGGATTAATTTGTGTAATTGCCAGATTGTTTGCTATCTCACTTGAAGGAATTGGGAATGCATATAATTTTTCGAGGAACTTCCTGTCTTTAGTATCACATTCTACATATTTGTAAATTAATTGACCATTCGTATTTTCAATGCGCATGGCATGATAACGAACATTGTTCAATACAATATGAGCCAATTTCCAACGGCGCAAATCCCAGTAATATTGGCCCTCGAAAGCTAATTCCACCTTTCGTTCATGACGAATGGCTGTCATAAGTTCATCTCCTGATTTGGTGGCATATGTCAGGCCTGCACGTTGTCTTACAATTGTCAGGTCGTTATTGGCCGATACGTTATCACCCAACATGGCACAAGCTTCAGCGTGGTTCAGATATATTTCTGCCAGACGGATTTCAATCCATGGTTGCGAACTTTTCTTGTTTGCCAAATCTGTATTACTTTCATCAAGCCATTTTCTCAGATAATAACCTGTCGTTGTCTTGCCTTGAGGATAAGCATTATCACCAAACTGCATATAACTATCGGTTCCACCAATATAGGACTGAATTTTCCGGCCTTTCCAGTTTGCTTCATTGTAAAGTATGGAGGCTTGAAAACGAGGTTCAAGGCTGGTATAAGGTGGGATTTCATCTGTGCCTGCAGCTGCATGCCAATCATTCCAGTTTGGTTTGCCGCCTGTTGCTAACTCGTATTCTTCAACCATTTCCTGAGTTGGGGTTGCTTTTCCGCCCATTTCTGCCCAATCGCCTGCGGGAGCATATTCTGCATCGAATCCATGAACCGGACTTGGAAGTGAATAATTGAATTCAAGTATCGACTCTTTATTTCCGGTTTTCATATTTGAATTGAAAGCATTCTTATACTCCGTTGCCAACTCGTAAATGTTTAATGCGAAAACAGAATCAGCTGCTATTTTAGCTTTTTCCCAACGTTTTGCAAATAACATTGAACGGGACTTGAATGCAAAGGCAGCTCCTTTTGTAAGACGTCCTGAATTGGCTGCATCCCATTGTTTTGGTAGATTTTTGGCTGCAAAATCCAAATCGGCTTCTATAAAATTCCAACAATCATTTTCAGAACTTAAAGGATTGTTTTTTTCTGTCGTCGGTGCATCAAGGAGAATAGCAGTGCCGTGACGAATAACTAATTGATGATATAAATAAGCTCTGAAAAAACGGGCTTGTGCTTCGTAACGATTCTTTACTTCGTCAGAGAATGGTGCATAAGTTTTTAAACCGACAATGAATTCATTAACACGCCGTATTCGATTATAAGCATCTCCCCAAATACCCAATGAATTTTGATCGGGTGTTATCTTCGAAGGCTCATAAGCATATTCGTTCGGTGTTCCTGCACCAGCGACACTAGAACCGTATTTCAACATATCTGTCATACCGTCAGTGAGCAGACCTCCAAACTGACCATTTCCAAAATTGCCATAGGTGCTTATGTAAGTGTAGAACCCGTTCAAATACAGATCAGCATTGGTTTCACTCTGCCATACAATTTTATCGGAATATTTGTCAGTGGGGATAGGATCCAGGTAATTGCTACACCCTGCAAATACCGCCAACACCGACAGAAGGATTGTTTTAAAAATATTCTTTTCCATTTTATTTGTGTTTTTAAGGTGTTAGAAAGTTACATTCATTCCTACGGAGTAGGTTTTTTGTTGTGGGTAATATCCATTCGATACATCCGGTGCTTCAGGATCCAATCCATTCAAACGTTCGTTAGCCAGGGTGAACAGGTTACTGCCTGAAAAGATGAAACGCACGTTATCCAGGCCTACAACCTTAATTATTTTTTTTGGAATAGTATATCCAATTTGAACGCTTTTCAATCTTATGTATGAACCATCAACAAACCAGAAAGTAGAGGCCCATCCGTTATTAGGACGGCTAACCGTTGACAGGCGTGGATATTTGGCAGTCGGATTGTCGTATGTCCAGGAGTTTTGCACTAAATTAAGCGGACTATTGCCGTCATGATAGAAAGTACGGGTGAATTCGGTATTGTCCCAGCCAATTCCATCATACCAACCCATCAAGGCTACATCACAGATAGCTGCACCGGTAAATAAAGCGGAAATATCAAACCCTTTCCATGCTGCTTCAAGTTCAACTCCACCCATTAATTCGGGAACATTGCTTTTTCCAACGAAAGCACGATCCTGATCGTATGTAATTTTGCCATCTCCGTTCAAATCTTTGTAGCGGATGTCTCCTGCCTGCGCACCTTCACGTACTGTCGGATAGGTCGCGGCTTCTTCATCTGTCCTAAACAATCCTAATGATACAAAACCATCTTTCATGCCTTCAGACAATCCGACTTGTTTTTGATAATCGGGAATGTTCTCGCTTTCGTTTAAACGCAATATCTTAGACTTCGTCCAGGTTAGTCTGACTTTTGCACCATAGGTGAAATCATTAATCCTGTTCTTGTGGGACATTTCCATTTCAAATCCCCGATAATCAACTTTCCCGTAATTAATAACGCTGATGTAGTTACCACCCACAGAACCCGGCCATACACCACTCTGAGAATTCAGGATTCCTGTTCTTAAATTATAAAACCAGTCAAAATTAAGCCCGAATAATCCATTCCACATGTCAAGGTCGAAACCTCCGTTATACATTGTCTTAACTTCCCATGTATTTGTATTTGGAACACTGGATGTCATTAAAGCCTTTTTAGCTGTATTCCCGATAACAACTGAAGGATTATCTGAAACGAATGACATATACCTCAAATAGCCGTAAGCAGGTGAATTTGAATCATCGCCAAGTTGTCCCGCCGATACGCGTAATTTCAAGTTTGTTACAAAAGGTAAAGCCTCTTTAAAGAAGTTTTCTTCGGAAACTCTCCAACCCAATGATGCTGATGGAAACAACAACCAACGGGTTTCCGGGGAAAATTTATATGAACCATCGTAACGCCCTGAAAATTCAAATAAGTATTTTTGGTCGTATGCATAATTGCCCCTGAATATAAACCCTTCGTGAGGAATTTGATAGCTGGAACCTGAAAATGGTTTAGCCTGTGAACCTATGGATTGTGCATGGTCTAATTCAGAGAAATCGTAGAAGTTGTATCCACGTACAGAAACACCAAATGCACGGGCTGAATAATTTTGTTGTTCCCAAATAGCCTGGCCTCCGACTTTATGTTTTCCAAAAGTACGGTCATAATTTAAATAACCCTGAAATGCTAACCGGCTTGATTCTGTCAATCCTTCTGATGCTGTTGCTTCATTCCCTATTGCTACCGGATTCATGGTTAAATATGTGAGGTTTGGTGAGGTGGACGTCGGACGTGAAGCTAAACTAACCAGGTAAGGCGTTTTAAATACTTTTGAGTGGGATATGTTCTGGTCATAACTCACCATCACTTTAGCAGATAGTCCTGTAACCCCCGGAATTTCCCAGTTCAGTGTAAAATTGCTTTGGAATACAGATGTCCCTCGATCATTAAATCCGGATAAATCTCTTCCGGCAATAGGATTTACTTGTGCACTGGCGGTTTTGGTCGCTGTTGGTAAACCGTTATAGGTCATAGGTACATATGGATGCGCCCGAATAGCCTGCTGGATAATGCTCATGTAATCGTTTTTACCTGCACCAAAATAAGGTTGGTTACGGTCTTCTTTACGTCCGGCTATATTCAGGTTGGCTGTAAGCCCTTTTGCTACTTTAGCATCGATATTGGTGCGAACATTATAACGTGAAAAATCAAAGTTCTTAACATTCCCTTTTTGGTTGTAATATCCAACCATTATGTAGTATTTAATATCCTGCGTTCCTCCGGATGCAGAAATATTATGGTGTTGGGTATTACCTGTCCTGAAGATTTGATCTACCCAGTTTGTATTTCCATATACTCCTTCAGGATCACCGTTAATCATTTTATCAACCATCTCTTTGGTGAAGACAGGTTCTTTTCCATCCATTTCAAGGGCTTTATTCCAATAGAAAGCATACTGGGGACCGTTCATAAATGTCGGGAAACTTGTGTTTTCGTTCATGGCATATTCTGCAGAATAGGTAATCTTTGATTTGCTTTCCTTACCTTTCTTAGTAGTAACTAAAATCACACCTCCGGCTGCTCTAAATCCATATACAGCTATGGAAGAGGCGTCTTTTAAAATTGAAATATTTTCAATTTCATTCGGATCCAACTGATTTATATCCCGCTCTATTCCATCCACTATAACCAGCGGACTGCCTCCACGGATAGTCAGTGCAGCTGCATCGCTACCCGGAGTTCCTGATGATTGCCGAGAGATTACTCCGTTAACTCGTCCACCCAGCATTTGAGAGATAGATGCTACCGGAATTTTTAATAGTTCTTTCCCAGTTAACTGGGAAATAGATCCTGTCACACTTACTTTCTTTTGTGTGCCATAACCTACTACTATTACCTCTTCCAATTGCTCTGTATTTTCCAACAGTTTTATGGTTAATTGTTTGTTTGCACCTACTGTAATCTCTTGTTTCGTGTAGCCGATAAACGAAAAGACCAATATCGATTTCTGGCTGGGAGCAGAGATTGAAAAGTTACCGTTGATATCAGTGATGGTACCTGTATTTGTTCCCTTCACCAATACAGAGACTCCTGTTAACTCTACATTGTTCGAATCAATTACCTTTCCCAGAATGTTCACCTGTGCATTCGCAAAAAATACGCAGCATAACATCCATAACAGTACCAGACCTCTTGAGCCCCGAAACTGTAATTTTGATAAGTTCATGTTTTTCATAAATTTGTATTAAATATTAATATAAGGAATTTGTTTATAATTCTTCGGAAATAATCACAGATGTTGGAACTGATCGCTCGACATTTCCACTGTCGGATGGTTTGGTTAATAAGCCATCCTGACAGGCCATCACGGAAGATCCTCCTCCATCCAGATTGATTGCCTGTTTAACACCCAATGACAACATATAAGCAGCTACTTCTGAAAGTGTTAGGCCTGAACTGCCATTCGAATTTCTACCATCAACGACCATCAATATCAATTTGCCTTTCCCTGTGACTCCAATTGCAGTACGTGGTTGACGGCTTGTTCCGGCTATACCTCCTCCATCGAAAACTTCTTTCCAATAATTCTCAGTAGCCACATTTATACTGTCTTTCACAAGCATCGGACCACCTCCGATAGAATTAACAGGAAGCCACTTAACAGCACTGTTTGTTTTACTTGTCGGTGGGTTAGGCATGTATGTTTTTGTCCTTTCATCATTCCCGAGTGGGGAGGAAAATGAATAAGGTTTGTTATTGTCATCGGTCACGCAGTAAATCCAGGCAGTTTCAAAAGAGCCATTCTGCATTTGTCCGAAAGAAGAACGTACCGGATAAACCGTTACGCCATCACGTGTGACAGTTTGATTTTCAATACTCTTTACTACCCCATTCGAAACCAGCAAACTCAATGATGAACCCTGCCAGAAATATCCACCATTTGTTGCAATATATGCTTTCTGGTTATTCATGTTGTAATTGCTTAAAAATACAGAGGGTTTTTGTGCCGTTACTGAATGAACCGGACTAAATCTTAACTTGTTGTTCTTTGCAAAATCTACCGTTGCATAGACAATGAATGCGGATAAATTGTCTCCTAAACTCAATACAACCGTGTCAACAGACAACCCTTTCGGATACTTTCCATTAACTACTTCGTCTGTAGGTTTACCATCAGGAAAATCATAGCCGTCGTATTCAGGTGGTGTGCTTTTGCAAGACCATGAAAAGATACAGACTAAAAGCAACAATATATATTTATTATTCATTTTAAATCTGTTAGATAATTATATTACGCTCTCCATACTATTTTTTTTCTACTTGCCCATGCTACCAAGTTCATTACGAACAGCACCAATATAATTGCCCGTATTACTCCTACCCAATGATAGCCTGCAGGGTAGAGCCAATTGTAAGGTATGACCAGAAAGCTAATCTGTAATAATGGTAATACAAACCAGGTAGTTGCCACATAGGCCAGCAAAGGGTTGCTGCCTGCACCCGAGAATAATTTCACAATATACCGGTCTTCGCTTTTATGACAGATAAATTCTAAAAAGCATAGCCAACAAATACTTATCCCTCCTGTCAGAAAAAGATATGATGCTGTTACAGGGTCCTTTTTTATCCCACCCTCAACAGGCTCGAGAATCAATCCGATAAGAATCATGTATGCTGCAATTTTGAAAAGCAACATATATTGGGGCAGATATTTTTTTATTGAAAAATAGAAACCTGCAAGAATGATGGGAGTTGAAATGTTCAGTATTAATGACCAGCGATTATATAAGCCTATTAATAACCATACCCCGAATAGTGCCAACGCACTGAAAAGTATGGTTGTACTTTTATGGACAGGAATCAGATATGCATAACTTTGCCCCGATTTCATACGCTTATATAGTAGGTCGCCCACCAGGGTAGCCGGAATTAACAACAGCATATAATGGGTCATTCTGAATTGGAAAATCCATGATAAATTGTTAAGCTGATTAAGAGGTTCATCAAAATGGGTATACTTGCTAAGTAGCTGCACAGCAGCCCACAAGCCAAGTAAGAGGAGTCTGTTAGTTGTGCTTTTTCGCGTTATAAACCAACTTAATGCTCCTAACAAATAAACGTTTGCCAATAAAAGGATGATAATATTCCTGCGTTGCAGGGAGAATTCGAAGCCGTAAACAAATTGTAAGATGAAGATGATACCTATTGCACCTGTCCATCCTGCAATCCTGGATTTCAGTCTTCTTTTAGAATCTTTCATGACCATGTAGATAGGAAAGAGTAATAGGAATCCCAGTATGCTGATAATATTCAGGTCGTACCCTTTCATGTCAAAACCTAAAAAGTTGAAATTAAGAAAGCCGTTAGAATTAGCTGAAGGTTGTATGTGAGCTATGAATATGGCAAATATCACTAACATCAGGTAGCGTTCGATCACATTGAAGCTGATTTTAAATAATTTATCACCCGATTCTATTCGTTTGTTAAGTGCTAATGGTATGGATACACCCATGCAGAAAATAAATACAGGAAGCACCAAATCGACCCAGGTGAGTCCCGGAATGCCTGGATTGTAAATATGTGAAGGTGGGGGAGTCTGTGCATGATACATCCAGGATGGTAATACCCCAAATGGGATATTCGCAGAAAGCACCATACCAAAGATTGATATTCCTCTCAACATGTCTAATGCAGTTGCTCTTTTAAACATAATTCCAGTTTGTGTAATTTTTTTATTCATGTTGTAATTTTTTTATTCATGTTGTAAGTTTTTTATTCATGTACTGAAAATTATATGCTTTTCGTAAAATAAGCACATGCCCTGTTCATGTTTGTTTTTTTAATTCTTTACAGTAATAATCAGATACAACGCCTCTTGAAACAACATCAAGAGGCGTTGTTGTTTTAACCCATGAAATGAAGGGCGTTATTTAATGATAAGTCGTTTGGTTGCTCTCCCGTTTTGGGCCTCAATCTGCATAACATATACTCCTTTTAGTCCGTCAACCTGAAGTGATCTTGTCATAAATGCTTCTTTTACTAATTGACCTGAAACACTAAACAGTTTTACATTTGTGGCCATATCCGAAAGATATACAACTCCAGTTGCCGGATTTGGGTAAATATCAAGATTTACATTATCTACGGCAGTTTTTAAAGCTGTCAGTGGTGATAATTCCAATCCCTGAATTTTGTAAGCTCCAAAACCATTATTAGTAGAGACCATATAGATAATCGGGTTTCCGGTAGCATCATAGCGTACGGCGATATCACCTGTACCTCCCACATTTGCATTCGTTCCTATAGAAGGTGTGCGGGCAATCAGTTTGCAGGTCGATAAATCGCCGGGTGTCAGTGATACAATCTCTGCGCATTCTTTACCTCCGCCGTATGTAAACAAAGCAACATAATCCAGGTTGAATTTTTCACTGTGTCCTATATATTTAATTGAATTGGAATACAGGGAAAATCCTGCTCCGAGTGCATCAATAGTCCCATCAGCTTTAATAAATTTGAATGATTGTCCGGCTGCTTTCCAATACATGCTTCCATCGGGTTTTGGCGCTACACAGGCAGCTACAGCAGCTGTTACATCGCTACTCATAGTAGCTACAAGGGTCCTTTCAGTTTTCCAGACTCCGTTTTCCATTTCCAATACCCATATCTGTGAAGGTGCAGTTGCCGAAGCTGTAAATATTTTTGCTGTTCCTCTTGAATAATTGCCTGTTACTGTAAATAAGTCTCCGGTACGTCCGCCCGGTGCTGCTTCAGGATAAAAAAGCAGCACGGTAGGAGTAGCAGTCATGTTGTCATACATGTAGATCTTGAAATTTGTATTGGCACCTAAACTGGCGACAATTATTTTACCATCTTCGGTTACGCCTACATCATTAAGTGCAAACGTCCCAAGAGTAATATCGGTAGTATTTAAAGCTGCAACTGAATCTCCGGTGGCTGCGTTATATACAAATACATTCTTGCCATTTAATCCGTCACGTGTAGCTACATATACATAATCATTACTTGCTCCTATTCCACGTGTTTTGTTTGTAGTTGTCAAAAACCATTTTGGTAGTCTGCCTGCAGTTGCACCATTTTCCCAAAGAGTTGTAACAATCGGTGTTGGGGATGGAGCAGCTTTTTCAGCAAAGGAAAAATCATCAAGATAAATAGTCGCTGCAGAATATGCCCTTACCTGAAATGAAAAATTGGTAAACCCTGCAGGTGCAACAACTTCATATTCATAAGTTTTCCATACACCTGTTTCATTTGGGAAATAGGCTGTCAAATTATTTCCACCTGGTCCTTTTAAAGCCAGTGAGTCTGCTGTTGTCATTGTTGCCCAAACCTGGGTAGTACCTGACATGTTGTAGAAGTTGCTCCAAATTCTGAAATCAGTTCCGTCACCTGCTCCTATGTAATAAGACATTTTCAGTGTGTAGGTTTTACCTGGTGTTACGGTTACATTTTGAGTTACCCAGTAAGTACCGGTTGCAACAACTTTTAAAGAAGTGTCTGTAACTGCAATTGTTGTTTCAGGTGTAATTGTAGCAACAGTTTTGTCAAAAATCCAACCCGTAGGTTTTCCATCAACCCATTGTTCAAAACCCGGGTTCACTAACAAGTTTTGGGCTTGCAATACTAAAGTTGCAATACATGCAACGATCAATAAAGTAACTTTTTTCATACAAATAGATTTTTAAATTATTAGTAAATAAGAATAAAGAGAATTCGAATAAACCTGTAATTATATGAGTCATTCAACACAGGTAAATCAAATGACTGTAATATATGTAAAGAGCAAATCAACCGAAACTAAATTTAAATAGGGCATTGGAAATAAAAGATATATTGTTCCTTCGACTGTTAAATGTGATTTCTGTTGTGTCTTTTTTAATTCACGTTTTTGATTGCATAATAACAGTGTATAATCTGTTGCTGTTAATTAGTAAATTCTCCCTTGATACTTACAGGTTTTAAATTAAAAGGGTCAATAAGTGAATCCAGAATTACTGCAAATTCTTTCCGGTTTATCTTTCTTTTTTCGTTAAAATCAGTAAGGCCTAACAGACTCCATTTTAATTTAAATTGTTCTGTTGTGTATTTTTTCAATTTAAATTTTGTAGCGAGATCATTGATTAAATGTTCCGTTTGTTCAATACTCAGGCTCTCATTTGTATAATCTATGTTCATGTCACAATACTCTTGCAGGCCTGTTCCCATATCTTTTACCAGCACTAAGCTGTCGATATTAAACCATGTCTGGTTCGACCAGCCGACACTCTTGCCTTCACCCCGGAGAATACCTGTAGAACCTATTCTCTGTATTGCTTTGAAATGTTTATCCGAAAGTGGAAGATCCAGATAAGGCATCAGGTATCCGTTTGCAGTCAGAATAACATTTTGTACACTGCGAACCGGAACTTCTGATGTTTTTATGTTTTTAATTGCTGCCAATGCTGCCAATGCACCTGAGGCCTGGCCAATCTGGATTACTACAGGTTGCAGTCGTGTCGTTCCATTTACAATATTCGTTACTGAAATAGATTTTTCGGCTACTATCAGGTTTTCAACATCTCCGGGAATCATTGTACCTAAAGGTAAAGAATACGATGGTATCGGGAAGAAATGCAAGTCCGGCAAAGCATTCCAGCCTGTATACCTCATGTGATGATGATCAATGGGATAATCACCCACGGCAATACCTGTACGGTACAATTTTTCACATTGTTCAAAAGGATGAGTAATATGATTTGAGTTAAACCGGACTACCCCTTTTATACGGCGTGATTCACGATGATAGGGTATAAATGGTAATTTATCTGTCGTCGGATACTCATCATCCGCAAGACCCAGATTTTTATATCCTAATTCATGTTGAATATAATATAGAAATCCAAGCGAAATATCCTTTGCACCTTTCAAAGCCTCGATTCGTTCGGCATCTGTCATGTCAATCAGATTGACATAATAATCATTCCCTTCCACAGGCCAGTTAATCATGTATTTATCATTGGGCAGTTTGCCATAGGTGAGCATTGTTGGGCAATCCCAGACCCTGTTTGATTCTTTCGGGTTTTTACATGCCGGTGTTTTGCATGAGCAATAATATAAGGACGGATTGTAATTTGCCGGCTTATCAATTGATTTATCAGCCTTAGCGCCATAATCTTTTAAAATCATTACGTAAGTCAGATCCTGCACAATATTATTCGCTTTTTCAGGTGCAATTAATTCTCCGCTTTCACTCCTTGAATCCATGCCAATGTCATATTTAACTCCGCAGGCTTTTGCTACATCGCCTAATTCTGTAGCATCAACCAATACTTTAGTCCTGATAATTGATTCGCTGTTTCCTTTTCGGAGTTTTACAATCCAACCGGTAGCATCTTTGTCTGCCGAAATGAATTTTGTTTGCATCCTTACCTTTAATTTTTTTTCTTTAAGGCACATATTGCTTAAAACCTGTGCACCGACAGAAGGCTCAAACATGGTATTACTCACCCAGCCGGTATTCAGGTTGTCAACTCCTCCGTAACGGTTTGCCAGGCTATCGCGAAACTCTCCCCATAATCCTCCCGGAAGTTTATTGTTTCCATCAATGGCACTTACACCCGCTGATGTAAGCATTCCGCCAAGCCAGTCGCATTCTTCAATAATCACTGTGCTGGCACCTGATCGTGCTGACTGGATGCCGGCGGTTGTTCCGCTTGCACCGCCTCCTATCACCAATACATCAATTTTTTTGGTAACGCAGGAACTAAGCAGGGCAGCAGTTAAAGAAAAAATCAATAGGTCTGTTTTCTTATTCAGGAGCATATTAATATCCGGTTTGAGAGTTGTTTGTCTTTTTTTACTTTTTCCAATACTTTCCAGCACTGATACATGCCACGCGGAATATGAAAACAACCTTTCCACTTCCCGCCTTTGAGATTTAAAAGCACTTCGCCTTGTCTGTTGAGATAGCCAAACCATTCAGGATATTCGGTGTCCTTGAAATGAGCCCAAGTATAATTGTGTACTTTCTCAAACCATTCAAGACAGTCATGTGACCCTGTCAATTGGTAGCCTTTAATCATTGTAATTAATGTTTCAACATGTACCCACCATAGTTTTTGGTCCCATTCGAGTTGTTGAGGCGGACAGCCTTTAATATCCATAAAATAAAAAATACCGCCATACTTTTCGTCCCAGCCGTATTTCAGCATTTTCAGAGCAATATCGGTTGCCTGTTGTATCAATTCCGGACGTTTCAGACGTTCGCCTAAATCCATGATAAACCACATAGCTTCAATGGCATGACCGGGATTAATCAGTCTGCCATCAAATGAATCTGAAAGTTTACCATCGAGTGTAACATTTTCGACAACGAGCCCTAATTCAGGTCGATAAAACACATTCATGACTTCATTTATCATATTATCAATGGTTTTTTTCATGAAATCTTCTCCCAGCAAATGTTCAATTTCTAAAGCTAAATTACAGATAATCATTGGCAAAGCAAAATTTTTTAAATCTCGTGTACCTTTGTGAGCTTTGTTCCATTGATCTTTTGGATTGTCCAACTTTGATAAAATTTTTTCGAAAGTTGCAATAGTTATTTGCTCATATTCTTTATTGCCGGTTGCCTTTGCCAGTTGTCCATAAGCCATTGTAGCAAAGGTGTAGGAAAAAATATTATAAGGTTCAACCAATGGTGCTCCTTCACGTGTTAGTGAAAAATACCAGTTGTAATCACCATCATGACCGAATTTTTTTAAAAATTCTGCTCCCTGAATTGCACAATCGAGCCATTCCTGGCGTTTCTCAACTTTATTATACATCGTAGCAAACATCCAAATTTCACGTCCTTGAAGCCACACGAATTTGTCCGTATCGAATACATTTCCCTGTCTATCAAGACATGTCAAGTATCCACCATACTCTGTATCCTGAGATTTTTCAAGCCAAAAGGGCAATATATTATTGAATAATTCATTCTTGTACTGTTCTGATAATTTTTTAAAATCCATAGTAATAAATAGTGATGGTAAGTGACTAATATTCAATTACCCGTTTATGTACTCTTTATATCGATTAAATAAATGACTCGCTTGTAAATAAGCAGATTGTGGACTCATAAAATGTGAAAACTCAAATGTGATGGCATTTTCGATACCCGCTTGTTCGGCCAATTCTAACTTTAATTTCAATTTTTCCCACTTAATAGGTAAAAACTTTATGGGCATGTCGCGATCAAACGTCTCTGAATTTGTCCAACACCTGAGTCCGTGTTTATCACAAAGTTCTTTATTTATTTTCAAGAAATCAATCAATTCGTCATATTCCACATGTCCATCCTGAAATGCAACAATATCAACAGCTCCCTTAAGTCCTCCGAATATTTCATCCCACTGATTTTCATGATCTTTAAGAGTTATGCTTTCGTCTCTCACCGTTTCAATTTCATATTGACTAATGTTTTTCTTTCCATCAATATAAGGAGATATAAGTACGGGTAAACCGGCGGAAACGAATTTACAGTAGTTGCCTAATGTCGCAAACATTTCAATAATTTTACCATTCTTGCTACTACATTCTTGTGATAAATACCATCCTGCAAATGATTTAAATTTTCCGTATTTGTTCCAGACTTCATCAATCAATTCTTTGTTAACTTTCAATTCGCGTTCGTAATTTCCATTCGTCCAGAAATTTGGATCTTCCCAATATCTGCCCGAATCGTACAAACCGAAATAAAATTGCATATTGTATTTGTCGCTCAATTTTAAAAACATTTGCACTAAATCAGTTGGAGGTGTAAAACATTTTTCTTCATTTGTCAAAACCGAAGAAGGAAAAGTTTGCCAACGTTTATACCCCGACCTTATCAGAACAACCATTTCGATGCCAACATCTTTCATATATGCAAAATCGGCATCCCACTCTTTTTCTCCCCAATTTTGGTGTGGAATATCATGACTTATTTCGTCCAAAAAAGTTGCTTTAATTTTCATTGTATTGTGCTTATTGATTACACGGTTTTTAATAAATAGATTGAAGTTTTCGATAAGCTCATACTTCATTATTTTATTAATGGTGCAAACATAAATAAAATATTTTATTATATAATACTTTTTTAGATTAAAAATTTACTAATATGTTTTATAACATATATTTTGTATTAAATTCAAATGATTAAATTATTTTTTTTTGAATTCTTGCTAAAATCACAGTCAATTTATAAAATAACATTACATTTGCACCTGAATTAAAAAAAATATTTCTAATGAAACACACATTTATTGAAGAAATTGAACTTGGATCAAAGAATGCACTTTTAAAAATTAATATCATTCGATATTATATCAACAACGGTGAAAATACTTTGGCCGATTTGGGAAAAGAAATGGAATTAAGTGTTCCTACAGTTACAAAATTAGTGGGTGAGTTGATTGAAGAAGGCTATGTTGTTGATTTTGGAAAGCAGGAAACAAATGGAGGAAGACGTCCGAATATTTATGGTGTAAATCCTGATTCAGGTTATTTCGTAGGCGTTGATATTAAAAAATTCAGAATAAATATTGTACTCATCAATTTCAAAGGTGAAATAATTGAATCAAAATTCAGCATTCCTTTTAATTATGAGAACACCCAGGAAAGTTTTGATCAGTTATGCAACATAATCAATTCGTTTGTCGACAATCTAAGTATACCGAAGCCTAAAATTCTAAGCGTAGGGATTAATATTTCCGGACGTGTGAATACAGAAACAGGACATAGTTACAGTCTCTATTTCTTCAATGAAAAACCTCTTACCGAAGTATTTCAGGAAAGACTGGGCATTCATGTTACAATTGATAATGATTCACGTGCAATGGCTTATGGTGAATTTATTAATGGTATTGTCAAGGGTGAAAAAAATGTTCTTTTTGTAAATGTCAGTTGGGGATTGGGATTGGGTATAATCATAGATGGTAAGTTGTATTATGGAAAATCCGGTTTTTCAGGTGAATTTGGACATCTTAATACATTTGATAATGAAATTCTCTGTCATTGTGGAAAAAAAGGATGCCTTGAAACGCAAGCGTCAGGCTCTTTTATTTATCGTCGCTTTTTAGAAAAGATAGCAGAAGGTAACTCATCGATTCTTGAAAAACGCATAAAAAAGGGAGAAACAATTATTCAGGAGGACATTATAGAAGCGGCTCTTAAAGAAGACATGTTAGCAATTGAACTCATCGAAGAAGTAGGTAACACTTTAGGAAAACATATCGCTGGTCTAATAAATCTTTTTAACCCTGAGTTAGTAATTATTGGAGGTGTGATTGCACTTACCGGTGATTATTTATTATTGCCAATTAAAAGTGCAGTTAAGAAGTACTCTCTCAATCTTGTTAGCAAAGATACTACTATCAAATTGTCAAAACTTGGTGATAAAGCCGGTGTGATTGGTGCGTGTATGTTAGCCCGTAGTAAAATGCTGGGGATAATTTAATTCCTAGTTAAATCCTTAATCTGTAAACTTCAACACCCAAACATCGAACACTTTTAAATAAATGAACAAATCGACATCTCGCCGTCATCCTATTTCATGGATTCCTACTGTATATTTTGCTATGGGTTTGCCTTTTGTAGCTTTGGCCTCAGCATCTTCATTAATGTTTAAAAATTTAGGCATTTCGGATACTAAAATAGCCTTTTGGACATCGTTAATAATGATTCCTTGGACGTTAAAACCACTTTGGAGTCCGTTACTCGAAATGTTTAAAACCAAGAAAACATTCGTAGTTGCTACTCAGATGATTACGGGCATAAGCTTTGTTTTAGTAGCTTTTTCGCTCCATCTTCCTGACTTTTTTACGTATACAATAGCTTTTATGGCTATCATCGCATTCAGTGGTGCAACACACGATATAGCTACGGTTGGAATTTATTTAAACGAACTTTCCCCCGAAGATCAGGCTAAATATGTGGGTTGGCAAGGTGCTTTCTACAATGTTGCCAAAATACTTTCGGGGGGTGCTTTGGTGTTTCTTGCTGGTGAACTTGAAAAAAGCTTAGGAGTTGTAAATGCCTGGATGATAGTAATGAGCATTTATGGAATTATAATGGTTACTCTTTCAATATATCATCTCAGGATGCTGCCTTCCGGTGGTTCGTCCAACGAAGTAAAGTCTTTCAAAGAAGGTATTGACACTTTAAAGGATGTTGCAATTTCTTTTTTTCAAAAGAAAAATATATTGTTAAGTATAACTTTTGTAATTTTCTATCGCTTTGCCGAAGGATTTGCCATAAAAATTGTTCCTTTGTTTTTTAAAGCCACTCGCGAGAATGGAGGATTAGGTTTATCTACTTCTGAAATTGGTATGATTTATGGCGTTTTTGGCGCTGCTGCTTTTGTCTTAGGCTCTATATTAGCAGGATATTTTACGGCAAAGCGAGGATTAAAAGAAACAATAATGATTCTATGCGCATCATTCAATGTCCCATTTGTCATGTATGCACTACTTTCTCATTTTCAACCTCAAAATTTGTATATTATTACATCGGCAGTAGTTATTGAATATTTCGGTTATGGCTTTGGATTTGTGGGACTTATCTTATATATCATGCAGCAAATCTCACCCGGAAAATACAAAATGGCTCATTACGCCTTTGCTGATGGTATCATGGCGCTCGGATTTATGTTGCCTTCAATGATTAGTGGATACGTGAGCGATCTTTTAGGCTATAAAGCCTTCTTTATTTGGGTGTTAATAGCAACAATTCCATCATTTTTGATTACTTATTTTGCACCATTTAATAATGCGGAAAAAAGGTAACTGCTCAGCACCTTAATAAATTTGATAATAATTAGCCANNATTTAAACTCTTTGCCCCGACAGGGATAAACCTGCCTGCCGTAGGTAGGCATAACCCCCAGTAAACGAAGCGCAACTGGGGAGTAGTTACTGTTTTTTTTTATCACATCGTTTTATCCTAAAAAAAGCACACAAAACAAAAAAATAAAATGCTAACTTTGCAATTGAAATTTTTTAATTTTGTTTATCCACCTATCTAATTGAAATAAAATAAATTACAATGAATTTTTACGGCTTTGAATTTTCAGTGATTGAATTGGTTGTTTGTGGATTGTTGTTTTTAGCGTTCAGCTATCAATTGTATTTCTATCTTCGATACATTCGCGCCGTATTACGACTGAAATCAAGAATAAATAAAAATAAGGTTTCATTTCATCCCGACAAACCCCCTGTTTCGGTTATTATCTGCGCTAAAGATGAAGTGGATAATCTCCGGAAATTTCTGACTTTTGTGCTGGAACAAGAGTATCCCGATTTTGAAGTAATCGTAGTAAACGATGGTTCGACCGACGAAACAGAAACGCTTTTAAACGAATTGAAAAAAACATACACCAACCTCCGCACGACATTTGTGCCTGTTGGAGCCACTAACCTGAGCAGCAAAAAACTTGCGCTGACATTAGGCATTAAAGCCGCTAAAAACGACTGGTTGCTTTTTACCGATGCCGATTGTATGCCCGAAGATAAAACATGGATTTCGCACATGGCCCGTAATTTTAATCCGGGAATTGAATTTGTGCTCGGTTACGGTGCGTATTTCCCAAAAAAAGGATGGGTGAATAAACTGATTACTTACGATACCTTATTTAATGCACTGCAATATCTTGGTCTGGCATTTTACGGGAAACCTTATATGGGTGTGGGAAGAAACATGGCTTATCGCAAAGAAGTATTTTTCCGTCAGAAAGGTTTTGCCTCAACCTTGCATTTGCGCTCGGGCGACGACGACCTGATGGTGAACCATGCCGCCAACAGATTTAACACTAAAATTGAAATTGCCCCGGATAGCATCACCTGGTCTGAACCAAACAAAACATTTCAGGATTGGTATTTTCAAAAGGAACGTCATTTGTCGGTGTCAACTTTTTATACGGCTGCAAGTAAATTTCGCTTATCAATAGAGCCTATCTCGCGCGGATTGTTTTATCTTGCTTTTATCCTTGCGATGGTTTTTGGCAACCTGATCACCATGATTGTTGCTGGAGCGTTGTTTATTACCCGTTTAATTATTCAGTTTTTGATTATCAATCGCTCATCCAAACATTTCGGTGGACGGAAATATTTTATTACGCTGCCCTTTTTTGACATTTTTCTGCCTGTTGTTACTCTTTTTATTATGACTTTTGGACGCATGGGCTCCAAAGCCAAGAATATCCATTGGAAATAGGTTGATTTTCAAACAAAAACTTGATTATATTGAACACCGGCCTGGCACAGGTTGTTATCTCTTTACTGTCTTCTGAATCTTTTTAAAAAAAATATAAATTCCGATATTTGATTGGTTTTATCTGAATCGGTAACGTCCCGCAGCAACTTTCATCTAACATTTCAATTGCATCTATGAATAGGTTGAAATGTAACTCTATAAAATAAAATCTTATGTCAAAAAAACAAAAGCCAAAAACTAACGGCAGTACACGGGTTCGGAAAACCGAACTGGTACGCAATATTATCAATATCTTTAACGAAAATCCCGAAAAGACATACAATTACAAGCAAGTTGCAACCCTGCTCAATATAGCATCCGAATCGCAGAGAATCTTCATCAATCAGCTTTTGTACGAATTACTCGACGAAGACTTTCTGGTTGAAATCTCGCGGGGAAAATTCAAAGTAAATTCCCGGGGAGGTTATATTACTGGCGTTATCGACCGGCAGGGAGTGAAAACTTATCTTTTGCCCGATGATGGCGGTGAACCTGTGTTTATTCCGGAACGGAAGACCAATCACGCCTTGCTGAACGACAAGGTGAAAGTCTTCCTGTATGCCCGTCGCAAGGGACAGTTGGCTGAAGGTGAAGTAGTAGAGGTAATTAAGCGCGCCAAAGATACTTTTGTAGGCATACTCGAAGTTTCCGATAATTTTGCCTTTCTTATTTCCGATAATCGCGTAATGACGACTGATGTCTTTATTCCCAAAAGCAAATTAAACGGTGGCAAAAACGGGCAAAAAGTGGTCGTTAAATTGCTTGATTGGGAACCAAATCTGAAAAATCCGGTGGGTGAAGTAATTGATGTCTTAGGCGATAAAGGAGACAATACGGCCGAGATGCATGCTATTTTGGCCGAATTCGGGTTGCCATACAAATATCCCGCCGAGGTGGAAGCTGCTGCCGAAAAAATAGACGCCGGAATTACTCCCGAAGAAGTGGCCAAGCGTATCGATATGCGTGAAGTTACCACTTTTACAATCGACCCGCGAGATGCCAAAGATTTTGATGATGCGCTTTCATTGCGCAAACTCCCGAATGGTTTGTGGGAAGTCGGCGTTCATATTGCCGATGTTACGCATTATGTCCGCCCGGGAAGCATTATCGAGCGGGAAGCGCAGGAACGCGCCACTTCGGTTTATTTGGTCGATAGAACCATTCCAATGTTGCCTGAACATTTGTCGAACGGCATTTGCTCGTTACGTCCCAACGAAGATAAATTGACTTATTCTGTAATTTTTCAACTGACGAATGAGGCTGAAATAAAACATTACGAAATTGCCAAAACGGTTACCCGCAGCGACCGGCGTTTCACTTACGAAGAGGCGCAGAGCATTATCGAAACCGGCAAAGGTGATTTTAAAGATGAAATATTGACGCTTGACAGGCTGGCTAAAATACTTCGTGAAGAACGCTTTGCCAATGGCGCTATTGCTTTCGACCGGGCGGAAGTGCGCTTCGAAATTGATGAGAAAGGAAAACCTACCTCTGTTTTCTTCAAAGAGCAAAAAGAGGCAAACAAACTGATCGAAGAATTTATGTTGCTGGCAAATAAAACCGCTGCAACGCATATTGGCAAACCCGGGAAAGGATTAAAAGCCAAGACTTTTGTGTATCGTATTCATGACGTTCCGAATCCCGACAAATTGCAAACCTTCTCTGTATTTATTAAACGTTTCGGATATAATCTGAAAACTTCGGGCAAACAAACAGCCATTTCGAGTTCTATCAATCATTTGTTGGACGAAGTTCAGGGCAAAAAAGAACAAAATCTGATTGAAACCCTGGCCATCCGTTCGATGGCAAAAGCCATTTATTCTACCGAAAACATAGGACATTACGGACTTGCCTTCGATTTTTACACGCACTTCACTTCGCCTATCCGCCGTTATCCCGATATGATGGTGCATCGCCTGCTCGAAAAATACATGTCGGGTGGAAAAGGAGCCAATCAGCAGGAGTACGAAGAACTTTGTCAGCACAGTTCCGACATGGAACAACTGGCTGCCAATGCCGAACGCGCTTCGATAAAATACAAACAGGTTGAATTCATGTCCGAACATATCGGGCAAGTATTCGATGGTGTAATATCCGGCGTTACCGAGTGGGGAATTTATGTGGAATTAGTTGAAAATAAATGTGAAGGCATGATCCCCATTCGCGATTTAGACGATGATTATTATACTTTTGATGATAAAAACTATTGTCTGGACGGACGTCGTTATCATAAACGTTATCAGTTGGGGGATGAGCTAACCGTACGCGTAACCCGTGCCAATCTGGATAAAAAACAATTGGATTTTGTATTAGCTTAGATCTGCTTTGATACATTAATTATATATCGTCCCTACGGGACTTGAAGGGTTATTGGTCTTCCTGTTTTTACCAATATGCTGTGCCTGCGGCGCTTTATTAAGCCCGTAGAGCTTTGATATTAGTAAAAAATAAGTGCAACTACTCAGCGCCCTAATAAATTTGATAATAATCAGCCATTTAGTTGATTGTTACGCATTTAAACTCTTTGCCCCGAAGGGGCTAAATATGAATAACCCCCAGTAAGTGAAGCGCAACTGGGGGATAATGAAACAATCCTCCCTCCTTTTGATTTTCAGCTCGACAAAGTCGAACTGAAAATCAAAAGGGTATAAAAATAAAGAGTGCTGAGTAGTTACAAATAAGTACCTATAAATTTAATGCAGAAAATTGTAAATCGTATTTGTATTCAAAAAAATGTAATTTCTCTTTGTGAAAATGAAAAATAGCCTTATCTTTGCACTCGCAAAACAAAGCAATGGCTGCGTAGCTCAACTGAATAGAGTACCACACTACGGATGTGGGGGTTGCGGGTTTGAATCCCACCGCGGTCACTATAATTTAAAACCTCAGTAAACGAAAGTTTGTTGAGGTTTTTTTGTTTCCTTCCTTTGTTGTTGTATAACAATTGTTTTTTACTCCTTTGACCTACTCTCCTTTTTAAAACGTCCATCGATTATTCTCAATTTGGCAAATCGTTACTCAATTTGCTTATCAAATTTATACAAATTGATAAAAATGTTCTTTTTATATTGACATTTTTCCTTATGTTTTTAAATTAAAATGCCGTTTTAGATGTTAAACTTCACCATAACTGAAAAAAACTTTCGATTTGTTTTTAAATACCATTGATTACTTACATTCTTTTTAAGAGTACTGTTTTATATTAATTTAAGGATTATAAGTTTATAATAATCAGTCATATAAGTATTTTTTGTAAACGTCTAAAATATGTAAAAAGACAGGTTATTAATACCCGAAACAGGCATTTATAATCATAATGATATATTTTTTTTGTATATTTTTTCTTTTTGTCAACAAAAACACTTGTTTTTTAAATTATAAACACTTATTTTTGCAGGCATGTTTTATTAAAATACATGAAAGAATCGCAAATTAATGATTAATAAACAAAATGTAAATTTATGAGAAAACTAACGTTCTTATTGGCCTGCCTGTTTTTGGTAGGCGTAGGTTTGGTTCATGCTCAATCAAGATCCGTTTCCGGAAAAGTGCTTTCGGCGGAAGATGGGCAACCGATTATTGGTGCGTCGGTAGTGGTAAAAGGAACCACTATGGGTACGATCACTGATGTAAGTGGAAATTTTAGAATCAGTTTGCAGGAAAACGCAAAAACTCTTGTTATTTCGTATGTCGGTATGAAAACTGTCGAAGTCGAGGCAACGAATGGCATGACCGTAAGGATGCAATCAGACGCTTTGGTTATTGACGAAGTAGTGGTAACGGCGTTGGGTATGCGCCGTCAGCAGAAAGCATTAACATATGCCGTTACTAATGTTAGCAGTGAAGAACTAACTCAGGCAGGTCAACGTTCGGCATTGAGTGCTTTACAAGGCAAGGTAGCAGGGCTGTCAATTACATCTAATTCGGGTGCTCCTGGTTCCTCCTCACGTATAGTATTACGCGGTTATTCCTCAATATCAGGAAATAATGAGCCTCTATTTGTGGTAGATGGTGTGCCTATTAGCAATAATGCTACACAAGGTACGACTCTTTTCAATACTATAGACTTTGGAAACTCGGTTAATGATATAAATCCGAATGATATTGAAACGATGACTATTCTTAGAGGGGCATCGGCTTCAGCTCTTTACGGTTCACGTGCTGCTAATGGTGTGATCTTAATCACAACAAAAAGTGGAAAAGCACAAGAAAAATTTCGTGTAGATTATAGTGGTACGGTGAGATTTACGAATTATATGCCTATTTTGAAATATCAGACAGAATACGGTCAAGGTTGGTCCGGTCATTTTGCATACGATGAAAATGGCAGTTGGGGTCCAAAATTCGATGGTAAAAACCGTTTGTGGGGACGAGTTATCAATGGGCAGCAACAATATAAACCATTCGTTGGTCAACCGAATAATATTACTGACTTCTATCAGACAGGTCTTACTTATAACAATAGCATTAGTTTTAGTGGTGGAACACAAAAAACCACCTTTTATGCTTCTTATTCCAATATTACGGATGATGGTATAGTTCCGACAGATGTTGATAGTTATTCGCGTAATGCATTTAGTTTTAATGGGAAAACTGAAGGAAAATGGATGACAGTTTCTTCTTCTGTTACTTATAACCAAAAAGAAGTAAGCGCTGTTGGTGGTGGACAAGGTTACAGTGTTTTCAATAATATCATGCAAATTCCCCGCGACTTTAGCATCGTCGATATGGCTGACTATAAAAATCAGTTCAATGATATAAATGGATATTACACGCAATATGGGATTGTGAATCCATACTGGACTCTTAATGAAGATGGAAATAAATATAACGAAGATCATGTGTATGGAAATCTTAAGATAGAAATACCTTTATATAAGTCCATTAGATTTACTACTCGTTTAGGAGATGATTTTTATACTAACCGCACTAAACAATGGGTTGCAATAATTCAGCCTGATTCATGGAGTCAAAATTATGGAAATACAGAAGATCCAGGTTCTGTATCGGTATCTTCCGGTTATCGAAATGAATTAAATATCGATGCATTCTTAACTTTTGCGCCGCAATTTGGTGATTTCGAGGTCAATGGTCTTCTCGGTTACAATCTCAATAGTAGATATTCAAATTCCATGTCCACATCGGTTACAGGACTTGATTTACCTGGATTCTATAATTTAAAGAACTCATCAGGTCAGCCAATAGTGGCGCAGTCATATTCTCAACGTAGATTGATAGGTATATACGGACAGGCTGATTTGAGTTACAAAAAAATGCTTTATTTGAACTTGGGTATAAGAAACGATTGGTCGTCTACATTGCCAAAAGATGCAAATAGTTATAATTATCCTACCGCCGGTTTGAGCTGGATTTTAACTGAAACATTCCCTGAAATAAAGAAAGTGTTAAGTTTTGGAAAACTTCGTGGAAGTTATGGTGCTACCGGTAACGATCCAGGTGCGTATGTGCTTAAGTCTGTTATGGTTGCAGGTGATGTATCTATGCCTTTCGGAGAAGGTGTTGCTTTCCCATTTCAGAACTTGAATTCTTATGAAGTAAGCAACACTATTGGCAATGCAACACTGCGCCCTGAATTAACAAAGGAAATAGAATTAGGAGCTGATTTAAGATTCTTGAATAACCGTATAGGTATCGATGTTGCTTGGTATAAAAGAAATACAGTTGACCAAATTATGGCAGTTTCAATTCCTACTTCTACAGGGTATACTTCTGCTTATATGAACCTTGGTAATGTGCAAAATAAAGGTGTGGAAATACAACTTAATTTGACTCCGGTTAAAACAAAAGACTTTAATTGGGATTTAGGAGTATCTTTTGCAAAAAATGAAAACATGGTAGTTGAATTATTGGATGGAGTTTTAGACGAAGTACAGATTGGTGGATATTCGGGTACAGGAATTTGGGCTAAGGCTGGAAAACCAATGGGTTATTTTAAAACCTCTGGCGTACGTAAAACTGCTGATGGAAAAATCATTGTTTCTGCTAATGGTATACCCATTGCTTCTAGTGACTTACAGGAATATGGAAGTTTCCAACATGATTACACTATGGGCTTTACCACACAATTAAATTATAAAGGCGTTTATTTAGCTGCAACATTTGATTTCCGTAGTGGTGGTTTATTCTTTTCGCGTACAGCTGATATCAACGATTTTGTTGGAAACAATATTCGCACTGCATATAACGACCGCCGACCATTCGTGGCTCCTAATTCGGTTAGGGAAACGAAAAACAGTGCAGGTGAAACTATTTACGTTGAAAATACCACTCCAATAGCAGTTTCAAATATAAGTTCGTTATATAGTGCTGGAGGTTTGGAAGGTAATGCATCTTACTTAATAGATAAAACTTCGTTCCGTCCTCGTGAAATAGTATTGGGTTATCAATTGCCAAAATCATTAATTTCAAAAACTCCGTTTACTAAAGTGGAATTTAGTGTTAATGCGCAGAATTTGTTTGTATGGTTGCCGTCAACCAACACATTTATCGATCCGGATGTAACAACTTTTGGTAATAGTATCGAAGGTGAATTTGGAGAATTCTCTTCTTATCCTGCAACTCGTAGTTGGGGTCTTTCATTAAAATTATCGCTTTAATTATTTAATTTATAGGAAATATGAAAAAAATAATAATCATATCAATATTTACGGCAATGCTGTTAGCGTTTACTGGTTGTTCAAATTTTCTGGATGTAAATACAGATCCAAATAACCCAGCTACAGCTCCATACAAAATGGTGCTTCCAGTTGCCGAAACTTCAACGGCTGCTTTTTATAACAATTATTTGATGATTTATGGTTCTATTTGGGCAGAACATTTTTCTCAAAACTTTACAAGTAATCAGTATAATGCAATAAATGATTATAATCCACAGCCAACTGATTTTAACTGGATGTGGTCTGAAAGTTTTTCTGGAGCATTAAATGATTACCAATTTATTATTAATGAGGCAGAAAATGCCGAAGATTGGAATATGTATCTCGTTGCTACAAGTCTTCAGGCGTTCCATTATGCTATTCTTGTTGATTTGTTCGACAAAATTCCTTATTCTGAAGGACTTAAAGGTAACACAGGGATACTTGCTCCTAAATACGATGATGGTCAAACAATATACAATGATTTGTTAACACGTATAGATAATGCTCTTTCAAAAGATTTCTCTGCTAACACTAATAAAATTATTGGTTCAAATGATTTTGTTTTCGATGGTAATATTGATAATTGGAAAGCATTTGCTAATACGCTTAAACTTAAAATGTATTTAAGACAAACCAAGGTTACCAATGTAACTGCAAAATTAACTGAATGTCTAAATTCATCTTATGGCTTTGTTAATGAGGCTGCCATTACAGGATTTAGTGATGCTGCAGGTAAACGTAACCCATTTTATGGGGTGAACATGGCCGCAGAAGGCTTGGGAACTGATAATTTCCGTGCTGCCGACGTTTTGTTGGATTATTTAAAAAATGAAGGTGATGTTCGTTATATTGGAATATATAAACCAGGTCCAACCGCATCAGGCACGTACAAAAGCATGGTGTTTGGAGACCGTCTTAATCCTGCAGGATCAACGCTAAGTGACCAAATTGCAAGAGGAAATTGGAAGACTGATGACCCCGTTTATTTCTTTACAGAGGCAATGGTTGATTTTATGATTGCAGAAGCTAAAGAGCGCACAGGGGTCAGCGGAAAAGATGACTATCAAGCTGGAGTTAGAGCATCGTTTGTTGATTTTGGTTATGCCGAGTCTGATGCAACTGCGTTACTCTCCGGTTCATACGTTTACCCAACTACAACTCTTGACGCTAAAGTAAAGGCTATCATTACTCAAAAATGGATTGCTTCTGCGATACGTTTACCTATTGAAGCTTGGTTAGATTATAACAGAACAGGTTATCCAGATTTTCTGAAAGCCTCTGCTAACAGTCAAATTGGAGGTGGTCTTTTACCTAAAAGATTCTTTTTCCCAGCGAGCGAAACATCTCGTAATACAAATGCTCCAGGGCAAGAAACAATTGATACTCCGGTTTGGTGGGCAAAATAATTATTGTTTAACAATTAATAATTGAAATATGAAAAATAAATTTAATATTTTATATTTTGCGGCAATAATTGCAACCGTATTGTTGCTTACTGCTTGCAATAATGACGAAGATAAGGATAGTTATGGCATTTCAAAAGTAACGTCTTTACCTAAATTGACACTTACTAACGAGGGAGAAATAACGGTTATAGGAAAAGGTTCTTCTTTTGTAGAACCTGGATATACTGCTTTAGCAGGAACTGTTGATATTACGAACGCAGTATTAGTAAAGGGTAGCGTAAATACGAGCGTTGCGGGTATGTACACAATAGAGTATGTCGCAGTAAATCCTGAGGGCTTTACTACTACAAAAATGAGAAATGTTTTTGTTGCAGATTTGACAGATCCATTAACTGAAGATATTTCCGGTGAATATACATCAAATGTAATTCGTACTACTGCAACGGCTTCAGCTAAGAGAGGTCCATATACACTTAATTTAGAAAAACTAGTAACAGGACTCTATTATGTAGATGATTTTCTAGGTGGATGGTATTGGATTGGTTCAAACTATGGTACAAGTTATGCATATGATGGAATAATTTTGGTAAAAAGTTCTGGAGAAGTAGTATTACAATGGTCAAACACTGATACCGGATGGGGAGATGGAGCTGTTCTTAATTCCCCTGTATATATTGCAGCAACAAAGACTTTCACTTGGGGAGCTCAAATGGGTGATGCGTCACAATATATGTTTAATGTAACACTTGTAAAAAAATGAATATGAAAAAAAATATTTTAATCATTTCTGCATTAGCATTTTTGTTTGCTATTGCCTTTACATCCTGCAATGACGATGTTGTTGCTGGTGGAACAGCCGTAGAGAAAATAAGCGGTGAATGGGTGACTTATAGTCCGGATTTTGATATGTCCTTTCACCTTAAAACCTCAAGTACTTCAGATAATGAATCTGATAAGATTATTGTAACAGATATAACTACTGCAGGTACATCTGCTGGATTTTGGGGCTTTACAGTAAAATCAGATTGTGACTTATCTGCATTAACTTTTTCGTGTACAAATGTAACAAATCAATATTGGACAGAAAAAAATGGTGTTTATACTCCATATGATATTAAAATAAGTATTCGTAATGGTAAAATCACCGAAAAAGCAATAGAATTACCTTCTGGTGTTAAAGCTGATAAAATTGAACTTGAAATCTGGTTTGAAGATATTGCTGATGCTGGTGCACCTGCAGATTATTATTGTACGCTTGTAGGATATCGTTATTCGGGTTTTCTAGAAGATGAAGATTTTGTTTATACAGGCGATGAAGAATAAACTAAATTAGTTCAACAGATTTTAAATATTAACAAGAGATTAATTCTCTTACTGACAGGGGTTCATTAATTTGTGACCCCTGTTTTTATGGGTAAGCATTCCAAAGTAAGGTAATCATCGTAAGCATCCCGACCCGTGTCCTTCCGGATATGCCGTGTCTTTCCGGATATGTGATTAGATGACCCCTGTCCTCCCTGATATGTGATTAGATGACCTAAGGTTGGCGAGCGTTGCTGGGATTTGCAATCCGCTAAGTTCAAATTTCATATAAAATAGTTATCTTTGCTTCAATAAATATATTTAACCCGTGTCCTTCCGGAAATGTAATTAGATGACCTAAGGTTGGCGTCCGTTGCTGGGATTTGCAATCCCAGCTTCTTGTATTATAAGGATTTGCAATCCGCTAAGTTCAAATTTCATATAAAATAGTTATCTTTGCTTCAATAAATATATTTAACTATGGATATACAACATAGAATAAATGGAGAAGTATACTTTGTAACAGATACAGTAGTAGACTGGGTAGATATTTTTACACGTCCCATTTACAAACACATTGTGATAGAATCGTTGGAGTATTGCCAGGAACACAAAGGTTTAATTATTTATGCTTGGGTCTTAATGAGCAATCATTTACATGCGATAGTAGGAAGTGCAGGTGAGGCTAAAGTTTCGGATATTTGGCGTGATTTCAAGAAGTTTACCAGTAAGGATATAATCGCCACTATTAAGACAGAAATCTCAGAAAGCCGATCGGAATGGATGTTGAATCGTTTTGAGTATTCGGGTAAGAATGACAAGAAGATAAAGAATTATCGTTTTTGGCAAGAAGGAAATGATGCTCAAGGGATATATCTTAATGAATATTTTGAACAAAAGTTGAATTATATTCACTATAATCCAGTAAAAGCAGAAATTGTAAACAGTCCCGAAGATTATCGCTATAGTTCTGCTATTGATTATGCAGGAGGTAAAGGACTTTTAAAAGTGGTAGTTGTATAAAAAGGAAAGTATTTCGGATTGCAAATCCTGATAATACATTACGACGGGATTGCAAATCCCGTCAGACGTCCGCGAAGTTTTATCCATTTAATAAGGATATCCGGTAGGACGGAGTATTTTTACACGTCCCATTTACAAACACATTGTGATAGAATCGTTGGAGTATTGCCAGGAACACAAAGGTTTAATTATTTATGCTTGGGTCTTAATGAGCAATCATTTACATGCGATAGTAGGAAGTGAAGGTGAGGCTAAAGTTTCGGATATTTGGCGTGATTTCAAGAAGTTTACCAGTAAGGATATAATCGCCACTATTAAGACAGAAATCTCAGAAAGCCGATCGGAATGGATGTTGAATCGTTTTGAGTATTCGGGTAAGAACGACAAGAAGATAAAGAATTATCGTTTTTGGCAAGAAGGAAATGATGCTCAAGGGATATATCTTAATGAATATTTTGAACAAAAGTTGAATTATATTCACTATAATCCAGTAAAAGCAGAAATTGTAAACAGTCCCGAAGATTATCGCTATAGTTCTGCTATTGATTATGCAGGAGGTAAAGGACTTTTAAAAGTGGTAGTTGTATAAAAAGGAAAGTATTTCGGATTGCAAATCCTGATAATACATTACGACGGNNATTGCAAATCCCGTCAGACGTCCGCGAAGCTTTATCCATTTAATAAGGATATCTGGTAGGACTGAGAACATAACAATTGTTCATTTTTACGGGAAACAAATAAATACAAATAATTAGTTGAACTTACTGCTTTCACAATTAAAGCAGTTTTTCCAACGCGTAGGCGACCAATTACTGTTGTAAAACATGCACTTTTTGTTGATTGTTCTAAGGTACGGTTTAGCGTATCTAATTCGGTTATTCTGTTGTAAAACCTCATAATCTTATTAATATAATAGCCATTAAATTAATGACCGTTACAAAAATAATCTAATTATTTTATTTATACAAGTTTTGAATCATCTTTTCAGTAAACATCATTTTTTTGCCGTGTCCTCCCTGATATGTGATTAGATGACCTAAGGTTGGCGAGCGTTGCTGGGATTTGCAATCCCAGCTTCTTGTATTATAAGGATTTGCAATCCGCTAAGTTCAAAATAAAAACATATCTTAGTCTGATAAAAAACGGAAAGTGTTTTGGATTGCAAACTTGCCTGCGGCAGGCAGGTACTGATAATACATTGCGACGAGATTGCAATTATTCCCTTCGGTCATGACCGTTGGTTCCCGTCAGACGTCCGCGAAGCTTTATCCATTTAATAAGGATATCCGGTAGGACGGAGCTCTCCTCATTTCGGGACTGGCTCTCATGCTGCGTGCGGAGTTCCCGTGTCCTCCCGGATATGTGATTAGATGCCCTAAGGTTGGCGTCCGTTGCTGGGATTTGCAATCCCAGCTTCTTGTATTATAAGGATTTGCAATCCGCTAAGTTCAAAATAAAAAACATATCTTAGTCTGATAAAAAACGGAAAGTGTTTTGGATTGCAAACTTGCCTGCGGCATGTAGGTACTAATAATACATTACGACGAGATTGCAATTATTCCCTTCGGTCATGACCGTTGGCGTCCCGTCAGACATCCGCGAAGTTTTATCCATTTTATAAGGATATCCGGTATAGGACGGAAACCCCTCCTGCGCATATTCTCCCCGTCAAAGTTCATGGGTCGGAAAATTAATCCTGTTTGAAGCAATTTTGAGTATATTTGTATAAAAAAACAATAGCGATGCAACAAATTGAATCACTATTTCATCTTGAATAAAAATGAGGGACGAAAAGATTACAGACGAACAACAACTGATAGCCGGATGCAAAGAAGGTAAGTCGTGGGCGCAAAAGGCGATTTACGACCTGTACGCATCTGCCATGCTGAGCGTGTGCGTTCGTTATGTAACCGACCGGGAGACAGCACGCGATTTACTTCAGGAGGGTTTTATCAAACTGTTTACTAAAATCGACTCTTTTTCGGGAACCGGAGCTTTTGGGGGCTGGGTGCGACGGATTTTTGTAACTACGGCGCTCGAGCATCTGAGGCAAAACGATGCTTTAAAACAAAGTGCAAGTATTGAAGAATACGGCAATTATATCGAAAATGCAGATACTTCGGTACTTGAGAAAATTTCGGCCGATGATTTAATGAAGTGCATTGCCGGACTTCCGGACGGCTACCGCACAGTGTTTAACCTTTATGCCATTGAAGGTTATTCCCACGCCGAAATAGCCGAAATGCTAAATATCAGCGAAGGAACTTCCCGGTCGCAGTTTATGAGAGCACGAAAAATTCTTCAAAAAAATTTACTATCACTTCACGGACAAGATTATGCAAAACAATATAAATAATAACGAACGAGACGCTTTCAGCGAAATCTTCAGGAAAAAGCTCGAAAACCACCGTATACCTGTCGATACAGACAGCTGGGATGCAATTCAGGCAAGGATGAAAGCCACGAAGAGGAAGAAAATAATTCCGCTTTGGTGGTGGTATTCAGGCGGAGCGGCAGTGGCTGTCGTGATTTTACTCTTTACGCTGCTTCCTTTTAGCAACCAAAGCCCGGAACATCCAATTGCAAAACAGCTAATCATTCACAAAACGGTTATCTTGAAAGGACATGCCACAATAGCCGAAAATAATTCATCTGTAATGGTGAAGGCAACTTCCAATAATTTCAGCAAAGCAAGTGTAAACAACTCAAATCAAAATACTGTTTCGATTGCCGTAACAGAAATAAATGAAAAACCTGCAAATAAAACTGAGATTGCTTTGGTTCAAAAAGAATCTGTCGCCGGAGAGCCGGTTGCCGGATCTGGTGAACCTAAAGAAACCGGGAAGAATAAACCGGACGAGAAACAGATTGTTCATGTTGACGCGCAAAATCAGGATTGGACTGATCCTCTTAAAAAAGAAGGAAGAAACGATTGGGTATTAATTGCCGGAATCGGATCGGGAAGCGGCTCTTCGGTGAAGAATGATGGTTTAAGTTCGTACTTGGGCGACGTAAGATCCAGCATAGTTAGAGCGCCTACAATGAACACATCCATACTCTCGCCTGCCGATTTCTCCGACAGGACTTATACGGCGCCAATAAGTTTCGGCTTCACGGCAAGCAAAAAACTCAGCAAAATATTGAGCCTCGAAACAGGACTGACCTATACTTATTTGTTGACTAAATTTGAAAGCATGAATTACAATGCAGATTTGAACTTACACTATCTGGGCATTCCTATGAATCTGTCGGCTCAGATATGGAAAAATCAGAAATGGGGCGTTTATGGTTCCGGCGGAGCAATGGTTGAAAAAGGGTTACGCTCGGTTTATGTTCAGAATCAGTATGTGGGTAATCAGATTATAACTACAACCGCTTCTACAAAAATTGAGGGCTTGCAATGGTCGCTGAATGCCGCCCTGGGGGTAACTTACAATATATATAAGGACATTGACATTTATCTCGAACCTAAGTTTTCGTATTATTTCGACAACAATCAACCTATCAGCATTCGCACCGACCGTGAAATAATTGTGGGAGTTGAAGGAGGATTCAGGTATAACTTTTAAAATAAACATATTAAATCAATTACTGCAATGAAACGAATCTTTTATTTTTTACTGATAACTGCATTGGTTACAAGTTGTACTACCGAAAACGATTCTAATTTGAACCTTGTAGATGCACAGCCGATAGCGCTGCGTGCCGAATTGGTAAAACGTGTGGCGCAAGACAATGCTTTTGCATTCGACCTACTGAATAATACCATCAAATTCTCGGACGAGACGAATGTTTTCGTGTCGCCTTTAAGTGTCAGCATGGCTTTAGGCATGGCGTGGAACGGCGCTGCCGGCGAAACTAAAACCCAGATTGAAACAGCGCTTAAAATGAGTGGTTTGTCGGCTGTTGATATCAATGAATATTATCGGGTTATGCAAACTTCATTACCCAAAATCGATCCATCAACCAAACTCAGCATTGCCAATGCATTGTGGTATCGAACCGGTTTTGAAGTAAAGCCTGCTTTTCTGAAAACCAACGCCGATAATTTCAATGCTTATGTGAAGGAAATTGATTTCTCGCAAACCTGGGCTTTGGACACCATCAACAATTGGTGCTCGAAAAGCACAAAAGGGTTGATACCGACCATTTTGGAACAAATCCCCCAATCGGCCGAGATGTATTTAGTGAATGCGGTTTATTTTAAAGGAATCTGGAAATATCAGTTTGACAAAAAAGAAACTTATGAACGTGACTTTACAAACGAAGCAGGCTATAAACAAAAAGTAAATATGATGTACCAAAAAGATACATTTGCTTATATGGCTGATGATCTGGCTCAATACATCGACCTGCCTTACGGCAATAAAGCATTTAGCATGACGGTGATATTACCCAACGAAGGTATTTCCAACCAGGATGTTTTAGATCAACTTACGGTGGAAAACTGGAATTTAACCTTAGACGAAATGGTCGAAAGGGAAGTGATGGTGTATCTGCCGCGCTTTAAAATGGAGAACAAATTCACGTTGAATGAAGTGCTTGAAACAATGGGAATGCCTGTTGCATTTACCGATTTTGCCGATTTCTCCGGTATATCGAATGAGCAACTTGTTATTTCTGAAGTTTTGCACAAAACTTATATTACTGTCGACGAAGAAGGAACCGAAGCTGCAGCCGTTACTTCTATCGGTTTCGTAACAACTTCAGTCCCCAATTATCCTGTGTTTAACGTTAACAAACCATTCATTTTTGCCATCCGCGAGAAAAGTACGGGTGTAATCCTGTTTATCGGAAAAATTGGAAAAGTGGATAAATATTAACGAATTAATAAAATCAAGCAACAAATACAAGTATATGAAAAAACAATTATTTTTCCTCCTGGGTGTTTTTGCTATTGCACTTACGTCCTGCGAAGACGTAGTAACCGAAACGGTAACTTATAAGATAAACGAACCGGTATTTATGTCCACCGAAGCTTTTCGCAGTTCGGTAAAAGTATCGGACGAAACCGAAGAAATCACCAATTACGGTAAAATCTGTTTTTACGAAGGCTATCTGTATATTTCCGAGCCGGAAAAAGGAATACATATCATAGACAACCGCCATCCTTCGAATCCTCAAAATATAGGTTTTATCGAATTGTTAGGCAATGCCGATCTGGCTATCCGCAACAACCTGCTTTATGCCGATTCATATATCGATTTAGTTTGGTTCGATATTTCCAATCCTGCCGCACCTGTTTTGAAAGGCCGGTTGGAAGATATTTTTCCTGCGGTATTACCTTCCATCGAAAACGAATATGGTTTCGACTATGCCATGTGTTATCCCGAAGGGAATGATGCCGGAATCGTTGTCGGGTGGAAATTAAAAGAACGTACCGAAGATATTGAACATTACACCGGAGGTTGGTTTTGGAATTGGGGCAATAAGTCCGATACTGAAGTTCTTACTTCCAATGGAGGAACTTCTTCCAACGGCGTTAATGGTTCTATGTCGCGTTTTACTTTGTACAGCAATTATCTTTACACTGTAACCGAGACCTATATGACGATTTTCGACCTGAGCGGAACCGAGCCCCGAAAAGTTTCGGAGAGCATCCCTATCGGTTGGAATGTTGAAACCATTTTCAGTTACGAGGATAATTTGTTTATGGGCACACCTACCGGCATGTTGATTTATTCGGCGTCCGACCCATTGAACCCTGAATACCAATCGTCCATCTCGCACGTTTTCGGGTGCGATCCGGTGGTGGTTGCCAACGATTTGGCTTACGTTACCGTTCATTCAGGGAATAATTGCGGACAAAACACGAACGAATTGTTTATTGTGGATGTGAGCAATGTAAAAAGCCCAAAACAACTCGTTTCGTACGGCATGACCAACCCCAAAGGTTTAGGCATCGACAACGGCATGTTGTTTTTGTGCGACGATGGGCTTAAAGTTTTCAGCATCAAATCGCCTGAAGAATTGTATTTAAAAAAAATCGTCCAATATACAGGAATGAAAGGTTTCGACCTGATTCCATATAACAATGTACTGATGATGATAGCCGAAGATGGGCTTTATCAGTACGATTATACAAATGTAAACGATATTAAATTCTTAAGCAAACTGGCTTTTAAAGAATGAGTGTGAAAATTAAATATTGTATAATTGCCTTTTCATCTCTTTTTGTAGTTGCCTGTAGCAACTATGAGGGAGAGGAAATGCCTTTATATGCAGAAAGTGAGATTTTTGGCGTTTGGGTCAATACCGTCGCAGCCCAACCGCGCGGGTATTATGTAAATGAATTGACGTTCAACGCTAACGGGGCTTTTGTTTCGGGCACAAATTTCTACGGGATTCACGATGGACAGGCAGCCAATGAGTTATCGGGTTACTTTGAGTATTATGGCAATTACGTGCTCAGCGCCAAAAACATATACTTCGTGTCCAAGCAAACGGTATCGTGGGACAGCTTTACGCGGAAAAATCCCATAACGTCAGTAAAGGATGAAGTGATATTTGAATCCTGTACCTATAAAATTGACAAAAATACGCTCGAACTTTCGTACATTACTTATCCTGCAGATGCGCCGGTAGTTACCACAAGAAGGTATATCAGATCCGAATAAAATGATAGGTTAGGCGGTTATAGACTGCGGGATTATTTTGCTGTATTGAGTCCCTATGTTTGTAAAAAGAAATAAGCGGCAATAAGAATTGCATAAGTCACAAGAGTATAATAATTTTGAGAAACCAAACTTAAAAAATACAGTAACTACTCAGCGCCCTTTATTTTTATAACCTCCCCGTCCTTCCCGGTTATGTGATTAGATGACCTAAAGTTGGCATCCGCGAGGTTTTATCCATTTAATAAGGAGATCCGGTAGGACGGACAGCAAAGACGGGATGCCGGAGTTCCGACTCCGGTGACAAAAAAACACTGCTCCTATTTCCGACGGAACCGGAAAATTTACTGTAACTCATTGTTTATGAAAACAGCGCATTGCCCTTATTATTCCAGGTTTATCGGGTAGCGCTATCCACCGGCTGCAATTCAGCATTTCTCCTTCTCCTCGTCGGAAGGATATGACAGTACCGTTTCCTCGTTATTATCCTGCGAATCATCCAGTTTTTCTTCATTCAGCACAAACCGTTTATAGTACGAAATGATTACAGTAGTAAGCGGAAGGGCAATAATTAATCCGACCATACCCATTAACGAACCCCAAATGGACAGGGAAAGCAAAACAACAGCCGGATTAAGTCCCGTAGCCTTTTTCATTATGTTGGGCACAAGCAATACATCCTCAATAATTTGAATAACAACAAACACGGCAACTAACCAAATCATAATTGAAAGAAAACTTTGCCCAGTTTCGGCCGATTGAAGGAAAGCCAAAAATACGGCGGGAATAACCGCAATATTTTGCAGATAGGGCACCATATTGAGTACTCCCAAAAATAAGGCGAGAACTATGGAAAGCGGCAAACCTCCGATACTAAAACCAATAGCAAACAAAACCGTTACAATTGAAGCCACCAATGCCTGACCGCGAAAATAACGATTCATTCCCGCTTCCAGATCGTGAATTATTTCTGTTATCAACGGGCGGTATTTTCCGGGAATGATTTCAAACACTCCCTTGGTAATTTTCTCATAATCAATCAGTATAAAAATTAAATAAAGAAAAACGATAACCGCAGCCATAAGCCCCAAAACGATGTTGATCGATCCGTTGAGCAAACCCCAGAGTTGGGGTGCGACCTTTTTAATTACCATCATCAAATTTTCATCTTTCAAAACAGACTGAATGTCAAACTGCGAAAGATACCTGCGAATTTCGTTTTGCCAGGCAACCGGAATAATTGTATCGACAGTGATGCCCTGCGTGTATAAACTGATAATTTCGACAAATTTTTGGACTTCTTTACTAATAAGCGGAGTTAAAATAAAAATCAAACCCGTGAGTAATCCGGCAAACAAAAGCAAGGTGCAGATAATGGATAATATGCGGCTTTTAAATTTCAGTTTATACTGAAAAAAACTCACAATGGGGTGCAGCAAATAGGCTATCAGCCAAGCTATCAGGAAAGGTAACAATACATCGCTTAAACGTTTTACCAACAAAAACAGGATAAAAAGTACCGTTAACCCGATAATTATACGAACCACCCGATCGAAAGTGTAAGGTCTTGTTGTGTTCATAATTTTCTTTTTTTATCGAGAGTGAAACTTGTTTTTATATTCACCAAACACAAAACTTTTGCAAAAATCATCTCATCGTCACATCATTACATCAAAATATTATCACCTCATCGCATCAATTAACTAACCTTCGTCTTATTATAACAATCCCGACAAATCGGCTCGTATTCAGTCATTTCACCCAGTAAGACCCGTTTATCGCTGTCAACCAACCTGTGCGAGACATAAGCCAACGCACCGCAACGCACGCAAATAGCATGCACTTTATACACATCCTCGGCCACAGCACATAGCGCCGGCATTGGCCCGAAAGGCACACCCCGAAAATCCATATCAAGTCCGGCAACAATTACACGAACACCTTGATTAGCCAATTGGGTACAAACATCAACCAATCCTTCGTCGAAAAACTGAGCCTCGTCGATACCGATCACATCCACGTCGCCCGACATCAGCAGGATGCTGCCGGACGAGTCTACGGGTGTTGAGCGAATGGAAGTACGGTCGTGCGAAACTACTTCATCTTCAGAAAAGCGGGTATCAATTTTTGGCTTGAAAATTTCAACGCTTTGCCTGGCAAATTTAGCGCGTTTCAATCGACGAATCAGCTCTTCGGTTTTACCCGAAAACATGGAACCGCAAATAACTTCTATACTTCCGCGTTTTTGCTGTATCGGATGGTTTTGTTCTGAATAAATCATGGTATTTTATTGAAATTTAGTCTTATTTCTTTACTTAATTTTACGAAAAACACTAACTTTACGGCCGAAATGAAATTTTATTGGGCAAAGTTAAATAAAAATACAACTTTAGAAATTGTTTTTACAAAAAAGATATGAACAGAAAATTATTAGTTACCCTACTCCGCAAAAATATTGAAGAACTGAATGTAATTACCGATGGATTCATGGAAATGAACCATTATCCAACTGCAATTATTCATTTGGCAAAACGCAAGACCGAAGACATTCAGACCATTATCGAACAATTGGCCGAAATTAATGACGAACCCGCAGTCGAGGAAAGTAATATCCATTCAGATGAGAAAAATATCCTTCATAAACCGGTTGACAATGAAAAACATCAAGCATCCGGAATTGAAAATGTTGACGGGA